>JALNWS010000171.1 GCA_023230755.1 Azoarcus sp.
AGACCTGCGCCTGCAAGCCTTCGAAGCGGTGCTCAAGGAAGGTGGCTTCGAACGTGCCGCGCGCCATCTGAACCTGACTCAATCCGCAGTTTCACAACGTGTGAAGCTGCTCGAGGCCGAGCTTGGGCAGGCCCTGCTGGTGCGCAGCAAGCCCGTGCAAGCCACACCCGCCGGCCGCCGCCTGCTGCCCTATCTGACCCAGCTCAGGCTCGTCGAGGCCGAAGCCCAGCGTGCCTTGCGCCCGGGCGCCAAGGGGCAGCCCCTGCGCCTGCCGGTCGGGCTCAATGCGGACAGCCTCGCGACCTGGTTCCTGCCCGCCGTCGAAAAGGTGGTGCGGGAAGAACGCCTGGTGCTCGACTGCGTGGTCGATGACCAGGACCACACCCACACCCTGCTGGCAAACGGCGACGTACTCGGGTGCGTGAGCACCCGCGCCGACCCGATGCGCGGTTGCGCAGTGATGCGACTTGGCGTGATGCGCTATCTGTGCGTCGCGTCGCCCGAATTTCGCGCCAGACACTTTCCTTCGGGACTCACCCGGACTGCACTCGCGCGGGCTCCCGCCATCGTTTATGGCCGCAATGACGACATGCACGATCTATTTTTGCGCAACCAGTTCGGCCTCGACGTGGGCCACTACCCCTACCACGTCGTCCCCTCATCCGAAGGCTTCGTGACATTTGCGCAGAACGCGCTGGGCTACGGCTTCGTACCAGAGATTCAGGTCCGCGACGCGCTTGAAGCAGGCACGCTCGTCGATCTCGCACCCAAGCAGCAGGAAACGGTCGAGCTGTACTGGCACCACTGGCAGGTTCAGTCCTCGGTGATGGCGCAGTTCTCGCGCGACCTCGTCACCGGCGCTGCAAACGCACTGGAGCTGCCGTCCGTCGATGACACGACGGCACGCTGATCGCAGTCGCAGTGGGCGTGGCCTAAGTCCGCGCCCGATTCGCGAGGGTGACGCCGATCGCCGCCAAGGTGCCGCCGACGATCATCGATATCAGGATCGTCTCGCCCAGCACCAAAGCGCCCAGAATGACCCCGAAAGCGGGCACCAGATTGGTAAAGACCGCCGCGCGGGACGCGCCGATGGCCTTGATCCCTTCGTAATACCAGACGAAACCCACAACCGTGCCGAACACCCCGAGATAGGCCATTGAGCCCCACACCTCCCATCCGAACGCGTGCCAGTCACTCGGCCTGAACTCCCACACGGCGCCAACGGACAGAAACACAAGCCCCCACATTGCCGCATAAGTCGTGGCCGCGATCGGGCTCAGATCCTTGAGCGCCTTGCGCCCGATCAGCGTGTATGCGGCCCAGTTCATCACCGCGATGAACATGAGCGTTTCACCTTTTCCGATCGAGCGTCCGAAATCGTATGCCACGGTCAGCAGTTCGCCGCGGGTGATGACGACTGCGGCACCCGCGAAAGCGATACCGAAGCCGAGCCATTTGATGCGCCCCAGACGCTCGTGAAACAGGAGACTGGCAAACACGGCCGTCGCAATCGGGTTCAGCGCGACCAGCAAGGCCGTCCGCCCTGCCGGCATATGTGAAAGCGCCGCCAGAAAGCAGACGTTGTAAAGAAAGATCCCGGTGAACCCGAGTGCAGCGGTCACCAGTACCTGCGACCCGCGCAGCCGGGGCAGACCACCTTCAAACTTCCACGCCACGAGCAGCAACAACACCACCGCGATCGCAAACCGCCCTGTTGCCGCCGCCATCAGCGGCATCTCCTGAGCAAGCACCCGCCCCGCGATGAAGGTGCCGCCCCAGAACAGCGCCACCATCACCAGCTTGACATACACCCACAGGCTGACGCCTTCAGCAGGCCTTGACGCAGGCTGTTCGGGGGCCGCCTCGATGGCAATTGCGGGCAGAGGCGAAGGGCATGACACGTCGGTATTCATGATCGTACTGTAGTGAATGGTGTTCGAAGCACATTGGCCGGATGGATATGCTATTACTTATCCGGACGCTTGAATGAATGCGGTTCTGCTCATCCCGCAGCGGATCATCCCCGAGTGACCCCGAGTGGCCTTTACCCAGCTGAACATTCTTGTGGAGGTGGCGGATTCCGGCTGCGCATCCATTGGCACGGAAGCGTGCGGTGAGCCTGGCCGTTCGCAGTCTCGATCAGGCAACGCCGGCCCCGTCAGCTTTCCTCGAGACCGGCAGGGATCTGGCGGCGAGATGGGTCAGCTGCCACAGGCAGGGGCCAGGTGACGCGGGCAGTGCGCAACAGTGCGCAACAGTGCGCGCATCACCCGCATCCGGCAGCAGGGCGTCCTTCAGGAACGGAGCTGAACAAACTTCAGCACTCTCGCACCAAACATCACCACGAACAGCGAGAGCCCGATGAAGGCCACACCGACCGCTTGCCACAGGCCGATTGTCTCACCAAAGGTCAGCATGCCGGCGACAAGGCCAATCACCGGAACACCAAGACTGAAAGGTGCGACCCGGTTCGCCGGATGACGCTTCAGCAGATGGGTCCATAGTCCGTAGGCCGTAATGGTGGCGAGCCAGCCCAGGTAAGCGACACCGAGCCAGCCGGTGAGCGAGGCATTGGCCCAGTTCGACTGTGCCTCGACCGGGTCGAATACCCAGCTCATCATCACGAACGGAACAATCGGCGTCAGGCTCGACCAGACCACAAACTGCAACGGGTTGTAGCCCGGACTGCTGCGTTGCAGCTTGCGGGCGACGATATTCGACATGCCCCACATCGCCGCAGCGCTCAGTGTCAGCACAAAACCGCTGACGGACATTTGCGTGGCGGTCGCGTCGTGCGCGGCCAGAAAACTCATCGCAAAGCACAGCAGGCCCAGCCCGGCAAAGATCAAGCCGCCGGTGAGCTGTCGCGTCAGCCGCTCCTTGAGCAGGAAAAAGGCAATGATGGTGGTGAAAAACACCTGCGTCTGCATCAGCACCGACGCCAGCGCCGAACTCATCCCGAGTTCAAAGCCGAGAAACAGCAGGCCGAACTGCCCGACGCCCTGTGCCAGACCGTATGCAGCAAGCCAGCGCCACGCCACCTTGGGCCGGGGCACAAAGAAGATGAGCGGCACAAGTGCAAACACATAACGTGCAGCTCCGAGCTGCCACGGAGTGAAGTCACGCAATGCCAGTTTCATGGCAACGAAATTGAGGCCCCAGATCACCACCACCGCGAGTGCCGCCGCCAGATCGCGACCGCTGAGTGCTTGATTGTTCATGCCAGCCTCAAGGCGCGCGGGCCAGCCGGATTCAGCGGAAGACGGGCGTCGTGCATACGCCAGGTGCCGTGCCAGCTCCGGGCGGGCTTGTAACCCAAACGAAAGCAGTCATCGAGCGGGGGTTCGATGCAGGTCATCGAGGTTCCTTCAGAATATGCCGGGTCGGCAACGAGGAGCCGCAGGAAGCAGCAATCTCATCGTGATGACGTGGATATTAGACACACCGAAGGAAAACGGCTGGATCCACAGCGCAGGGGATATGGGGCCAGCGGGCACTCAGAACGGGCCCGGCCAGCCTCTGCGGCGCTGACGACGGGAGGCGCCTGGCACGACGCCCCGTCGCCCGAGCCGCGGACACACGTTGATGCTGCCGGATACGGCCGCCAAGACAGCGGGCATTGTCGGCGGGTGCTGCACAGGTCCGGCCGGCGCCGGATCCGATGTCGAACGGATGCGGGAACCGCTCAAGAGCCGGCGTGATGCGGTCCGATTGAAACGCTGCAGCCCTACGCTGTCCTGAACCGGCTGACTTGTTCTCGCAGCATGTGTGCCAGTTCGACCAGCTCCTGCGCACGCTCACTGGAATTCGCCGTCGACAGGTGAACCTCTTCGGTATCCTGGGCAATCTGCTCAATACGCTGTGCAATATCGGTGCTGGCTGCGCTTTGTTCCTGCAACGCCAGCTTGATTGAATCGACAGCATCGCGAACCGAGCTTGTGGCTTGATTGAGACCCAGCACCGACGATTGAACCTCCTCAGTGTATTGGGCACCCTCAAGTGCCAGGCGTTGAGTGAGTGACAGATTCTCCTGCGCCACTTTAGTGCTGTTCTGTACGCCAGTGATCATCGTCGAAATTTCGAGCGTAGAGGCGGTTGTCCGTTCAGCAAGCTTCCTGACCTCATCTGCTACAACTGCAAAGCCCCGGCCCTGCTCACCTGCGCGCGCTGCCTCAATAGCCGCGTTGAGTGCGAGAAGATTCGTTTGATCAGCAATGTCCCGAATCGTCCTGGCAATGCCATTGATGCCGTCAACCTTCGAGCTCAGCTCGTCCATCATGGCCGACGACTGGATCATGCTGTTGGCCACCCTGCTTATTGTGTCAGTGGTCGCAGTGACCCCGTTAAGGCCTTCGCGGACTTTCTCTTCAGCATCCAGCGATAGCGTAGCGGCCTGGGCCGCATGCTCTGACATGACCCCAATACTGACCGTCAGTTGCTCAACGGCGGCCGCAATCGCCGAGGTTGCCGAGCTCTGTTCCTCTGTTTTCAGCGAGATGTTCGTTGAATTGCTTCGAAGACTATCGCTGGTTTTCAGCACCGCTTCCGAGCTGAGGACAATCCTGTTGATCAGCCCACGCAAGTGCGTCTGCATTGCATGCGCTGCAGCCAGAATGCTTTTCGGGTCTGCGCTGCCAAGCTCGATCTCATGTGTAAGGTCACCTCCGGCAATGCGACTTAAAGCCGTGGCGGTGAACTCAGGCTCCGCGCCAACCTGACGAAAAACACCGCGCCCTACAAAGATCGTGAACAGGACCACTAACACCAGAACAAGACCGCTTACTGCGATGGCGCTCGTTATTGACGCGTTGAGGACGGAAACCAGTTCAATCCGTTTCAGCTCAGCCTGCTTCTCGCTTTGCTTTACCTGGTCCAGCAATAACGCTCGAACAGCGCGCCACGCCGGCGTCTCCCTGGGCGAAAGGAAGGCGATAGCCTCGCTGATCTGGCCGCCCTTGGCCAACTCAAGAACCTCGAACTGCAAGGGCCGCCACTCCGCGATGCGCGCTTCAAGCTCATCCGCTTTGCTGGCTGCCGTGGTTTCCTTTCTCATGAGTTCGAGCAAACGCACGATCTCCGTATTGAAGATTTCGCCCGCATTGCTGTAGTTGTCATACCCCTTCTTGTTGGCCGGGTCGAGAATGATGTTCCTTAGCGCCTGCCCCATCTGCAAGCCGTTCGCGTAGGTGACGGTGGCACTGCGATTCAGCGCGACAGACTGATCGACAAACTCCAGGAGGTGTGCCTTGCTTCGCTGCGAATACCAGAGCGTTGCGCCTGCCAGCACGACCACGCCGAGAAAGCTGACCAGTCCAAGCAGCAGAAGACGGGCTTTCAACGATTGAAAATTGTTTAGCATTTTATGTTCCTGTCAGCTTCGCAGCACTACTGTGCCGTAACTTTGCGCCTTGAAGACCAACGCCGGATCTGCGTGAGGACAGCTTCCAGCCATTCGACTGCAGATTGCGTTTGGCCTTGATTAGGTAAACGACAACTTTTCCGAGAACTGAATAATCATTTCGCAAAAAATGAGGCTATGGCGAATCCTTGCCGCTATTACGCAGCAGCGCAGTTGCGACGACGATCAATGCGATCAGTCCGGCAAGCCTTGCCCACCCGCTGATCTGGGTCTCGACCACCACGCTGTTGCCGGCGGTCGCAGCATAGACTCTTCGCGGCGCCACCGGATCGACCGCGAGCACGGTGATCGGGGGCAGATCCGCACCGCTGTTGATGATCCGCCAGTGCAGACCGGCATCATCCGAGCGGAAGATGCGTCCCGACCGCCCGCCTGCATATAGCGTCGCCGGGGCCTGGGGGTCGAATGCGATGGTCTGGACGAAGGGGTCGATGAGGCCCTCATTGAGCGGCAGCCAGTGCAAGCCCCCGTCCGAAGACCGATGAACACCGCCGCCGTTGCTTGCCGCGTAGATGACCGCAGGACTGAGCGGATCGATTGCCAGCGCCTGTATATCGAGCTGCCGCAAGCCCATATTGACCGCCAACCAGACCGCCCCACCCGCAGCGCGCTTGAAGATGCCTTTGCTGGTGCCGACATAGACGGTATCGAGATGCTGAGGATCGAACACGATGTGTCTGATGACCGCGCCGCCGATCTCGCCCACGACGCGCCAGTGCTCACCGCCATCCTGTGTGCCGAACAACTCACCGCTGGCACCACCTGCAAGCATGACGCCCTCGTGCCGGGGATGAACTGCCAGCGCAAACAGGCCGGAGCCCACGCCCTGACCCACGACATGCCAGTTTCTGCCTCGGTCGCGGGACATGAAAACACGCCCTCCACCGCTCACCGCATGAACCCTGAAATGGTCCACCGGATCGGCGACGATTGCAGACACCCAGGGGTCGACAATCCCCTGCCCCGCCTCCCACGAGCGGCCCCCATTCAGAGATCTGAAGGCGCCCGAATACCGGCTGCCGACGTGTATGACGGCAGGCTCGCCGGCCTTGAGCCCCTGATCGATGAGCAGTGTTTCGACCTGCAGATTGTGCAGCCCGCGATTGGCGCTGCGCCACCCGTCGCCGCCATCCGACGACATCCGCACACCGGCAAACCTCGTCCCCGCAAAGACATGTGCTGGCAAGCGATCGTCGATGGCGAGCGTTTCGACCTCCGAGCCACGCGTCCATGCCGCCACGGCGTGCCAGGTGTGTGCGCCGTCACCTGAGCTGAACACCTCGCCCGATTGCGTTTGCGCGTAGAAAGTCCCGCTGGGCGCTCGCGCCAGCCTGGTCACCATGGAATCGTCGAGCCCCTCGTTTGCAGCAGTCCAGGTACGGCCGTCATCACGGGACACGACGACGCCTTCGCCCGGCAGCGCCACAAGAATTGCATCGCTGCCGGCGTCGACAAGCACGTCCTGCACAAACCAACCCGGCATGCCGATTTCCACCCAGTGCGCAGCGCCGGCCTGCTTGCGGTAGAGGCCACCCATCGTGCCCGCATAGACGGTGCCCTGCACCCGCGTATCGGTGGACAGCGCATTCACAAACGCATCATTCAGCCCCTCGGAATCGGCTCGCCAGCTTTCACAGGCATCGTCCGAGCGGTATACGCCGCCCCCGAAGCTCGCAACCATCAGCCCGGAAGGGTTCGCAGGGTCGACGATGATGGCGCGCAGCGCGAGCGTGTCCAGACCTGCATTGCACGGCTGCCACGTCCGACCGCGGTCTGCGCTGCGGAACACACCTTTTGCGTCGGTCGCCGCAAAAAGTCGCGAAGGCGTGAGTGGCCCCACGGCGATGTCCACCACGGTTGCACCCGCCAGCCCGGCACTGGCCCGCTGCCAGCGCTTGGCCGCATCGAGCGAGCGGAATACCCCGCCTTCCCGCGTTCCCGCGTACATCACCCGCGCATCAAGACGATCGAAAGCGATGGTCCGCACCGTCCCCCCCTCGGGGCCGATCGACTGCCAGCCGCCATCCCACCTTGCACTACAGAACAGCAACGCAAGCACCACCCACGCGCCAGATACGAGCACACCACCCCACGCCACCTCAGAGCGCAAGCTCATGGACGAACACGGCAACGTTGTCTGCGAGACTTGCCCGGATCCGCTGCGCAACAGGTGCATGCGCGCCCAGATCGAGTGAGCAACGGTAAATGCTTGCGCCAAGCTGGGTCGTGCGCCGATCGAATACCTGGTTCATCAGGTGGGCGACCCGCAAGGAGGTATGGAAGTTGATGCACATCAGCGTGGTTTCGATCCGCTTGCCGAGCTGGACACAGGTCCCGATATGAAAGCACCCCGCATCCGCCGAATGACTGCTCTCGTCAAATACGGCCGGCATGCCACGCTGCGCAGCAGCAAGCGTGCTGCGCGCAAGGCTGCGCTCGACACCGCTCGCATTCGCATGCAACAGCGCCAGCCCGAGCTCGCCGATGGTAAAGCGCTCGAGCGCCGGCGGGTCGCAGTCGCGCGCCTCCACCGTCCATCCGACGTTATCCATGACGATCATATGGAAGCGGTGCCAGCGATCGAAATCGCGCTCGCGATCGAAGCGTGCGTCTGCCCCCAATTGCGCAAAGAGCAGTGCATCCAGCACATCGGCCCGTGCGGCATGAGCAACTCCGGCAACGAAGGACACAAGGCTGCCCTTTGCAACATAAGCACTTTGCTGCTCATCACTTGTCGCGGTCGATAACCCCCGCATCGCAGGGCGAAGCGGTCCGGCGAAGGCGCGGCCTGCATGCACCAGCCCGGGCGCGGGAAGGGGCAGGTTCTCGACGAAGGCAATCTGTTCCGGGGAGTCGGTCCGCAACGGTCTTCACTCCAGTCGTTCGCACACGCCGGGCCGGGTGCGTGTGGGTCGGTCAGGGACGGTTCCCGGCTTCCTCCTGTTCCAGAAACCGGCGCAACAGCACCGGCCGTGCGGTCTCGAAGATCGCCATGTTGAGCCTCGCTGCCCAGATGGCGAGCCGGAACGCATGACGGGGCGGGGCTTCAGGCACGGCGGCTGTTGGCAGTTCGACCAGTTCCGGAGGGAGCGCAACGAGCAAGATCGATGTCAGCAGCGGCACTCCATTCGCGTCCTGCTCGACAAGCCCGGCCCAGCGTGGCCGGCGTGGCCATTCACCCGCAACCTGCAGCTTTCCGATCAGTCCGCGCGTCATCGGATGTTCGCCAAGCGCCTGCTTCAGGATGCGCTTCGCCGCCCCCTCCTGCGTTTCGTCCGGCACT
>JALNWS010000172.1 GCA_023230755.1 Azoarcus sp.
CTGATGTACGAAGGCGGCATCGCCAACATGAACTACTCCATCTCCAACAACGCGGAGTATGGCGAGTACGTGACCGGCCCCGAGGTGATCAACGAACAGTCGCGCGCCGCCATGCGCAACGCACTGAAGCGTATCCAGACCGGTGAATACGCCAAGATGTTCATCCAGGAAGGCAAGACCAACTACCCGAGCATGACTGCGCGTCGTCGCCTCAATGCAGAACACGCGATCGAGCAGGTCGGTGGTCAGCTGCGCGACATGATGCCGTGGATCAAGGCCAAGGCCCTGGTCGACAAGTCGAAGAACTAAGACGTCTTCGTCACGGTTCAGAAGGCCGGAAGCGCAATGCGCTTCCGGCCTTTTTCTTTGTATGCGGCCGAAACGAATCGATACATCCGGAATATCCAGCTTAAGGCTGGCTTCATGTTGGCGGGCTTAAATGCACTCCGTCGCCCCAGCCGGGGCACTTCGACCAAGAAAGGAAGCCAGCATGAAAAAAATCTTTGCCGCCGCCATCATCGCCATCACCGCGACCAGCGCCTTCGCCGGCCCCACCTGCAATACCCCCGAAGAGACGTGGATGAAGGAGGCCGACTTCAAGGCGAAGATCGAAGCCCAGGGCTACAAGATCAAGACCTTCAAGGTCTCGAAGGGCAAGTGCTATGAGATCTACGGCTACGACAAGGCCGGCAAGAAGGTAGAGATCTATTTCAATCCGGTCACGGCCGAGCCGCTCGAATCCAAGTCCTGATCCCTGCACCTTAATCGACCCTGGCGGGTCGGCTGCAATTCGCACCGACCCGGCGAGTTTCGAGGACACACGACCATGACCCGCACCGAATCAAGCACCTCCATCCGCGTATGGGACCGCTTTGTGCGCCTGTTTCACTGGAGTCTCGTACTGTGCGTGATCACCAACTATTTCGTGATCGACGACGGCGAGTTCCTCCACCAGTGGATTGGCTACCTCGCCAGCGCGCTCGTATTTGCCCGCATCGTGTGGGGATTCATCGGCACGCGATACGCACGTTTTTCAGATTTTTTCCCGACGCCTGCCCGGCTGCGCCAGCACGTGCGTCATGTCATTTCGGGCGAACCGGACCCTCATCCGGGACACAATCCGATGGGCGCCCTGATGATGCTGACCCTGATCGCACTCGTCCTCGCGCTTGGTGTGAGTGGATTCATGCAGACACTGGACGCATTCTGGGGAGAAGAGTGGTTGCAGGAGCTGCATGAAGCATTTGCCTCGATGCTGATCGGCCTCGCCGTGCTGCATGCTGCTGCAGCGATTATCATGAGCCGCATCGACGGCACCAACCTGATCGGCGCGATGATTTCGGGCATAAAGACACGTAGCGGTAAAGCCGTCAGATCCTGAGCCCCCCCACATTCAATGGAGACCCGCATGCGCCTGCTGCTGCTCGAAGACGATGCAACCCTCGGCGAGGGGCTCAGCGACTTCCTGCGCAGCGAGGGCCATGTGGTCGACTGGCTTACCTCACTCGCCGAAACCAGGGGACTCTCCCAGGAAGCCTTCGACCTCTTGCTGGTCGACTGGAACCTGCCCGACGGCGCAGGCACGGACTGGATCTCCATGCTGCGCAGACAGGGCAACGCAACACCGGCACTGATCCTTACCGCACGCGACCGCCTCGGCGATCGAATCCGCGGCCTCGACTGTGGCGCTGACGATTATCTGGTGAAGCCTTTTGCCCCCGAAGAGCTCGCTGCGCGGGTGCGCGCGATGGGACGTCGGTTGAGCGGCGTTTCCAGTCACCTGCGCAGCTTCGGCAATGTCGACGTCGACCTCACGGCGCGCAGCGTGCGGGTCGATTCCACCCCCGTGGTCATGACCGCGCGCGAGTGGGCACTCCTCGAGGCCCTCGTTCTGCGGGCTGGACGCATCGTGTCAAGAACAGACCTCGAAACCCTGGTGAGCGGTTTCGATGGCGAAGCGATGAGCAATGCGCTGGAAGTCCATATCAGCCACCTCCGGCGCAAACTGGGCAAGGATCTGATCGAAACGGTGCGTGGCATGGGTTACCGCATCCAGGCATGAAGGGCACAGCTTCCATCCGCAGCCGCCTGTCGCGAAGCGTGATCGTCATTGCGCTCATCTGGAGCATCGCCGTCACTGCAGCCGTCTGGACGGTCATTCGCCATGAAATCGATGAACTGCTGGACAACACCTTGCAGGAGTCGGCGCAGATCATCTTCGCGCTGATCTCGTACCGCCTCGAACACTGGCCGGCAGAGGGCTCGGGCCCGGTCTCGATGCCCGCGCCCAAACATGTCGAGCGCCTGATCTGGCAACTCGCGGACGCGGACAACCGTGTCGTTCTGCGCTCTCACAATGCGCCCGAGACCGTACTCCTCAAAACGCGCAACGCAGGATTCGGCGACGTCGGCGATGACTGGCGGGTGATCACCATGCCGCTTCCGGGCGGGCACGGCTGGATTCTTCACGTCGCCCAGGACGCCGACGAGCGTCGAGAAGCGAGCATCGAAGCCGCGCAATACACTGCCGAGGTGGCCCTGGTGATTGGCCTCGTCTGCGTGTTCTGGTTGCGCCGTCAACTCAAGCACGAACTCCGCCCTGTCGCACAGTTATCCGATGCGGTGCGGAACTTCGATCCGCTCGATACCCGCTCACAGCTGCCACCGGTCACGCGTGCAGAGCTCGAGCCAATGCATCACGCCATCTCCGCACTCAGCGCCCGGCTGATACAGCGCATTTCCAATGAGCGCGCATTTTCCGCCCACGCTGCACATGCGCTGCGCACGCCGCTGGCCGGCCTCGATGCACAGCTGGCGGTTGCGCTGCGGGAGAGCCCGCCCGAACTGCGCACACGACTGCTGCGCGCGCGCTCGGCCGCCAATCGGCTGCAGAGAGTGGTCACCGCCCTGCTCGCCCTGTTTCGCAGCGGGGCTGAACCCGAACTGCAGGACCTGAGCACGAAGGATCTGGTGGCTCACCTGACCTTCGAGGGGCTGTCGATCAGCGTCGAGGGGATCGAGTGGATTCATGCCGACGCCGACCTCATCGCCGCCGCCCTGATGAACCTCCTCGACAACGCCGCACGGCATCACGCCAGCCATGTGGACATCACCGTGCGTGAGGAGGATGGAATCGTGCTCAGGGTGAGCGACAACGGCAGCGGCATCCCGGAGGAAAAACGCCGGGGCCTGCAGGCCGCGCTCTCGACCCAGACCTACGCGGGGCAGACCGGTCTGGGGCTGATGCTGGCTGACATGGTTGCACGTGCACACGGCGGCACCTTGAAGCTTGGCGACGCCGTCCCCGGATGCACGGTCGAACTGCACCTTCCGCACGGCACGACCCCGCCCCGCACGGCCTGAGCCGGACCTCGCTGGCGGCCGTCAACTGCGGCGTGCCGCCTGTGCGGATTGCCCCTCAGTAGCGTCAGGCGGGTTCCGGACGCGGTTCCGGGTGGGTGAACACACGGGCACCCGGAAGGGTCTTCCGGATCGCGGATTCGATTTCATCGAGCGCATCATGCGTGCGCACAATGCTCCAGTCCGGCGGCACCAGCACGTCGACATAGACGAAGCTCTCCGCGCCCGCGCGTCGCGTGCGCAGATCTGCGTAGCTAATGCCGCGTGCGGAGAAGCTGCCGAGCACGCCTTCGATCGCAGCAATGCGCTCCTCGGGCAGCGCCGCATCCATCAAGCCATCGGCAGAACTGCGAATCAGCCCCCAGCCTTCGATCAGGATGTGCACGCCCACGAGGATGGCCACCAGCGCATCGAGCCAGATCCAGCCAGTAAGCCCGGCGAGGATCAATCCTACGACCACTCCTGCCGAGGTCCACACATCAGTCATCAGATGTCGGGAGCTGCCCTCGAGGGCAATCGAGCGCAGGCGGACGGCAGCGCGTCCGAGCGACACCGCCACCCCAAGATTGATCAGACTGCTGCCTACCGAAAACGCCAGCCCGATTCCAATCGACTCGAGCGGAACCGGCGCGAACAACCTTCCGACTGCGGACCAGATGATCGCCCCCGCGGCACCGAAGATCAGGACCCCCTCGAAACCCGCGGAGAAATACTCCGCCTTGCCGTGTCCGAGCGGGTGTTCGTCATCGGGCGGACACTTGGCAATGGTGATCATCCACAGCGCGAAACTCGCACCGGCCAGATTGACAAAAGACTCCATCGCGTCCGACAGCAGGCTGATCGAGTCCGTCATCCACCAGGCGAACGTCTTGAGCACGATGGTGACGACAGCTGCCGCAGTCGACATCCAGAAATAATGACGCGCTTCCATATTCTCGAAAAAACGCATGGGACGAACCCGGCTCACAAATTGGCAAAGCGCGTTTCTAACACACCAGATGTGAATTGGTCGTGAACACAGATCAAACGGGGGGAGATTCGAGGTTCGACGGAGGAGCTGCCGCACGGCACCAACCGGATGCATCCTCCCAAGCTACTTTCAGATACACGACGGATCGAACGTAACCCCAGCGATGGCTGCCCGATGGGCTAGAATCGTGTCTTCTCTCAAGTCGATGTCCACCTGGACCACACTGACCGCATGCCTCTGATCACACCCGAGAAGCGCCGCCGCGGCATTTACATCCTGCCCAACCTGTTTACCACCGCGGCGCTGTTCGCCGGTTTTTTCGCCATTGTGCAGGCAATGAACCAGCACTTCGAAACCGCCGCCGTTGCAATCTTCATTGCCATGGTGCTGGACGGACTCGATGGGCGCATCGCACGTCTCACCCATACCCAGAGCGAGTTCGGTGCCGAATACGATTCGCTGTCCGACATGGTTTCTTTCGGCGCCGCACCTGCCCTGGTGGTGTATGAGTGGGCACTCAAGGACATGGGCAAGCTCGGCTGGATTGCCGCCTTCATCTACTGTGCCGGTGCGGCTCTGCGTCTGGCACGCTTCAACACCAACATCGAAATCGTCGACAAACGCTACTTTCAGGGCTTGCCCAGCCCGGCTGCGGCAGCACTGGTCGCGGGGCTGGTGTGGGTGGTCATCGACAACGGCATCGCCGGCAACGACGTGCGCTGGTATGCCTGCATCCTGACGATATTTGCCGGTATCTCGATGGTCGGCAATGTGCTGTTCTGGAGTGGCAAAAGCATCAACCTGCGCAAGAGCGTGCCCTTCATCGTCCTGATCGCGCTAGTGCTCGCTTTCGCGCTGGTTTCAAGCTACCCGCCGGGCGTGCTCTTCGCCCTCTTTGTCGTCTATGCCCTTTCCGGTTACGTCATGTACGTGCTGCGCTGGCGCAAGCGCCGGCAGCGCACGGAGGCAAAAAACGCGGCAACCGCAACAGAACCCGGCACGGTCGAAACACCCCCGGAATAACGGCGTTCAAGCCCTTGCAGATCAAGCATTTTCACAAAAACTTCACATTCTTTTGAGCTTCACATGACACCGCGGACAGCATGATCCGCGGTCCATGTTTCCGGAGTTCCGAATGCTGCAAGTGCGGTCGCGTCTCCCCAGCCCTGCCCAGTTCAACCGCTTCCTGTTGCTGTCGTGGCTGATCTGTCTTACCCAGGTGCTGCTGTTCCAGACCGCGCGTGAGTTTTCCGAACCAGCTGTGGCCGGCTGGAGTGTAGCGACGACGCTCAGCTACGCCGCGTTCTACCTCCTGCCCACCGTACTGTTTGGCCATCTCGGCCTCCGGGTGCTGAAAATGATGCCCGGCCTGAAGTCCGCACCGGCATTGATGGCACTGCTGGCTGTGTCCCTCGCCGGCCTCACCCAAGTGCTGCTGTTTGCCGACCGCATGATCTACGGCATGTACGGCTTCCACATCAACGGCTTCGTCATTGATCTGGTATCCACACCGGGCGGGATCGCATCGCTCGGCGCCAGCCGCAGCACCGAACTCACGGCAACAGCCATCGTGATCGCGCTCATCCTCGCCCAGGCTGGTGCCTACCTGCTTGCCCTGCGCGCGAATACGCCAGACACAACTGCCCGCAGGGGCCGCTGGCGCTGGGTCCTCGCCGCATTTCTGGCGCTCACGCTCGGCGAGCGGATTGCCTACGGTTTCAGCGCCATACTGCACTATGAACCGGTGCTTTTCGCCAGCGAACGCTACCCGCTCTACCAGCCCATGACCTTCGACAAGTTTGCCCGCAAGATGGGGATAGAAGCGAAAGCGGCAGACAGCACCGGCGTTCGCATCCGGAGCGGCTCGCTGAGTTACCCGCTCAAACCGCTCGACATGGTTGCGCCCGCCGCACCGCTCAACATTGTATGGCTCGTGGCCGAATCGCTGCGCTTCGACATGCTCGACCCCAAGATCATGCCGCAAACCTGGCAATTCTCGAACGACGCGCTGCGCCTGGAGAAGCATTTCAGCGGCGGCAACATGACTCAGATGGGCGTGTTCTCGATGTTCTACGGCTTGTACGGAAACAACTGGTTTCCGATGCTTGCCGCCCGCCGCGCCCCCGTGCTGATGGACGTGATGCAGCAGCAGAACTACCAGTTCAGTCTGCACACCAGCCAGCGCTTTACCTATCCCGCCTTCGACAAGACCGTCTTCGCCAACATGCGCGCCGAGGACCTCCATCCCATTGAAGGTGGCGCCCCAGCCTGGCAGCGCGACGTGCACAACATCGACGACATGCTCGGCTTCATGGACGGGCGGGACAAAACCCGGCCCTTCATGACCTACATGTTCTTCGAGTCGACGCACGCAAACTACGACTTTCCGGAAGAGGCCGTGATCGCGAGTCCGTATCTCGAGGACTTCAACTACATCACCACCAACCTGTCGGAACAGATCGGCGCCATCAAGAACCGCTACATCAACGCCGCACATCACGTCGACTCGCAAATCGGTCGCGTGATCGAACACCTGAAAGAGAAGGGCCTGCTCGAGCACACCGTAGTGATCGTCCTCGGTGACCACGGCGAGGAGTTCATGGAGCGCAAGCGCTGGGGCCACAGCGCCGAGTTCAACCGCTTCCAGACCAGTACCCCCGGGGTCATTTACGTGCCGGGCGCCGTGCCACGGGTGATCACCGGCATCAGCAGCCACCTCGACATTCCCGCCACCCTGCTCCCACTGCTCGGCGTCAGCAACCCACCCGAAGACTATTCCAACGGCCACAACCTGCTTGCCAGCGATTTCCACCGCGATTACGCTGTAGCGGCCGACTGGAACCGGGTTGCCTATATCGGAAACAATTACAAGGTCACCTTCCCGATCAATGCAGTCGGCGCGGTACGCAACGAAATCACCGACGGCGACGACAACCCGCTGCCCGATGGCGACGCCGCACGGTTGGCTATCCGCAAGCCGATGCTCGAAATCATGGATACACTCACACGTTTCACGCGAGCGCCGGGCTGAAGCGCAACATCGAAGGTACGACCATGCGGCTGCTATTGATTGAGGACAACCGTGACATCCTCGCCAACCTTGCGGACTATCTCACCCTCAAGGGCTACGAGGTGGACTGCGCCCAGGATGGACTGACAGGATTGCATCTCGCCGCAGTCAATCACTACGAGCTCATCGTGCTCGACGTGATGCTGCCGGGAATGGATGGTTTCACCCTGTGTCAGCGTCTGCGCGAAAGCGAACGCAGCAACACCCCAGTCATCATGCTCACCGCGCGCGACGCCCTCGACGACCGCCTGACCGGTTTTCGCGCCGGTGCCGATGACTACCTGACCAAGCCCTTCGCGCTGTCCGAACTGGCCGCCCGCATCGAGGCGGTGCTCAAGCGCAGCCGTGGAGGCGGCAGGCGGCTGCTGAAGGTCGCCGACCTCAGCTACGACCTCGACACGCTCGAAGTCACCCGCGCAGGCCAGCTGCTCCATCTGGGGCCCATCGGACTCAAGCTGCTCGCCGTACTGATGCAGAAGAGCCCGGCGGTGGTGCGGCGCGAAGTGCTCGAAACGGCGCTCTGGGGCGATGAGCCACCCGATAGCGACAGCCTGCGCAGTCACATCCACGCCTTGCGTCAACAGCTCGACAAACCATTCCCCATCCCTCTGTTGCAAACGGTGCATGGCGTGGGCTTCCGTCTTGCCGCGATCGCGGGCAATGGCTGAAAGGAGCCTTTCCGGACGCATCGTCACGGCGTTCACGCTGATGACGACAGTCGTCGCCGGTCTGTTTGCGCTGGCCATCGTGATCTTCATCAACCAGGCCGAAGTCCAGCTGGTGGCAGAAGGCATGGACCGTCAGCTCGATGTCATCATCTCCACCGTGAGCGAAGGTGAGAAACCCTACCTGGGGCCAGAGCTGACACTGTTCCGCGCGCCCTCGGCAGACGCCACTGCGCTACCCCACTGGCTGCGCGGCCTGGCGCCCGGCTTCAGCGAGATTGAACACGACGGCGTTGACTGGCATGTACTCACGCGGGATCAGGCCGGCAAACGCTATATCCTGGTACTGGATCAGGTGGATTTCGAGCAACGCGAACACCGGCTCTACGTCGCAGCCGGCTCCGGCTTCGTGCTGAGCCTGCTGGCCGCCTTCATCATCGGCACCCTGACCGCAGACAAGGTCGTCGCCCCCGTCATCCGGCTGTCGGGCCAGGTTCGCCATCGCGATCAGTTGCTGTCACTTGCGCCACCGCTCGCTGCGGACTATCCGGCGGACGAGGTCGGACAACTGGCCGCGTCCTTCGACGATACGCTGAACCGTCTACGCGAAG
>JALNWS010000173.1 GCA_023230755.1 Azoarcus sp.
ATGTCTTTCTGCTCACCTACGCGATCTTTGGCTTTTCGCTGGGTGCGTGGCTCACCAGCTACATTTCGACACCAGGCGCACTCAGCGCCGTTCTTCCGTGGCTGTTCCCGGTTGCGGCAGTCTTTGACGCCGCAGAGAACGTCCTGCATCAGAAGTTCGTGTCGGCAGATCCGGGCAGCCAACCGGAAGTGCTATTTATCACCGCAGGGGTGGCTGCGTCCGTAAAGTGGCTGCTCCTGCTCTCATTTGTTCCAGTCGCTGCAGTTGCCGCGTTCGCAAACGCGGCGTGAGTCTTCGGCATATCGAAAAGGGGGCGAGTTCATTCGCCCTTGCGACAGATTGGGGACGGACTCGACTCATTTCGCTCAAACGCGCAGGCTGCCAGATCATGACGTACCAACACGATATGGATGACTGCTCGGCGCCGCACCCGCAATATCATTCCGTGAGATCAATGGGGTCTGACTCAATGCCCCCGGAACTCCCGCCATGCCTCGCGTAAAGCCTTCAACCGCAGTCCGCCCCGCCAAGGCACAGTGGTCCCAGCAAATCACGCAGGACAGCAACGCCCTTGATCTTGAGTCCGGCGTTTTCACTCTGGAGGATCCGGTCGAGATCGCTCAATCACTCAAGCGGTCGGCGGAAGCAAGCCAGCGTCTCAAGTCCACCCCGTTTCGGGCAGCGATGTCGATGCTTTGCTTCTATATCAACCGCGCCGGAAACCAGCTCTCCGACACGCAGCGCGCTCGACTCGAATCGGCAAAAGACGAACTCCGCGTGCTGTTCGGCCGACCGCGCCGCGGAGAATGATCAAACGTGATCAAAGAGGTCCGAGTCGATTGAAATGCCCGTTCGACTCTGCCCCCTTTGACCGCCCCCACTGACTGAACCCGCTGATGCGCACCACCCATGACACTTGGGCTACGATATGCCCCATGCCGCTCCGATACGCAGGTGACACATCCATGGTTTGATCCCCGAAACTACGGATGTCAGAAGTTGGGCGAACTCGTACGCAAACAACCCTATATTGAAATCAAGGAAGTCTCGGCTGGCGACGGTTCGGCCATCGTCCATTTGCATGTGCGCCCCATAGCCTGATTACCATGTGCGTCCGCTGCGTTAAGCCGACTCAGGCGGCGTCGACCAAGTCCGCGGACGCGCAGCGACTGGTGTTATAGCATCTGCCATGAATACAACCGCTTTTGGCCTCGTCGTTACCGGTGCACTACTGCATGCAATCTGGAACCTGTGCGCGAAAAAGGCCTCAGGCGGTCTGCCATTCGTATGGCTGTTTGGAATCGTAAGCCTCGTTGTGTCCTTCCCCTTCGGATGGGTCGCCTGGTCCGAACACGCGCACCAACTCAGCTTTCAGGCATGGGTCGCCATCGCTGCCAGCGCGGTCGTGCATGGGGGATATTCGCTTGTGCTGCAGAAGGGCTATCGTGAAAGCGACTTTTCGATTGTTTACCCATTGGCACGTGGAACGGGGCCTTTGTTCGCCGTGCTCGGTGCGATCATCGTTCTGGGTGAAGCACCCAGTCTGCGCGGCTGGCTGGGTATCCTCTCGATTCTGACCGGCATTTTCCTGATTTCCGGTGCGGCGCAGGCACTTCTCGTCCCGTCACCGACGGCCCGGGCGGGCCTGCTGTGGGGCGCCATCACAGGGCTGTTCATAGCCGGCTACACCGTCATTGACGGTTGGGCAATCAAGGCACTCGGTATTGCACCCGTGCTCTACTACGTTCTGGTCCTCGCCTTGCGCACCGCCATGCTTGCGCCGCAGGCACTCCGCAACCCTGACAGCCTCCGCACTCAATGGTCTGCGAACGGCCGCTACATCGTTGCGGTCGGGGTACTGTCGCCTCTGGCATACGTTCTGGTCCTGTTCGCGCTGACAATCGCACCACTGAGTTACGTTGCGCCAGTTCGCGAACTCTCCATGCTGCTCGGCGTTCTGTTTGGCGCCAAGTTGCTGCGCGAGTCATTTTCGCTATCGCGTGGCATCGGTACGGCGTGCATGGTCGCAGGTGTCGTGCTGCTGGCCGGCATTCAGTGAGGGCGCAAAAGGACCAAACGGGGCGAGACGCCACGGGTCCTTGTCAGCGCTTCAGCCGGGACGAGAGAAGCAACCTGTTTCGAGAAACGCCCTCACCGCCCGATGGCATGAGCGGCTGACAAGCATCGCGGAGTGCCCCAGGCGCAGATCGATGTGATCGTGCAGGCCGTCGATGCGGGTTTCGGCGACGCTCACCACGCCGTCGTTGGGGCGGCCGAGACCGGGGAAGATCACCCCTGCACCAAAGCTGCGCGTCCCCGCAAGCATCCCCACTTCGACGCCTTCGGGAATCACGCCGGGTGCCGCCATCCATTGTCCAAGCACCCGTCCGGTGATCCATCGCAGCAAAGGAATCTTCCGCAACACGCGTGCGCAGTGGGAGCCGGCCACCGGCGTGCCCAGCAGCACCACCCTTCCGATCCGCGCATCGCGCCCTTGGGCGAGCATCGCCAGGATCACCAGACCGCCCTGACTGTGCCCCACAAGGTGAATCGGCTCCCCCCCGATTGCCGCAACGCACCGCGCCAACGCCCTGGCATTGTCAGCCAGCCCCCTGCGCACAGAGGGATAGGAGAAGGTCTCCACCCGGTAGCCGGCCGCTTCGAACCAGCGCCGATGAAGTGCGAACACGATGCCGTGCATCCACAGACCGTGGACCAGCACAACCGTGGCGCGCGAGGATGGTGGGGTTTCGTGTGACATGACAGACGCAGCATAACGTATGCCATGCCCGCCGCAGACCATCGCCTGCCTCGTTTCGCGTCGCGCAGGAGCCGCAACCCCATGCCGCGCTCGGGCGGACGAAGACCGCTGAGCCACCGCTTTGCGATATCCAGAATGAAGCCATACACTGCCGACGAACGCATGGGGCCTTGGTCGGCTTCGTACGCGACGTCTTCATCCAGAGGGCAGGGATATCATGGGAATCCGGGTTGTTCGTTTGGGCACGCAACGGGCTGAAGGGGAAGGAACACGCATCGGCACGGTAAGGCGTCCCCCGCGCGGCGTGCGCAAAAGCGACTTCGCATCGCAGGACTGGTATGACGTGTGGCTGCCCAACCTCGCTCCGAGCGCTGAACTCGTCAAGTTGGCCCTTGCGGCTGAATCGGAGAAGGACTGGAACATATTCGCCAGGAAATACCGCGCTGAAATGGCCGATTCGGAGAAGAGCCGGGTGCTTGATCTCCTCGCGGCACTGTCTCATGACGGCAGTTTTTCGGTCGGCTGCTACTGCGAGAATGAAGCGCGTTGTCACCGCTCCGTGTTGAGAGCGCTTCTGGAAGAGCGCGGCGCCAAGTTTGACTGAGGCAGGCGGCGGCGAACCCGCGTGGACGCCTGGTGCAATCGCGCCTGACACCCTGATGCTCGAAATCCGCGTGCGCCAAGCAGCTTGAACCGCCAGCCACCTGAACACGGATCGCAGTGGTTCGATTACAGCACCCTTCATGACGGCGCGGAACCGATGTAGGCGTAATGTACGGCCTTTAACGCTTCATCGCGCCCTAACCCGTATCAACAAGCGACCTTCGACTGCAGGGTCACAACAAGGCCCGCCATGAACCCCAGAATTCAGGAACTCGCCAAACGGATCCGCAGGCTTGAAGACGAGATCGAAAATGAACTGCAGCGCAGGCGGGCTGAACTCAATGCCGACTTCGAGAACAAACGCATCCGTTTCGAACAGGACGTGCTCGAACAACAACGGCGCTTCAAGACGGGCCTGCTCAGATATGTGCTCGGCGCCCGCCTGCGAAACATCATCACCGCCCCCATCATCTATGCGGTCATTGTCCCGCTGCTGCTGACCGATATCGCCGTTACCCTGTATCAGTTCATCTGTTTCCCGCTCTACGGCATCGCACGCGTGCGGCGACGGGACTATCTGGTCTTCGACCGCTCCCACCTCGGCTATCTCAACCTGATCGAAAAGATCAACTGCGCTTACTGTTCATACGGAAACGGGCTCGCGGCCTATATCCGCGAGGTGCTCGGGCGCACGGAAAAGTTCTGGTGTCCGATCAAGCACTCCCGTCGGGTCCTCCAGGCTCATCCTCATTACGGCGGATTCATCGACTTTGGCGATGGAGAGGCCTATCGGCGGGAGTTGAAGGCCTTGCGTGAGGAGTTGGCGGGAATTAAGGAGGATGAATCCTAGGCGGGTTCGAATACCGGAGAGTTGTTCTGAACAAACGGTGGGAAATTACGCAAGAGATCATCCATCAAGCCCATGAAAGAGATTTTGCAAAAGGAGCAGACATGCCGAATGCGTCGAACGACCCCAATCGTCATTTCAGATTTCACATGCCGTTCTCTCATCTTTTTTCGGTTTTCGGCGACGACTGGTTTTCGCTGAAGGCCGAGGCCTTTGCAAGATTCTTTGGGACGCCCTTGTTTCTGATATCGCAGACCGTAGTGGTTGCGGCGTGGATCACATTGAATGTAATGGGGGTCGCAAAATTCGACCTTTATCCGTTCATCTTGCTGAATCTGGCATTCAGCCTTCAGGCCGCCTATGCAGCGCCATTGATCCTTCTCGCGCAAACAAGGCAGGCGGACAGAGACAAAGCGCACGCGGAGGCAGACGCACTTCATCGCGAGGCTCTCGCCTCAGCCAGCGAACAGCGTGCTTCGATTGCAAGCGAGCAGACAGCTCAATTACTTGAATTGATGGAGCAAAATACCCGGCTCACGGAAGTAACCAAGACGCTCAGTGAAAGAATCGAGGTGCTGACCGAGGAAATTCACAGAAAGTTTGTTGGCACGCCCAGGTGAATCCCGCCCCGTGCCTGCTCGGCCCATGCAATGCCTGGCTGGCATACGAAAGGTCAAGCATGCGCCATTGAACCTGGAGCCGCTGCGGCCGCGTCTTGCATTCGAACGCTCCCAACCTAGACTGAGCACATGGCACAGCTGCAATGAATCAGGTACGACCCGGCTTCGTCCTTTCCACCTTGTAGTGCGTGCTTTGAGGGCATCCCAAGCCAGGACAGGGAGGACCGATGGACGACAAGGAAGCCAGTACCGGTGGGCGTTCACTTTTATCCGCGTGGAAAGATGTGGTTTCGCTGCTGCGCGACACGCTGCTGCTTTGTCTGGGCGTTCTTCTGATCATCTTCCCCACTACATTCAACGACATCCTGGTTGGCGCCGGCTTTGAGGAAGGCAGCGTAGTGGGCTTCAAATGGAAATCGCGCCTCGTTGAAGCAGATCAGGCGTTGAAGGATGCGCGCGCGAGCATCACCGACTTGAGCATTCAGAACGAAAAGCTGTCGGAAGCGCTGATCAAGGCGCAGGCGACGATCAATGACCCTGCCGAAAATGAAAAGCTGGCCGCGCTCCAGGACGAGAACAACAGGCTCAAGCTCACATCAGAAAAAATTGAGGCCAGCGTACAGGCCACGATCGCCTCCAATGCCACCCTCGTCGAAAAGGCACAGACATCCATCGGTACGGCCAGCCAATGGGGGGTTGTCTATGGCGGAGATACCACCATTGCAGGCGCCCAGTACGAAACCGGCCCGATCGCCACAAAGCTGGGGCTCCCGAACACAGGCATCTACCTTCGACAGGGGTCCTACCGCAGCGTGGCGCTCGCATCCACCAGGGCGGAAGCCGATCAGTTGCTCTATCTGGCCAAGCGTCGCCGAAGTGATGCCTATGTTGTCGATATGGCCAGATGGTGCCCGCAATCGACGCAAATCGCGGATGTCCATGAATGCCTGACCCCCTAGCCGCGTAAAACCGGCGGAATCAATCGACTCTGAACCCTTTGATCCCTTGATCGCCCTACCGTTCGCCCGGCCAGGTCGAAGGACGTATCGACGGGCTCTGATATGCTTTCGCCGACACGACATTGAAGGTCGACGATGAGAAGGCTGTCTTTTTCCGTTTTCCTCGCTGCAGCCTTGGCCTTGGGGGTGATGTTCCTCTGGAAGCCCGCGCCAATCGAGACGCAGCTCTTGCGCGTGCAACTGACCAGGCAACTGCCTGCGTACGCAAACGCGCTTAGCGTCGAGCCACTGGAATTGCAGGCCCTGTTCCTCGACTATTCGAGCGATCCGCTCCTTGTCGGCAAGGCCCGGCTGGCGCTGCTGCGCTATCCGCAGATGACGCGGCCGGTACTCGAGCACTACGGCGCCGAGCCCCTGTTCCAGCAAGCGCTGAAGGACTATGGCGACCAGGCGATCCCGCCCATTTACTATTACCTGACGCACGAACTCGCCTCGATTGCAGTGCGCAAACACGCTGAGGATCTGGCCGCGTCGGCGGAACTGAAATGGCGCAATTTGTGGGGTCAGGGCACTGAAGTACCGCAAGCTGGCGCGCAGCCTGACGAACCCACTGCCGCCATGACTCCGGAGCGCCGCGGCTGGTATGCCGTCGGTTTCATCCTTGAGGAGGGACACGACTTTCTCGGACAGTTTGCCGTCAATGCGGATGGCGACGTGCATCAGATTCAGTCCGAACGTGTGCTGGAAGCACTCAATTCATTCTTTGCGGGCGGCGTACGCGGGCTCGAATCCAGGTACCGACGCAGCGAACCCGTTGAACTCGGTGATGTGGGCTGGGCAGGCGTCGATCTGGCGGTCGGGATCAGCGCCCT
Organism: Azoarcus sp.; assembly: GCA_023230755.1. Lineage (GTDB taxonomy): Bacteria > Pseudomonadota > Gammaproteobacteria > Burkholderiales > Rhodocyclaceae > Parazoarcus. Next base: position 6,663 of record JALNWS010000173.1, read on the forward strand.
GAAGGTCCTGCGCATGGGACGCGCCGCCAGAGCCGGCGCGGGCGTACGTACAAGTGCAGGTGGCCTGAGCGAACGCAGCGCGGCGCTTGGATCATCGCTGCTGCGCGGCAGCGCGATCGGACTTCGGGTCGCCAAGTACGGCGCTCCGTTCGCGCTGGGCTATATTGTCCTGCGTCATCCGAGCGTTCTTAACGCGTTGTTCCGCGAAGTCGCCGAAGGGCTTGGCGCCCCCGTCCCCTTGATACAGACCTTGGGGTGGACGCTCGCGCTATTGCCGCTCCTGCTGCTTGCACAAGTCCTGCTGCGCCCCCTCGCCGCACTGCTGTCGGTGTCAGCGACAAGCCTGAGGTGGCTTGAATCCGTGTTTCGTGGACGATCCCGTTCTGCAATCAGGTGAACATCCAGCGCACTGAGCGGAACCACCCGGGCACCCGCGCCAGGCAAGACCTGCCCTCGTGCCACACCGCTACTCTCCTGGCCCATTGAATGAAGGACAAGCACAACCCATGATGGCATTGCTCCAGCGCGTGTCCGAAGCGCGCGCCGTGATTGACGGCAAGGTGGCTGGCGAGATTGGCCACGGTCTTCTGGTACTGGTCTGCGCCGAGCACGGCGACACAACGGCCGAGGCCGACAAGCTCCTGGCAAAGACGCTCAGGCTGCGGGTGTTCTCCGACGAGGCCGGCAAGATGAACCGCTCGGTGCACGACGTCGAGGGCGGTCTGCTGATCGTCAGCCAGTTCACCCTCGCGGCCGATCTCAAGGGCGGAAACCGCCCCAGCTTCACCAATGCGGCGCCCCCTGCCCTCGGGCGCGAACTGTACGACTATCTCGTAGACCAGGCACGGCAGATGCATCCGGTGGTGGAAACCGGCGAATTCGGCGCCGACATGAAAATACAGCTCATCAACGACGGCCCGGTCACGATCCCGATGCATTTTCCGCCCCGGCGCGTCAACAGCCCCGCCTCCGCTTAGCCCGCAAAGAAGCTTCGCACGCTGAGCACTGACATCCCTGCCGGAATGGCCAGGGCCCTGTGTACGCACAACCGTGTGCTTCCCGCCCCACCCTGAAACCTGTGACAGGCCACGAAACGTAACTTCCGTCAGCCTGTCGCAGCGCGTAGGCTCACCCCGGCACCCACGAGTGCATCAAGCTGAACCGCGCTGCCGGCAACGATCCAGCCGTTCCGCGCCGAAGGAGGATGATCGGCACTGTTTGACCCACAATAATCACCACGAACACTGCGCCAGACTTGACCGACAGGCCGTTGTGCAAGGCACAATACGACGTCCGGCGGAGAGGCTGCCGTCAGGGGGCGCTGCTCGCAGTGCGACAACCAATCGATTTTCCTGGAGCTGGCAATGAAATTGCGCGTGAAGATGTTGACTGCGATCCTCGCCGTGTTCGCCACCGTTGCATCGGCGGAGGACAAGGCGCTCAACGTATACAACTGGAACGACTATATCGCCGAGGACACCATTCCCGCCTTTGAAAAGGCGACCGGCATCAAGGTCAAGTACGATCTTTACGACAGCAATGCGACGCTGCAGGCCAAGCTCCTCACCGGTGGCAGTGGCTACGACGTGGTGTACCCGAGCGTCGAATACGCCGGCAAGCAGATCCAGGCAAAGATCTTCCAGCCTCTCGACAAGAGCAAGCTGCCCAACCTGAAAAACATCGACCCCTTGATTCTGAAGGCGCTGGAGGCAGCCGACCCGGGCAACCAGTATCTCGTCCCCTACATGTGGTTCACCACCGGCGTGGCGATCAACGTGGACAAGGTCACCCAGGCGCTGGGCGGCACGCTGCCCGACAATGCGTGGGATCTGCTGTTCGACCCCAAGGTCACCGGCAAACTCAA
>JALNWS010000174.1 GCA_023230755.1 Azoarcus sp.
CGCTGTCATTACGTCCGGGAATCAGCAAGGTCGTCAGTTCGACCCAGACCTTCGTTTCGTGATGCAGCCAGACCAGCGTGTCGAGCACGGGCTGAAGGTGGGCGCCACACAACTGCACGTAGAAATCGTCGGTAAACGCCTTGAGGTCGACATTTGCTGCATCCATGCAGGAGAAGAAATCCCCGCGCGCCAGCTCAGTGATGTAGCCGGCAGTGACGGCAACGGTGCGGATATCGCGCTCATGACAGGCTGCCGCCACATCGATTGCATACTCGGTAAAGATGACCGGGTCGTTGTACGTGAAGGCGACGCTCTGGCAGCCGTGCGCGGCCGCCGTCACCGCGATCTCTTCAGGCGAAGCCGCATCCATCAGCCGGTCCATGTCGCGCGATTTCGAGATGTCCCAGTTCTGGCAGAACTTGCAGGCCAGATTGCATCCTGCGGTGCCGAAGGAGAATACGCTGCTGCCGGGGTAAAAGTGGTTCAGTGGCTTCTTCTCGATCGGGTCGATACAGAATCCCGAGCTTCGGCCGTAAGTGGTCAGCACCATGGCGTCGCCTTCGCGCATCCGCACGAAACAGGCGCCACGCTGATCTTCGTGCAGCTTGCAGTAGCGCGGACAAAGGTCGCACTGGATTCTGCCGTCCGCGAGCCGGTGCCAGTACCGCGCCGAATGGTTCATCATGCCTCCCGGGAAGTCTCCTTCCATTTTCTGACGTTGAAGCGGGCCGCCATCAAGCCGTTGACCGGCCGTTCCGGATTCATCCCGGCTTTCTGTTTCAATGCGGCGAGAAATTGCCCGGGCTGCGGCAGTTGCTCCCAGACCTGGGGCAGGAAGGTGGCGCTACGGCAACCGGCAAACAGGATGAGACCGTCTTGATGCGGCGTGAGATGGCGCAGGAGATCCGCTTCGTCGGTGAACTCGATGAACTCGGGCGAGGACAGCAGAGAGACCTCGATTCGGACCTGGGGGAACTCTTCCGCCGTCAGGGGCGGAAAGCGCGGGTCCGTGCTGGCCGCGGCTACCGCATTGGCTGCAACGTCGTCGGCCAGTGTGCGCTGAGGACGGATGCTCCCGATGCAGCCGCGCAGCACATCGTCGATTGTAAGCGTGACAAAGCATGCGCCGCGTTGGGCAAGGAGCACGTCGTCTGCAGGTGCCGGACCCATGCCAAGGTGGTGGGCGATGGCCTGACGCGCCCGGGCAAGAAGACGTGGGCCGGGATCGTTGAGATCAATGTTGTTTGCTTGCATGGGGCACCGGGTCACAAAAGGCAATACTGGCGTAGCCGACGACACGATTGCGGTCTCCCGCCGTATCACCGGAGTTGCGGATGTCCAGTAGGTGAGGAACCAGACCGTGGCGGACTGCGGTCCGCAGCATGCCATTGACCGGCGTCGCGCCGCAGGCCTGTTCGTGACCGAGATGGCTGCGCATGGCAAGAATCTGATCAACCGTTTCACGGTCCTGACACTGCGCTTGCTGATAGGTGTGGTAATGGGACAGGTCCGAACTGATGACGATTAGTGTCTCCGGTCCGCCCCAAACCGACTCGATGAGCTCGGCAACGGCATCGCTTGATGCATCACCGACCAGCACCGGCAGCAGGGTGAAGCGCTCCAGCACGGTCTGGAGAAACGGCAGTTGCACCTCGAGGCAGTGTTCATAGGCATGAGGCCGATCATCGACGATCAGGTCCGGGCGTTGTTGCAGGGCGCTCCAGCCGTCACGATCAATTGCAACCCGGCCCAAAGGCGTCTCGAATGCCTGCGCTGCAGGCAATGCAAAACCATTCACTGCCATGCGGTGCGTCGGGCCCAGCATGACCACGCGACGGATTTGACTGCGCAGCGGAAGCAGGGCCCCGTAAGCGGCGGCTGCGACCGGGCCGGAATAGATATAACCTGCATGCGGAACGATGATCGCTTTGGGTGGCGCCACCTGCTCGAGCGGAACGGCTGAGGCCAGCAGTTCGCTCAACTGCATGCGTAATACACGCTCGTCGGCTGGATAAAACTGACCGGCAACGGCAGCCGGGCGTATCGAAGCAATGGCCATGACCAGACCTTTTCCCTTACGCGGAGTCTCGTTTGATTATAGACCCAGTGCGTGCCAGCCAATGCCCAGTGCCAACCCGAATGCGACCGAGCCCATCCCCGCGAAGACTTTCCGGCTCAGCGTGCGCCCGCCGATGACGGCCGCCATGCCGGCCTTGAAGCTCAGGTTTGCAATCATGCCGAGGCCGATTGCAATTGCCGTGGGGTGTAGTGCGAGCTTATCGAGGGCAAACAGGCGCAGGCTCGACAATGCGATCGCGTCGATGTCGGTGAAACCGGTCATGACAGCCAGTACGTAGAGACCGCGGGGGCCGGCGTAGTCCGAGAGCCATGCTGCGCAGAACAGTACGACTGCGTACAGTGCGCCAAAACCGAGCGCGGTGCGCAACTCGGTGGGGTTGGTGGTCTCCGGCAGTACCGCAGGGCCGCCATCGCTGAGTTGTCGCCAACTGATCAGCAGCGCGATGCCACCCAGCGTCAGTGCGGGGATCACTACCTGGAACAGCGCGGGCAGGACCCCGGGCGCCACGACAGCTGCCACCACGGTGACACGCACGACCATGACAAGATTGGCGAGTACGATGACGAGCGCCGCCATCGACGACAGCGCTTCGGATTCACGTGCGTTGCGTGCGTAGACCATGGTCGTTGCCGTGCTCGACGCCAGACCACCGAAGATGCCTACGAATGCTGCGCCATGCTTTGCGCCGACGAGTTGCAGTGCGGCATAGCCCGCAAGGCTCACGCCAGAGATCAGCACCACCATCCACCAGATCTGGTAGGGGTTGAGCGCACCGTGCGGGCCAAACTCTTCGTTGGGCAAAATCGGCAGAATGACAAGCGACAACACGCTGAACTGCAGTATGGAGATCCAGTCCCGCGGTCCCAGGCGGGTAGCCATGCCACGCAGCTGAGTCTTGAAGTACAGCAACACCGTGGTGCCGACGGCCAGCATCACGGCAAGCTTCGAGAAGCCAAGCCACACGGCGGTACCGAGACAGTAGCAAACCATCAACGCGGCAACCGAGGTCGTGCCGGGGTCATTCGGATCGGGGTGGCGCAGATAGGCGGCAATGATCATCGCCCCAATCACGGCCATGCCCACCGCGAAGGGCGCAATGCTCTGGAGATGTTCGCCGAGCAGGCCGGCCAGCGCACCGAGCATGGCAACGAGGCCAAAGGTGCGAAGGCCAGCGCGCGCAGACGGAACGCGCTCGCGTTCGAGCCCGATCAGCAGGCCGATGCCGATTGCAGTCAGGAAAGTCTCGATTTGTGCCGGATCTACTTGAATTGGCGCATTGAATGGCATGCTTGCCGTCCTTCTGTGGGCGCTCGGTCAGGACGCCCGGTAGCGCCAGGCAAAGACCTAACCTCGACATGGTAATCACTCTAGTCGATTACGCAGTGTGGCGGAATCGTGCGCTGCAGTTAGAATCCGCGCCATGAAGACTTTTCACCCCAAACATTTCGCCATCGTCCCGGCTGCCGGCAGTGGCGCGCGCATGGCAACCGATCGTCCCAAGCAGTATCTTCCGCTGCTCGGGCAACCGATGATCCGCCATGCGCTGGCCACCTTGTGTGCAGCGCCGGAAATCGACAAGGTCTTTGTCATTCTGTCCGTCGGCGACGCCGAATGGGCCCGATACGACTGGAGCGACCTTGAGCCCAAGCTGGTGCCGCTGTTCTGCGGTGGGCCGACCCGAGCGGATTCCGTGCTCGCCGGTTTGCGGGCGATTGCGGGCGAGGCCTCTGCGTCCGACTGGGCGCTGGTGCACGATGCCGCCCGTCCCTGTCTGGCGTCCTGGCACATCGACAAACTTGTGCGCGAACTCGCTCATGACGAGGTTGGTGGTCTGCTTGGGGTGCCGGTTGCGGACACGCTCAAGCGCGCTGACGAACATCGACACGTTGTGCAGACCGTCCCGCGCGAAAGCCTGTGGCAGGCGCAGACCCCGCAGATGTTCCGTTACATCATGCTGCGTCGAGCGCTGGAGGGTGCAAGAAACGTGACCGACGAGGCCAGCGCGATCGAGGCTGCGGGCCTGCGGCCACGACTGATCGAGGGCGATGCGACCAACCTCAAGGTGACCTATCCGCTCGATCTGCACTTGGCCGAATGGATTCTGAACAACCGTTAAGGCATGAACTGATGACTATTCCGTTCCGGATCGGACAAGGCTTCGATGTCCATGCGCTCGTCGGCGGACGTGCGCTGGTGATTGGCGGGGTGACCATCCCGTATGAACGCGGCCTCCTTGGCCACTCGGATGCCGATGTGCTCCTGCACGCGTTGACGGATGCCGTGCTTGGCGCGGCCGGACTGGGCGACATCGGCCGCCTGTTTCCTGATACCGACCCCGCGCACGCAGGCGCGGACAGCCGCGTGCTGCTGCGAACGGCTTTCGAGCGTGTGAAAGCGGCGGGGTGGGGTGTCGTAAACGTTGACGCGACGGTGATCTGCAAGGCGCCAAAAATCTTGCCGCATGCGCCGGGTATGGTTGCCAACATTGCGGCCGACCTCGAAATGGATGCCACCGCGGTGAACATCAAAGGCAAGACCACCGAGAAGCTCGGTTTTACCGGGCGCGGCGAAGGCATCGCGGCCCAGGTCGTGGTCATGCTTGCCGCGTTGAGCCGGTGACGACGTGCAAGCGTCGCCGGGCGACTGGCGGACCGGAACGCGGCACGGGACTGGGCCTGCTGCGATCAGTCCAGCAACAGGCTGGCCAGTTCCCCTGGGCTGCTCGCCGCGCGCCAGTGCGGCAATAATTCATCTTGTTCCAGGCTGCCATAACCCCATGTTGTCGCAATGAAGGAAAGATTGTTGGCGTCGGCCGACTCGCCGTCTTCGGCGCGGTCGCCGATATAGATCGCGGTGGAAAGAGGAATGTCGCGATCGCTGAGCAGGCGGCCAATCATTGCGGCCTTGTTGGCAAGCCGGGGCTGGAACAGATCGAGCGCGTAGATCGCGTCGAAGTATTCGGTCCAGCCCAGGTGGTCGAGAATGAGCCGGGTGGGATGAATGCGCTTGTTGGTGGCGATCGAAAGTGACAGGCCGGATGCCTGCAGCTGCGCCAGCAGCTTGCCGATACCGTCGTACGCTGCAGTCTGGAGCAGGCCTGTGGTGTCGTAACTCGCCTTGAAATGCTCGGCAAGGGTCGCGATCCGCGCCGGGTCCTTGCTACCGCTCAGAATTTCAAGCGTTTCTAACAGCGGGGGGCCGACGATGCTGCTATCGATCGCGACCGTCGGAGTCAGGTCAGCGCTGGTAAAGGCATCGCGATAGCTCGCAACAATCGCCGGCGCGGAGTCGATCAGCGTGCCGTCAAGATCGAACAAAACATGGGAATAACGGGACATGTGTGGGGATGCGATGGAGACAAGCCCGCATTATGGCCGCGAAGCAGGTGTTCGGTAATCCCTCCGGCATTGCATTTCACTTGCAGTGAACGAAATTGCGGGGCGCAAAGCGCCCCGCGGCTCTTCGGTGGGGACAAGCCCTCACCATCGTCTCCGGTCAGGAGACGCTCGAAGAATCAAAGAAAAATGGCTCTGGATAGTCGGCTTGCGAGTTCCGACTCGGGCGCCTTGGTGTAGTCCTTCTCGAAACGATCACTGACCAGTTGGGCCGTGGGTGTATCGAGGGAGTTATTCAGCATTCCCATGAACGCAGGCGGGGCAACGATGATCGCGCGATTGAATGCGTTACTCGCCCGTCCGTCATAAAGCGTGTTCGCGATCTCCTGTGCAAACACCTTGGCTTCATTCTGTTTGGGAATCGAGCGCGGTTCCATCGGTCCGCCGTTACCGCCGGTACTCCCTGTGCGGTCACTCGCGAGATCGGCGTTCTTTTGCCTGCTTTCGGGGTGGATCAGCTCCTTGACCAGCTTGAGACCCTTGTTCGGGCCCAGGTTCGCATACAGTTTTGCCAGGCTGGCGTTGGCAACCAGAATCCAGGTAATAGCCATGTGACACCCTCCGTTGCTGAGAGAAGCGGGTTGCTGTGTTGAGTAACAGCCCTTCCAGCTTAGACAGCGCGATGGTGGACTGGCAAGCCCTATTATTACCGTCTTGCGAAAACTCAAAGGCACCGCGGGCGGGGGGCTTGATGCAAGCACGCCATGGCGTCGTTAGCGCGGATTACGCTTCAGAAAATACCCATTGATAATCCGCTGGCCATCGCTTCGCCGAGATCGGCTGCACGTTCGAGGTCGGTAGCGGTAACCTCCTTGCGTACGATCAGGGCCTCGTTTATGGAGCGCCAGCCATAACCAGTCGCAATCCTGCCGATCTCGCGCACCGCGCCGGTACCGTCGTTGCCAGCGCTTACAAAGACTGCAAAGGGGAGCCCGGTGGTTTTGCCCTCGCATGGATAGTAGGTGCGATCGAAGAAATCCTTCAGCGCGCCAGACATGTAACCGAAATTCTCGGGAGTTCCGAGCAGCAGTCCATTACATTCGAGCAGGTCGTCAGTGCGCGCATCGAAGGCACGGAGCATGACGGTCTCGGTATCGGCGCAACGTCGGGCACCGGCCAGTGCGGCCTCGGCGAGGCGCCCGGTGTTGCCGGACTGCGTGTGATAGACAATCAGCAGACGTTTCTTCGTACTCATGTCGCGTCCCGCCGCAGGTCCTGAGCCTGGATCAGCCGAGCTTGGCCTGCCGCAGGATCGAGGTCGTAGTATGACTTTAACTGATCATAGACTGCAGGAAACGCGTTCTGCAGCAGACCCGGCGTTTCGAAGAAGGCTTCGGATGCGACCGCGAAGAACTCGCCGGGATTTTCGCTTGCATAGGGGTCGAGTGCCGGCGCCAGGCCCGCATCGACCTGGACGCACAGCGCTTCATAGGCGGGCGTGAAGGCAGCCGCCCAGTCGCGCCGTGACATACGGGCTGGCAGGGGCGGAAATCCATCGGCTTCTCCGTTTGCCATGTCGAGTTTGTGGGCGAATTCATGGATCACCACGTTTACGCCGACCGGGTGGTGACCACCAAACCACGACACCAGCACCGGCCCACCCGACCAGGCTTCACCAAGCACTTCATCGTTGTAATCGTGCACTACGCCGGCTTCATCGACCACGTGACGCGGAATGACGAAGTCGCCGGGGTAGACGATGATGCCCACCCAGCCGCGATAGGCTTCGAGTCCGATGTTGAGCACAGGCAGACTTGCCTGCAAGGCGATGCCGAGGAGAACCTCGTCAGTCAGTTCGAGGCCCTGGGCGCCATGACACTCCTTCTCGGCCAGAAGGTCCAGTGCCAGGTCCCGCAGGCGACGTCGGTCTGGCGTGGGCAAAAAGTCGAGAAACGGGAGATTGGATTCGACCCGTTGCCACACCTCATCGTCAACAACTGGTCGCGGTCTTTCGATTCCAAGCCATTGTTTGAGGCGCTTAAGCATTGCGTCAGGAGGCCGCTTTGCGGGTGGTCAGCAAAATGCCCGAGAACACGAGGGCGATGCCAACGAAGTGGTACGCATAAGGCCGCTCGCCCAGGAAAATCGCCGCCAGAATGATGCCGAAAACCGGCATCAGGTGAATGAAAAGCGAGGCCCGACTGGGCCCCACTGCGGCCACCCCCGCATTGTAGAAAATGTAACCAAGAAATCCCGGAAAGACGCCCGTGTACAGAATGCCGGTCAAGGATGCGGCAGACAGCACGATGTGGCGACCGCTGCTCAGCTCCCACAGATAGACCGGCGTCAGCACCATGATACCCACCAGCGTCAGTGCGGCAAGCATCAGCATTGGATGCACGCCTTGTGGGCGCCACTGCAGCCCGACGGTGTACAGCCCCCAGACCAGCACGGCGCAAAGCATCCACAGGTCTCCGGTGTTGAGACTGAGTCCGAGCAGGGTGTCAATGCTGCCGCGACTCACGATGATGGTGACGCCTGCCAGCGAGACGAAGACGCCTGCGGCCTCGAGGCGGTGCAGTCGTTTGCCAAGCAGCACGAAGGCAAGCGTAATCGTCGCGATCGGAATGAAGGAGTTGAGCAGGGTGGCGTTAGTGGCGGTGGTATGTTGCAACGCAAGATAGGCGAAGGTGTTGTAACAACCGACACCGAGGATCCCGAGGATCACCACTTCTTTCCACGCTGAACGCAGCTTGGGCCACTGGGCGCGCAGATGGGGCAGGGCGAATGGCAGCACCAGGGCAAAGGCAATCGACCAGCGCCAGAAGGCGAGCGCAATCGGTGGTACATCGCTGCGGATGCCACGGCCGAGAACCATGTTGCCTGCCCAGAACAGGGCTGTGAGAGAAAGCAGCAGATACGGGTTGGCGGAGAAGCGTTTCATTGCGCGCATTTGGTCAGGACGAGTGCGGATGATGGCACAGGCGCGCGCAGCGCCAAACAGGGATCACAAACAGCCGTGGACGGTTCCTCAGTGGGC
>JALNWS010000175.1 GCA_023230755.1 Azoarcus sp.
AGACAGCGCCAGCGAAGCAATCAGGCCAAGCACGAGACCCGGCCGCGAAAATGAAATCTGAAAACCCATGAAACCGCCTATCAAGGTTATCTGGCTGATGTGGCAGAGCGGGCCGCGCGGCCCACCTTGCCCTGCGCGCGGATGCGCCTTCCAGGTCGATTCCCCACTGCAAATGCCGCCAGTTTCGAACCGTGATGCACACACGCGAATCAACGGCAAATCAATGATTTGCACATCACCATAAAATTGTCATGCGAGTGTGACGCCCGAATATTGCCACGACATTGCTGCAATGCAACCACGGTTGCACAATAGTTGCACTTGAAAGGTGTCGAGTTGCGCCCACGCAGAATCCGGAAATGCATGTGCGCGTGCAACATCCGGCGCTTTAAAACGAGCCCCTTCAGCGCGAAAAGCGCTTGAGAACCACCATGCACACCATCAGTGCCCCGGCGAGCGCGAGGGTGAAGTCGCCCTCTTCGCGTTGCATTTCGGCACGCTCCACCACCTGCTCATGGCGCGATCCCATCTCGCTGTTACGGCTTTCAGGAATGATCATCATGGCAACCGGCGCGATCGATACCGGGGTCATGGCGCCGACGGGCTCAGCCGTCACCGAGACATGCGCCATGGCGCTCGATACGGCAGCCGCCAGCACAAAAGGGACGAGAAGTTTGACGATTTTCATGATGCTACCCATGCCCTGGTTGAGATTGACTTCGTTTAAGCAAAAACTGCACCACCAGACGCTTCAAAACCTGTTCGAGACGCAAAAAACCTGCGAATTCCCGCATTTTGCACCGCAACATTATAAACGAAAGTAATAGGTCGCCTGCTATTTGGAGGCGCGTCATTGTAAAATACAACGACATAGAATGCACCAACAGGATGCATTCGACGCACCAGAAAACAACAAATGCACCATGCTGGTGATACTTTATATACCTGTTTTTTAACTGTTTTATTTCACGAAGTGCAACTATAGTTTATGTATGCACTGTTACATCCTTGCACGCAACATAAGGTTAACAGGCACTCGCTCTATCCTGATGTTATATTCCAGACTTTGCGGCAACGCAGAAACATTAGCCAACTCACATATAAGACCATGCTCGGTGCCATAAATCAGCAGAACAACTTCCTGCGCCCCGGAATCAGTCTGTTCGGGGTGGTCGCAGCGTTGCTCGACCCCATACTTGTCGTGACGGTGCTGATGGCGTGCGCGTGGCTCTATGGGCAGGCGATGACACCGCCGTTTGTGATTCTGGTGGTGCTCTCTTTCGCGCTGAGCTTTCCCGGCGACCTGAAACTGCACGAACAGGTGCGTCGCGTGCTGCGCCGTGTGGTGGTGGACTGGCTGCTGTTCGTCGGCATTCTGGGTACTTTCGGGTATGCCAGCGGCTATCTGTTCAGCTTTCCGCAGAGATTGCTGCTCGCATGGGCGATCGCCACGCCGATCACCGTTGGGGCCGCCCATCTGTTTGTGCGCTATCTGGTCCCGCAGGTTTTTGCACTGCACAATAAACAGCAGAAAGCGGTGGTAGTGGGGGTCAACGAGATCGGCCTGAAGCTGGCGCAGCAATTCAAGAACACGCCTTATCTCAACACCAGGGTGGTGGCATTCTTCGACGACCGCGGCGACGAGCGCCTGTATGAATCAAGGGGCGTTCCCGTGCTTGGCAAGCTGGCCGAACTGGCCGAATTCGTGAAGCTCAACCAGGTGAATTCCATTTACCTGGCGCTGCCGATGGCCCCACAGCCGCGCATCCTGAGCCTGCTGGACGACCTCAAGGACACCACGGCTTCGATCTATTTCGTGCCCGATATTTTCATTACCGACCTGATCCAGGGCCGGGTGGACGAGGTGGCCGGCGTGCCGGTGGTGGCTGTGTGCGACACGCCTTTCACCGGCCTGAACGGGGTGGCAAAGCGCCTGATGGACATCGTGCTGTCGGCACTCATCCTGCTGATGCTGTCGCCGGTACTGCTGGCGCTCTCCATCGGCGTAAAGATGTCCTCCCCCGGCCCGGTGGTATTCAAGCAGCGCCGTTACGGGCTGGATGGCAAGGAGATCCTCGTCTACAAGTTCCGCTCGATGACGGCTACGGACAACGGCGCGGTGGTGAAGCAGGCCACCAAGAACGATCAGCGCATTACGCCTTTTGGCGCCTTCATCCGCCGCACCTCGCTCGATGAGCTGCCGCAGTTCGTGAATGTGCTGCAGGGGCGCATGAGCATCGTCGGCCCGCGTCCGCACGCGGTGGCCCACAACGAGACCTACCGCAAGCTGGTGAAGGGCTACATGGTTCGCCACAAGGTAAAGCCGGGCATTACCGGCTGGGCGCAGGTAAACGGCTACCGCGGCGAAACCGAAACCGTGGACAAAATGGAAAAGCGCATCGAGTGCGATCTTGAGTACCTGCGCACCTGGTCGCTGAGCATGGACCTGTGGATCATCATCAAGACCGCGCTGCTGGTCATCAAGGATCGTAACGCCTACTGACCGGGCTGGCCCGGTGCCAGCTCAGACTCGCGCGCCCTCTGCCCCCAGTGCTGGCAACACCAGGCGGAACACGGCCCCCGGGCCGGTTTTGCGCAGTTCGATGTAACCGTGATGCTGGCGTGCCGTCTGGTAGGCCAGATACAGCCCGAGCCCCGCACCACTGCCGACCGCCCGTGTGGTGAAGAAGGGCTCGAAGATATGCTGGGCGATGGCGCTATTGACCCCCTGCCCCGAGTCGGCAATCTCCAGCCAGGCCAGCCCCCCCGAGCAGCCAGTGCGACAGCGGATCACCCCCCCCTTTCCGGCGACCGCCTTGACTGCGTTGTCGAGCAATTCGTTGATTGCGACGGCGAGGCCGCGAGGTGAGACCATCGCCACGGCGTTGGCCTCGCAGGACACCTCGAACTCGATATCGGCGGGCGCGGTGGCCCTGTGCGCCTCGAGCACTTCGTCGACGATGCGATGCAGTTCGGTGGGATGGGCTTCCTCTTCGGCGCCGCCGGCGCTGCAACGCAGGGCATCGACGATGCGGTGGATGCGTTCGAGGCCGGCGCGGGATTCGGTGAGCAGTTGCGGCGCGTCCTCGCGCACGAAATCGCGATCGGCGCGCTCGCAGGCGGTATTCCACGCCTCGGCGGAAGGGCCGCTGCCAAGGAGTTTGTCGGCCTTTTCGCTGAGGCTCACGAGCTGGTCGCAGTAGGTGCCCAGGGCATTCAGATTGCCGCCGATGTAGCCCAGCGGGGTGTTGAGTTCATGCGCCATGCCGGCGGCGAACTGGCCGAGGGCGGCCATTTTTTCGGACTGGACGATTTCTTCCTTGGCTGCTTCGAGGTGCCGCACCGCGTCCTGGAGGTCGGCCGTGCGCTCGGCCACGCGCTGTTCGAGATCGGCCGTGGCCTTGATCAGCTCGGCATTACGTTCGGCCACCGTGGTGTACAGGGTATGCACTGCGGCGACCAGCGCCCGGTTTGCAGGGTCGGCCGCGCTGGCATCGTGATCGTATGCGTCTGCGGCGCCGACACCTTTCTCCATGGCGTGCAGCTGACGCGACATCGACATGTCGATGCCGAGAATATGGAGCACGAGCCAGCTCGAGACATAGCGCACCAGTTCTGTCAGCACACTGCCCTGCCCGGCTGCGATTGCGGCGGCCAGCGCTTCAATCTGCGACACAAACTCGGCGTGCGCTGCGCAATGCCTGGTGTAGTGACGCGGATCGATTCCGCGCGCCTTCATCATCGCTTCTTCGGTACGAAAGTGTTCTTCCGCATAGCGCCCGAGCCCGCCCATGACACGATCCATCTCGAGCACCGACAGACTGCGTCCGTTCGCCAGGCGCTCGCCGAGCTGATTGACCAGACTGACCAGCTTGAAATGCTGCGCGTCGACTTCCGTGAGGCCGGTTTCGAAATAGTCGGCCCAGACAAAAGGGCCACCAGATGCAGCGCGTTCGGTTGTCATGTCTATCCTGACAGGTAGGTGACTAGGCAACAGAGACGATCACGGCTCGCCCCTCCGTGCGCTCGAGGCGCAACAACTGCGAGATGATCGCATCATCGACCACAAAACCCTTGCTCAAGAGCAGGTAACCGTCAGCATGAACCAGATCTCTCGCGAGTACCATGCCGACCTTGAGCATGGCGGGACGCAGGCGTTGCTCGGTGTTCGCCCGTTCGGGCTTCAACAACACGCCGACGCTGACGAACGCGTCGACAACGGACGGATCGAAACGCTTGCCCCGGTTGGCGACGATGAACTCGAGCGCATCCTTGGGGCTGAGCGTGCGTCCGACCATGGTGCCGAGTTGCAGCGAATCGAAGGCATCTGCCACCGCGAGGATACGGGCCAGGCGCGGAATCGCGAGGCCGGTGCTGCCGTCGGGATAGCCCGTACCGTCGAAGTATTCGTGATGGCTGCGAACGATGGTCGCGGCTTCGCGCAGCGGCGGGATGCCCATCAGCAGGGTTTCGGCACGGGCCGGATGTGTCATGACGGCGCTGCGCTCTTCCCCGCGCAGGGTGCTGAAGGGCTTGGAGAGAATCTCGTCGGGCAGGCCGATCTTGCCCATGTCGTGCAGCATGGACGCGAGCACCAGCGTTTGCTGTTCGACATCACCCACGCCCAGCTTGCGCGCGATGTTGCGCGCGAGATCCGCAACGCGTCGGCCGTGCCCCTTGAGAATCGGGCTACGCGACTCAACCAGCTCGCAGAACACCCTCACCGTTGTGGTGTAGGACTGGCGCAGGTCGCGATGCGCCTTGTCGGCTACGGCCAGCGCTTCGCTCAGTTCCTTGGTGCGGGCCGCGACCCGCGCCTCGAGCTCGGCGTTGAAGCCTTTGAGCTGCTCGTTCTGCTCGGCGATGGTCCGCGTCATGCGCTCGTTTTCGCGCTTGAGCTGCATGCGCTCCAGGGCGTCACGCACCAGCAGTTTCAGATCGCCGTCGTCCCACGGCTTGGCCACGTAGCGGTAGATCTGACCACGGTTGATGGCGTCGATCGTCGAACTCATGTCGGAATAGCCGGTAAGCAGGATGCGCACGGTGTCGGGCCAGCGCTCGCACGCGATGGCCAGCAACTCCGCGCCGGTCATGCCCGGCATGCGCATGTCCGACAGGATGAGATCGACCGGCTCGGCGGCGAGCAGTTCGAGCGCTTCGTCGCCGCTTTCGGCGGTGAGCACCCGGTAGCCCGCCGGCCTGAACAGCCGACGCAGGCTGGACAGGATATTGGCCTCGTCGTCCACCAGCAGCAGGGTTGGCGGCGGAGGGGCTTCGGTTGCGGGCGTCGTATTCGTGTTCATGTATTGGTGCCGGGATCACCCGGCTTGCTGGTATCGGAGGTGGCGTCGGGCTGCGCAGCGAGCGGCTGCAGCTCCGACAGCGGAAGCTCGATGGTAAAGGTGCTGCCCTGCCCCGGCACGCTGGTGGCGGAGAGCCTGCCGCGATGCTTGCGGATGATCTCCTGTGCCAGTGACAGCCCGAGCCCCGTGCCTTTTCCTGCGGCCTTGGTGGTGAAGAAGGGCGTGAAGATGCGATCGAGAATATCGGGTTGGATGCCGCAGCCGGTGTCGGTGACGCGGATGAGCACCTTGCCGTCCTCGACCCCGGTGGCAACGGTAATCGTGCCCTTTTTTTCGATGGCCTGCGCGGCGTTGGCAAGCAGGTTGAGAAACACCTGGTTGATCATCGAGGGCACGCACCACACCTCGGGCAGCTCGCCATATTCGAGGACGACATCGGCCTTGTGCTTGATCTCGTAGCGCAGGATGTTGATGGTGGAATCCAGCCCGCGGTGGAGATCGGCAAACTGCCAGTCCTGCTCGCCCACCCGCGAGAAATCCTTGAGGTCGCGAACGATGCGCTGCACGCGGTCGAATCCGTCGCGGCTCTCTGCGAACAGGGCCGGAAGGTCTTCGCGCAGGAAGTCGATATCCGCGGCAACATAACGCGCTTCTGCCGCCTGCAACGCATTGGCCGGATCGGGCGACGAGGCGGCTTCATGGTAGGCCGCGATCAGCGCGAGCATGTCGTCGACGTTGCGTTCGAGGGTGCCGAAGTTGGTGCTGACGAAGCCGATCGGCGTTTTCAGTTCGTGCGCGACGCCTGCGGCAAGCTGGCCGATGGCCGCGAGCTTCTCCGACTGCACGAGCTGCACCTGCGCGCCTTCGAGTTGCTGGTTGAGGCGCACGGTCGCCGCCAGCTGTTCCTTGAGCACGGCTTCGTCGTGACGCCACTGGTTGATGTCGTGCAGCGTACCGATGATGCGGGCCGGCTCACCGTCGGCGCTACGTTCGACCAGCTGCCCCCGCACCTGCATCCAACGGTAGCTGTAATCGACATTGCGCATGCGCAGGTCGCAGGAGAACGGTGTGCACTCGTTGTCGAAGTGCACGCTCAGGCGCTGCCGCAGTCGCCCGAGATCGTCTGGGTGAACATGTTTTACGAAAGCGTCGGCGTCGTCGCCAAAGCCGCCGTCGTCGTAGCCAAGCAGCGCATTGAAGCGCGGGCCGCAGAACACCTTGCTGTCGAGGAGGTTCCAATCCCAGACACCATCGCCACCGCACTCGAGCGCAAGCTGCCAGCATGCATCGGGCGCATCCGCACCGGTCGCCGACCAGCGCGGCGGCAAGGGTGGGAAGAAGCGGGGTGACTCGGATGCAGCCATAATGTCGGCTCCCTCAATTGACATTCTTCGAGCATATCGACAGAGCAAGCTAAAATCCAGATACAGGCCGTCGCCTTTTTTCAAGGAACAGCACGCGTGCTCAATAAAATATTGAAATCTGCAGGGAACGATGAAGGTGTCGCCATCGACCCCGCGCGCTTGTGTCCGGGCTTGTTCATCAGGCTCGACTTGAGCTGGATGGAACACAATTTCATGTTTAACCAGTTCCGGATCACAACCGACGCCCAAGTGAGCCAGCTGCAGGCGCTCGGCTTGCGCACGATCGTGTATTACCCGGACCGTAGCACAGCCCGGCCACTTGATTCGAGTACCAGTGCGCATGTCGCGGCGGCGGCCCCCAAAGCCGGGGCCGGCGATGAGTCCGCACAAACCGTGTCTGGCGCGGAGGAAGGCGCAGCGCAGAGCGGCAGCGTGGCCGAGACAGAGGTCGCCGGCGCGATTCCAGCAGACGCCGGGGCGGGCGCAACGGGCGCAACGGATCAGGCCAGCGCGACGCCGGCAGCGGGCAGTGCCAAAGCGCTGCAGGCAGAGCGTCTGGCGGCGCAGCGGGCCGAGATCGCGAAATGCGAGCGCCGCTATACGGCTGCGGCGGCCGAGGTGAAGTCGATGATGCGCGACATTTTCCCGGCCGGCGACAAGGCCGTGAGCACGGCGCGCAAGCTGGTCGGCGATACGGTGGATGGGCTGGTCGGCGCGGGTGAGATCGTGATCCACCTGATGAACGAGAAGGTCGCCGACGAGGCCTCCTATTTTCACGTGCTCAACGTGATGGTGCTGTCCATCCTGCTGGGGCGCGAACTCAAGCTGCCGCCGGAGATTCTGCGGGTGCTTGGCGAGGCCGCACTGTTTCACGACGTCGGCAAGCTCAAGGTGCCCGAAACCGTGCTGCGCAACGACAAGCGCAACCGCCACGAAGAGGACTTTTTCCGCCTGCACACCACCTACGGACGCGAGATCGCGCGCGGCCTCGGCGGGCTGGCCGCGGCGGCCTGTGACGTCGTCGAGTATCACCACGAACGGATGGACGGCAAGGGCTACCCCAAGGGGCTGAGCGGGCAGAAAGTGCCGTTGCTGGCGCGTCTGGTCGGCATTACCAACCGTTACGACAACCTGTGCAACCCGATGAGCCTCGATGCGGCCATGACCCCGGCCGAAGCACTGACGCACATGTTCCGCAATGAGAGCGACGCATGGGACAAGACCATGCTGCAGGCGTTCATCCGCCTGCTCGGCGTGTATCCGCCGGGTTCGCTGGTGCAGTTGTCGAACGGCAACATTGCCCTCGTGGTGGCGGTAAACCACGCCGACCTGCTGCGCCCCTCGGTGATGGTGTTCGACCCCACAACACCGCGGGAGAACGCGCTGGTAGTGGACCTGATCGAGCACGTCGACGTGGAGATTGACGTGGTGCTCAATCCGCGCGAACTCGATGCCGACGCCCTCGCCTATCTGTCACCGCGGCGCAAGATGAGCTATTACCACAGCAAGCGCACAAAGTAGGCGCGGGCAGCAGCCCCCGTTACGGTGCACCCGTCGCGGGGTCGCCGTTGCGCAGGCAGGCAGCGATGGCGGTGGCAAGACCGTCGGCCATGCGCGCCTGACGCACGGGGTCGCGCAGCAGCAACTCTTCATCCCGGTGCTTGATCACGCCGGCCTCGAACAACAGCGCGGGCATGGTGGCGTGACGCAGGACGGCAAGCCCGTCGTAGTAATGCACGGCAAGGGAGGCGTCCGCATACGGGCGACTGCG
>JALNWS010000176.1 GCA_023230755.1 Azoarcus sp.
CGCGGCTCGAACTGGTTGTTGTTCATGTTCCAGAACGGCGCCTTGTTTTCGAGAACCGGGTACTTCTCGGCGAAGCTGTTGCCGTCCTTGTTCCAGAGTTGCGTCTTGCTGTTTGCCACGGCCAGTACCCAGCGCTTGCCGAGCATCTTGTAGCCCGGATACCAGCACGGACGGGCGTTGAAGATCTCAAGGTCGTCCTGCAACTGGTCGGAGGAGCCGATCGGATCCATCCAGGCACCACCGGACAGGCGACGCACACGGCGCACGGCGGGGATGTAGGCCCAGACGTCGTTGACCTTGATCGAGTCGTACATGATGGTGAAAGTGCCGAGCCCCTTCATGTCCGACGGCGACTTGAAGTACAGCAGCTGGCGGCCGCGCTCGCTGCCGTCGCCTTCGACCGCGTCGCCGGTGAGACGTCCCTTCATGGCGTAACGGGTGAATTCCGCGACCGGTTCGGCGTGAACGCCATTCTCGCCGTCGATCAGCACCTGAGTGAAGTTCGGCACATAGGATACGTCGCCGGTGAGCTGGCCGAGATGCCAGTTCCAGATCACCTTCTCGGCGGCCTGCGGGTCTTTCATGTCGATATTGGGGAAGGGCTGCCCGGCGGTCCAGCCATCAATCTGGCAGGTTTCAGCGTTGATCTTCGTTTTGCCGGCGTTGGCCTGCGAAGCCTTGACCCACTTCGGGTCGAGCGGAATGGCCTTGGACTTTGCCAGCGGAAGCTTCCACCCGTTGTTGCGGATGCGCCATTCCATGCGTTCGCTGAGCATGCTGGCAATGGTGTGGCCCTCGAAGGTGTCGTTTTTCACCTTGTCGAGGTTCTCGGCCGAAATGACCGTGCCAACCGGCAGTTCTGCCGCATGTACGGGAAGGGTCGCCAGCAACATGGTGGCGGCGAGGGTGGCGAGAAGCGGCTTGTGCAGTTTATTCATGTGAGATTCTCCGTCCGGGTTCAGAACAGGTAGGTCAGGCTGGTGTAGAGCTGGTCGCGCTTGTGGTAATAGCCAAACAGACTGGCGTCGTCGCAGGTGTTGGCGCCGGACTGGCACTTGTTGGCATCTCTCCAGCTGTCGTCCCAGAACTTGTCGTATTCGACTTTCCAGCGCCAGTTCTTGGCCACCTCCATGGTGACCGAAGGCACGGCAAATCCGCCGCCATAGGTCAGGTCGGTACCAAGCACAAGCTCCGGCTTGACGCGACCGTTGTCATAGCTGAGGCTGAAGATGCCGGTCAGCAAAAAGGAGTGCTCCTTCGCCTTTGCGCCCCAGCCGACCGAGTTGAGGAGCTTCTCGTCGCGGTCGAAATCCTGGATCCACTTGTCGAACAACTGGACGGACAGGAACATCGGCTTCTCACTGCCGAGCAGGGATTGCGTCAGGGCAATGTTCTTGTCCATGCGCAGCATCCAGGTGATCACGTCCTTGCGCGTGAATCCGTCGAAACCGGGTGCGACGAGCTGCGAGGCGAGCGAACCGGGCGAGGCCGCGAAGTTGTAAGGGGCGTCCTTTACGTAGGCCACTTCGGTGCTGAATACCGCATCAGCCCACTGCGCATAGCCGCTGGCGGTCATGCCGAACACGTCCACCACCGGGTAGATGATGTTTCCGAATATGCCCGTGGTATCGGTCCGTCCCTGCGTATTGACGGCGCTGGTGCCGGGAATACCGTTGAACTTGCTGGTGCCGTTCATGATCGGGCTGGGCCAGAATGTCTTCAGGTAGGAAACCGAATAGTTGAGGTCGGCGGCCATTCCGCTCCAGCGGAGACCCCCGGTCGGTTCGCGCTGATCCCCCTTCTTGTTCTTGAAGTCGTAGGGGTCGATGTTGCGGAAGTCGACACCGGCGTATGGCTGGCTCGACCAACGGCCACCGTAGATCTCAAGTTCGGTGCCGATGTCCTTGTTACGGTCCCAGCCCGGGCGGATGAACATCTCGAGTCCGCCGTCGAGTTCCGGCACGTCGATGTTGATCTTGGCCATGATATTGGTCTTGCGCAGCTCCTCGTTTGCCGGTTCGAGGAAGGAGCGCCAGGTGTAGTCAAAGCCATGTACGAGGTCGTTGGCGGCGAAGAAGTCGGTTTCACCCCATGCGATCTGCTGTTTTCCGAGGCGGATGCGTGTGCGCTCGCCCAACGGAAAGTCCACATACAGTTCGCGAATGACATCGCTTATGTGGTTGCGGTTGTACAGATCCATGATGTCGCCATCCTGGTAGTTGTTGGCGCCCATCTTCTCGAGGTGGCGCAGAAACGGGGTCTGAACCTCGCCGACGCCGCGCAGTTTGGCGACAACGGATACATCGGGCGTTGCGCGCCAATCGATGTTCAGGCGGGCGGTGGTGCGCGCCATCGAGAGTTTGCCGCGGTCGTTGTAGCCGGGGGTGTCCTCCCAGTTGAGGGTGTTCCACGACAATTCCTGACGGAGATAACCATCGATCTTCAGGTCGTTGTCGGCTGCCAGGGCAGGGGCACCAATTGACGCAAGTGCGATTGCCAGGGCGACTTTCTGCAGATGGGCGTGGATTGGCACGCCTTGATGCATCTTCTTCTTCATGGTTTATCCCTTGAGGTCGGTCGGAAAAGTGCTGCGGGGTAAAAACGAACGGAGGGTCATGTCGTGACCCTCATGAAGGCTGGAGGGATGGCTCGATACCGGCGAGTACCGGGCGCTCGCGTCTGCCGAAAATGAACTCGGGGCGGAAGACGTAGATCACCGAAGGCATGACAAACAGTGCCGACATGGCGGATACGCCCAGCCAGATCGCCATCAACAGGCCCATCTCGGCCTGGAAACGCAGCGACGAGGCCCACCACAGCAGGGTGCTGAAGATCAGCACGCTGGCGGTGACGATCACCCCCATCCCGGCAGAGTGCAGCGCCTGGTGAATGGCGTGCTCAGGGGTGCTGCCGGCGGCGATCTCTTCCTTGATACGGTCGGCAATGTAGAAGGCGTAATCGACGCCAAGGCCGATGCCGAGCGCGGCCACCGGCACGGTGTTGATGTTCATGCCGATGCCCTTCCAGGCCATGAAGCTGAAGGTGAGCGTGTTGGAGATGATGACGGGCACCATGAACAGCATGCCGGCCACGGTGGAGCGATAGACGACGGTGCAGATCACCACGAGCACCAGCAGGGCAAGCGCGACGGCTTCGATCTGGCTGGAGAGGATGACTTCATTGACCGCTGCCATCACCCCGATCAGTCCACCCGCGAGCTGCCACTGACCTTCGGCGAGCGGATTGTTGGCGATGAACTCCTTGATGCGGGCCACGGCGGTGCGGATGGTTTCGCCCTGGCGGTCGCGGAACATCATGGTGATGGCACCGTTGGCGTATTTGTTGTCAGCAAAACGGTCGATATCGCCCGGCTCGGATACGGAGTCGAGAATGGCCATCAGACTGCCATTTACGGCTTGTGTATCGCCCAGTTCGAGGTAGTGTGGGTTGCCCTCGCGCAGCGTGCTGTTGACCACTGGCAGCACGTCGGCGATCGATACCGAACCGCCCACTTCGGGCTGGGTTTCGATGAAGCGCTGGAAGCGGTTCATCGCCTGCAGCACCTCGTTGCTCTTTACCAGCCCTTCCTTTCCGTCCTCGCCGATGACGATGAACATGCGGTCGACGCCCTGAAAGCGGTCGTTGATGGCGGCGGAGTCCTGGTTGTAGGTCGACTCCGGCCACAGGATGGGCGAGCCGGGGTTGGCATCGCCGATCTTGAGGTTGAAGGCATACATGCCGGAGAAGGTCATCACGATGATGCTGCAGATGATCACGGCGTAGCGGAAGCGCGAAGTGGCCATCCATACGCCGAGGTCCAGCACCTTGCGCAGCAGCGGGGCAAGATCGATCGGGTGGACCGTGCCATGCGGCTTGCGGATGTAGGACAGCATGATCGGCGTGAGGATGACTGCGCTCACGGTCAGGGTCAGCACCCACACCACCGACAGCACGGTGAGCTTCTGCAACATCGGGATCGGACTCAGCGCCACAACGGCCATACAGGCGGCGTCAGCGATGACGCCGAGCATGCCGGGGCGGAAGAGGTCGGCCAGGGCGATCTTGGCGGCGTGGCGCGAACTTTCGGCGCCGACGGCGATCATGTCGAGTTCATCGTCGAAGCGGTTGATGATCTGTACCGAATGCGAGACGGCACGCGAGGTGATCAGCATCGCCACGACGATGACCAGGGGCTCGAAGTGGATGCCGATCAGGCGGCAGATGCCCAGAGCCCACACCGCACTGACGGCCCCTGCGAGCAGCGGCAGCAGGACGCCGCGCCAGGTGCGCAGCAGCACGAAGAGCATGCCCAGCGTCACCGCGAGCGCTGCGGCGACGAGGTCGATGGTCTCGGGCACGTAATGGTTCACCCAGCCATAAAGGATGGGGTCGCCGACCACCCGGATGTTGACGCTGTCGTCTGCGACCGTGGCCACCAGCGCACGGATCTCGCTGAACACCTTGGCGTAATCGACTTCGCGGTCGATGAAATCGACGGTGATCAGCGTGGCCTGCAGATCCTTCGAAACATAGGGGCCATAGACGAGCGGGTTGCGCAGCACCGACTGCTTCAGCGCCGCCATCTCGGTGGCGTTGGCGGGCAGGTCAGGCCACATCAGGGGCCTGGTTTCGATCCCCGCGGTCGACGCGCGCACCTCCTTGAGTTTCTTCGAGGCCAGTGAGGTGATCTGGTAGGGGTTGACTGCCGAGACTTCGCGCAACCCCAGCGTGACCGTGCGCACCTTGTCCAGCAGGGACTGCTGGAAGATGTCGCCATCCTTGACTTCGAACATGATGGTGACCATGTTCGAACCGCCGAAGGTGTCCTTGAACTTTTCGTGGGTCTTCACGTATTCGTGGCGCGAGGGCAGCATGTCCTCGAATACGGTTCGCACCTCGATGTGGAGGGCAAACCAGCTCAGGATCAGGGTGAGCAGCCCAAGGCCGGCAACGACCCAGCGTCGCCGGCGAATGCAGAACTCTGCAATGCGTTCGATCATTTTGATGTCTCTCGAAAGGGTGATGAAGGGCGGGCGTACGTTCAGTTGCCGATCGGCATCCAGCGTTTTCCGTCCCAGCGGCCGACGTTTGCACCGGCGAACCAGGTGATGTCGCCGGCGGGAAGTACGCGGGTGTGCCAGGACAGATCACGTTCGTCGAGGCGGCCCGTCTGCCAGTCGACGGCGTCGGCGTCGCTCTGGACCCAGCGCCCGAGGTTGCCGGTGCCGATCCAGCGCTGCGCGCCTTCGTCCCATGCGATATCGAGGAGGTGGTCCCTGACCGGCAGCTCGACCTCCTGCCAGCTGAGCCCACCATCCGACGTGGTCAGTACGACGCCTTCGAGTCCGACGGCGACACCGTGCTCTGCATCACGGAAGGCAACGGACATCAGCGAGCTGGCGACCGGTGCCTCCAGCTCGGTCCAGGTTGACCCGCCGTCGTCGCTGAGCAGAATGCGGCCGAACTCGCCCACCACCCGTATGCGCGAGTCATCGATGATGGCGACATCGTTCCACGCCACGTCTTCTTCCTCGCGCAAGCGCGTCCAGCTGCTTCCATAGTCGCGGCTCATCAACAGCGCGCCCATCTCACCGGTTGCGATCGTCATTCCGTCCGGTGCCACGCGCACGCGGTTGAGCTTGTTTGCGATTTCCGAGCGCGGGACGTTGTCGGCTGCGAGCCAGGTCTGGCCCTTGTCGGCGGAGTGGAGGATGACCCCGTCGTTGCCAACGGCGATGCCATGCCCGTCGCTCCACGTGGCCAGGTCCTGCAGCGTGCGTTTGGTGGGCGTGGTCAGACGGGTGATCCCGCCTTCACCGTTCAAAGAAAGAATTTTTCCACTGGAACCGGCGATCCAGACCTCTCCATTTGCGGCCAGTGCGATGCCATAGAAGCTGTCGCGACGTTCGAGGATCGGCGGCTGCACGGTTTTGCCGACGGGTTGAGGTTTGATGAACAGGCCAGCCCACAACAGTCCGCCGATGATCAGCCACGGTGCAATGGCGACAGGTGCACGCAACAGCTTGCTGCGTGTGCTGGTGCTGCTCTTTTCCGCGGAGGGGGGCGACGGTATGGGGCCGGCCGCAGGCGCGGCGACTTGGTCTGGAATTCTGTCCATGGGGCGATTGCTCTGTCAGGTTTTATCGGGGCCGTTGTCTGCACGGCGATTCGTTCCCGTAAAGCTAGAGATTCGCTCCCGCAACGACTATCCAATCAACGCAGCCTCTATCCCATTCGCGCAGTTCAATTCGGTGCGTGCCGATATCGGGCCAAAGCAATAGGTTTGTTTTAGTTGGAATAGTTGTTGCTTAAAGCATATGTGTGCCGGCCGGATGTCTGCACCCACAGGGCCCGTGATGTGCCGGCACGCTTTCAGGTGCTTCGCATTGCACCGGATTCGGGCTTCGCCGCACTGTATGAGTGCGGCGCACGTGGGTGCCTTACACGTGATGTGAAAAGGATCAAGCATGAGTCTCGCTGCGCTTCCCATCGATATGTCCGCCCCCTTGTCCAGATACGGTGTATTCAGAACGCAGGATGTCGACGAGGCTCAATGCCACGGAACGAACATCTTCTGTGATCATCGTCTGCGCGTACTGGACGCCAGAAACCGGATTGACGCCTACATGTGTTTGCGACGCTTCAAAGGCGTGGCGGTCGGGCGCATGAGCTATGGCGGCAATGTGTCGATCGAACCCGGATGCCTCGATTCCTTCCTTCTCGTCCAGATGCCCCTGAGTGGTCAGGAGGTGATCAGCAGTGGTGATGCCGTGGTGCATTCGAACGCGGCCACGGCTTCGGTCATCAGCCATAAACGCCCGTTCGCGATGTCCCATGCTGCGGGCACGGACAAGCTCTTTGTCCGGGTCGATCGTGATGCGCTCGACCGGCACTGCCAGCAATACCTGGGGCACTCCATGCGCAAGCCCATCGACTTCCGTATCGAGATGCCCTTGCATACGGCTGCCGGGCAGCGCTGGATGCGGACGGTGAAGTGGCTGATCGATGAAGCCGATGCGGCGGATGCGGCAGGACAGACCAGTTCGGCCACTTCTGCGCTGGTCGACGCTCAGCTTGAGCAGATGTTGATTGCGATGCTGCTGACCTGCCAGCCGCACAGCTATACCGAGGCCTTGCGTACCGACACGCCCGCGATTGCTCCGTCTTTCGTCAAGCGCATCGAACGTTTCATTGAGGAACACGCTGACGAACCGATCACGATCGTGGATCTTGCCGAACAGGCCGGTGTAAGCGCGCGTTCGCTATTTTCCGGTTTTCGGAAGTTTCGCGAGATCTCGCCCATGCAGTACCTGAAGGACGTGCGTCTGCAACGGGTTCATGACGCCTTGCTCACAGCAGATCCCTTTTCGGAACGTGTGACGAACATCGCGCTGAACTGGGGCTTCAGTCACCTCGGGCATTTCTCGACTGACTACAAGCGGCGCTTCGGTGAGTCGCCCTCCGAAACGCTGGTGCGGAGCTGACGCAAAAAAATACCCGGGTGCGGGGCACTCGGGTATCAAACGAACGGGGTGTCCGGTCAGGGACGGGTCTGGAGAGGGTCCCCGTTCGGGCAGAGAGACGGTTACTTGCCGGGCACCAGCGCAATCACGCGTAGCGGGCTGCCGGACCCGTTGCGGATCTTCAGCGGCGCGGCGACGATGATCGCGCCCTGCGCGGGCAACCTGTCGAGATTGGTGAGGCACTGCAGACCATAGCGGTTGTTGCCGTGCATCAGATAGTGGCAGGGGAAGGGCATCTCCCAGGTGAAGGATTGCCCCGCGTCCGTATTGATCGACTCCACACCGAAACCGAATACGTCACGCTCGTCGATCAGCCACTGCACCAGGCCTTGTGCCGGTCCCGGCGTATGCGGACCATCCTCGCGCCCATTGACGTATTCGTCGGGCATGCCACGTTTGGACCAGTCTGTCCGCAGCAGCACCCAAGAGCGCGCGGGAATTTTGCCGTAGGTGGCCTCCCAGGCTTCGACGAATTCAACGGTCAGCACAAAGTCCGGGTTCTCGGCCGCCTCGCGACTGCAGTCGATCACGCAGGCATGGGCAACAAAGTTCTCTGGCGGGATGGTGTCGACGGCGTTGTTCGGTTGGTCCTTTCCGCTTACCCAATGAACCGGAGCATCGAAGTGCGTACCCGTGTGTTCGGACATGGAAAAGTTGTTCCAGTACCACGCCGGACCACGTTCGTCGTAGTGCGAGATCTCTTCCATCTTGAACGGCCAGCACTGGCCGAATTCGGGCGGGAGCTGAAGTGAGGGGAACTCCGGCGTCAGGGTTTGCGTAAGGTCGACAATCTGAATCTGTCCGGTCGCGAGTTCGAGTGCGAATTGCGACAGTGCGCTGCTGGCGGTCATGAACATCTCCCGGTGAGTGGATGGGGCATTGTTGGGCATGTCCGAAAATCGTGATATCCGA
>JALNWS010000177.1 GCA_023230755.1 Azoarcus sp.
GCCTTCATCACCACGTCCGCGATCAGGAAGCGGTCCATGAAGATCTTGCCGTCGATGTCCAGGCCCATCATCGTGCGGATCGGGCTGCGCGCACCGTCGGCCACCACCAGCCAGTCGGTACTCAGGGTATAGGCGCCATCGGGCGTCTCCACCCGCAGCGAGGCCTTGCCCTCGTCCTGCGTCAGCGCAATCACGGTGTTCTTGAAACGCATCTCGAGATTGGGCAACTGCTGCGCGCGCCTGACCAGGTAGTCCTCGAGGTAATACTGCTGCAGGTTGATCATGCCCGGACGATGATGATCCGGCTGCGGGCACAGGTTGAAGCTGAACACTTCCTCTTCGCGGAAGAAGGTGCGGCCAACGTTCCACGACACCCCCTTCTGCACCATCTCTTCGCCACAACCGAGGCGGTCGAGCACTTCGAGCGCGCGCTTGGCGTAACACACACCACGCGAGCCGAAAGACACGGTGTCGTCGTTATCGAGCAGCAGAACATCGCAGCCCTGCTGCGCCAGATCGATGGCGGTCGTCAGACCAACCGGACCGGCGCCAACCACAACAACCGGATAGTGTCCGTCACGCCCCTCGCTGATTTCGGGCGGACGTCGATAGTCGAATTTTGGGTACGAGAACGTGCTTGGCACGGATGTCTCCTCCATGTATGCCATTAAGACGCGGCGCCACCCATCTGCGGGGCGTGTCGCCGGATGCTGTCGATACTCTGCTGTAGTACGAGCTTGCGGGCGCAGCTCACGCCCGGCAAAACATCACTCCTGCAGCGCGTGCCACATCTGCTGGTCGCGCTCGGCGGTCCAGATGCGCGGATCGCGAATGCCGCTGGCTTCGTCATGCGCGCGGGTTACGTCGAAAGGCAGGCAATGCTCGTAGATGAACACCTGGCCGAACTTCGGATCCATGTTGGCCCGTGCATGCGCCATCGTGCCCTTCAGGTCCAGGCCCTTCGCCACCGCTTCCTGCGCGCTGCGATACAGCGTGGAGACGAAATCGCGGGTGTAGGCCAGGCCTTCCCGTACGCGCTGCGGATCGAGCAGCGCGGGGCCACGGCCCGGCACCAGCTTGTCGAAGTTCATCGCGGTGAGGTTGTCCAGTGTCTGCGGCCAGTCGGCCAGGTAGGCGTCACCGGTGTAACAGGCTGCATCGGCCTCGACCAGATCGCCGGAGAAGCAGATGTTCTGCGACGGCAGATAGACAATGGTGTCGCCCTTGGTGTGGCCACGACCTACCTGCTTGATCTTCACCTCGAGCTTGCCCATCCACACCGTCATCTCGCCCTGGAAGGTCATCGTCGGCCAGGTCAGGCCGGGCACGCTCTCAACCGCATTGAACAGGCGCGGGAAACGTCCGATCTCGGAATCCATGTCCTGCTGACCGCGCTCGACGATCAGGTCGTAGGTGTCCTGACTGGCGATGATCTGCTCCAGCCCGGCGTCCTTGTACCCCGACGCACCGAGCACGCGCACCGCGTGATAGTGGGTGAGCACTACGTACTTGATCGGCTTGTCGGTGAGCTCACGCACCCTGGCAATCACCTCCTGCGCCATCACCGGGGTAGCAGTCGCGTCGATGATCATCACCGAATCATCACCAATGATGATGCCGGTGTTGGGATCGCCCTCTGCCGTATACGCGTAAGCGTTTTCCGACAGCTTGTCGAAACTGACCTTTTTGACTTCGAGATCGGCCTGGGAAGCAAAAACCTTGGTGTTCATTGTTGTCGTCTCCTGATTGGGTGGATGAGTGCATCCTAGTTGATGATTCGTTAATGGTCAATACGTTCGCCAATAACAAATCTCGCCATTCGCGCCAGACGGTTCTGACATTCATGCACGAGCGACAGCCGGCTCATTCCATCTTGGTAGCGCAATCCATAATGGTTATGATTCTGCGACCACAAGGGGACGCCACCGTGAGCCAGACTGACCGTATTGTGTGCATTCGACGCTTGTTCGCGGAGCGGCGCCTGGTATCCCGGGCCACCCTGCTAGAAACGCTGGAGGTGTCACTCGCCACCCTCAAGCGCGACCTGGCCTTTCTGCGCAACAACATGAACACCCCAATCGTGTTCGATCACGAACACGACGCCTACCGCATCGACCCCACCCAGACCACCGGCGCCCAGTTCGAACTGCCCGGCATGTGGTTCAGCGACAAGGAGATCCACGCGCTGCTCACCATGCAGCACCTGCTCGCCAATCTCGATCCCGGCGGTCTGCTCGCACCCCACGTCGCCCCGCTCATCGAGCGCCTCAACAAACTGCTCGGCGCCGCCGACAACCCCGCAGAAGAAATCCGCCGCCGCGTGCTCATCGTCGGCATCGGCAAGCGCAGCATGAAGCTCGCTCACTTCGAAAACATCGGCGCCGCCCTGCTCCGCCGCAAGCGGCTGCGCATCCGCTACTACGCCCGCGGCAAGGACGAAGAGAACGAACGCGAGATCTCGCCGCAGCGGCTCGTTCATTACCGCGAGAACTGGTACCTCGACGCCTGGTGCCACCTGCGCGGCGCCCTGCGCAATTTCGCGGTGGACAGCATCCGCAGCGTCAACCTGCTCGACCGCGCAGCAGACGACATCCCCAGCAAGACCCTCGATACCGTGCTCGGCCCCGGCTACGGCATCTTCACCGGCGACCAGCTGCAATGGGCCCGCCTGCGCTTCAGCGCTGAACGGGCAAGATGGGTCGCGACCGAACACTGGCATCCCGATCAGCGCGGATCATTTGAAACGGACGGACGCTACGTGCTGGAAGTGCCGTATGCCGATCACCGGGAGCTGATGATGGATGTGCTCAAGCACGGGCGGCACTGCGAGGTGCTGGGGCCGGAGGGGCTGCGGGCGCTGGTTCGCGACGAGATGCGCGAAATGCACGCAGCTTCCGAGACGCCCTCTAGCTCATCCTGTGAGCCCAAGCCCCGGGAAAATAACACCGAAATCAACCAGACCGGAGCATGAGGCATGCAAGTACTAACGCCTTCGGACCTGAAGACCATCCTGCACTCGAAGCGAGCCAACCTCTACTACCTCGAGCATTGCCGAGTACTGGTCAATGGTGGGCGGGTTGAATACGTCACCGACGAAGGCAAGCAGTCGCTTTACTGGAACATTCCGATTGCCAACACAACGACCATTCTGCTCGGCACAGGTACCTCGGTAACTCAAGCTGCCATGCGCGAGCTGGCCAAGGCTGGCGTCATGGTTGGTTTCTGCGGCGGAGGTGGCACCCCGCTGTTCAGTGCAAACGAAGTCGACTTTGAGGTTGCGTGGTTCTCCCCTCAAAGCGAATACCGGCCAACGGAATACCTTCAACACTGGGTACGTTTCTGGTTTGATGACCGACTCCGCCTCGATGCTGCCAAGGCCATTCAGCGTGCAAGACTCGCGCGCATTGCGGTTCACTGGACAAACAACCGCCGCCTGGCCGAGGCGGATTTCGTCATCCCGGCCGAACGCCTGACTAATGCGCTCGAAGCATCGCTGCGCGAGATAGACCGTGCGCCAGACAATACCGCGCTACTTACGGAAGAAGCTCGCCTCACCAAGAAGCTGTTCAAGCTCGCGTGTGACGCAAGCAACTACGGGGACTTTACCCGCGCGAAGGGCGGCACTGGGGGTGATCCAGCCAACCGCTTCCTCGACCATGGCAACTATCTGGCCTATGGCCTGGGCGCCACGGCAACCTGGGTGCTCGGCCTCCCTCATGGCCTTGCAGTGCTTCACGGAAAGACGCGTCGAGGCGGGCTGGTGTTCGACGCTGCCGATCTCGTCAAGGACGCTGTCATTCTGCCTCAGGCATTCGTCTCTGCAATGCGCGGAGACAGCGAACAGGAATTCCGGGAAAGCTGCATCGAAGCGCTGGTTCAAACCGAATCGCTCGACTTCATGATCGACTCGCTCAAAGCGATCGCCGCCAGTGTCGGTAGTGCCGCCAAATGAACGTGCTACTTGTTTCCCAGTGCAGTAAGAATGCACTCACTGAAACCCGCCGCATTCTTGATCAGTTCGCAGAACGTCGTGGCGAGCGAACCTGGCAGACACCCATCACGCAGGCAGGCCTGGAAACCCTCCACCGACTGCTTCGCAAGACTGCGCGCAAGAACACTGCCGTCGCCTGCCACTGGATCCGCGGAAAGGACCACAGCGAGTTGCTGTGGATTGTCGGTGATGCACGACAGTTCAACGAGCAAGGGGCAACGCCGACCAACATGACCCGGCGCAACGTGCTACGGGCGAAATCCGAGAACGACTGGCACAGCCTCACCCGCATCCACTTGCTGACCTCTCTTGCCGCCCTGTTGCACGACCTCGGCAAGGCCAGTCTAGCCTTTCAGCAACGGCTTACGGCGAAGGGTCCGGTCGAGCGCAACCTCTATCGCCACGAATGGGTGTCGCTGCGCCTGTTTCAGGCTTTCGTAGGCGACAGCTCAGACGCCGAATGGCTGGAACGGCTCATTGCGCCATCGGCAGACGACGACCAAAGCTGGACCACGCGCGTGCTGCGCGACGGACTCGATGCCGCGGCGCAGAACAACAAGCCGTTTGCCGTTCTGCCACCACAGGCAAAGGTCGTCGCTTGGCTGGTATTGACCCATCACCGCCTGCCGGTCATGCCGACCAAGGACAACAACGGCCAGTGGAAGTGGCTGGGTGCACGTGTGGCCGATCTGAACGCCGCCCAACTGGACAGGCTCCTGGAAAAGGTGGATGCGAACTGGAACGAACTTGCAGATGGCGCAAACAAGGACGCAACCCAAGCCTATTGGAAGTTTCCGCACGGTCTACCAGTCACGACCGATGCCTGGCGCAAACGGGCTTCACGCGTGGCAAGCCGACTGCTGGCAATCGCGCAAAGCGCGGATGTTCGCGACTGCTTGCACGACCCCTATGTAATGCATCTCGGTCGACTCTGCCTGATGCTGGCGGATCACCATTACTCCAGCCTCATCGACCCCGCCGCGCGCAGCGACCTTAACCCGGCTTACCCGCTCTTTGCCAACACCGACCGCAAGACGGGAGCGTTCAACCAGACCCTCGACGAACATCTGCTCGGCGTCGCCCGGCACGCCGGCACGGTCGCACACGCGTTGCCCGGATTCGAGCATCACCTTCCGCGACTGGTCCGTCACAAAGGTTTGCGCAAACGCAGCGCCGATGCCCGCTTCCGCTGGCAGGACCGCGCCGCCGACCTTGCCGAGGCGATGCGCGAATCCGCCTCCCGCCATGGCGCCTTCATCGTCAACATGGCGTCTACCGGCTGCGGCAAGACGCTTGCCAATGCACGCATCATGAACGCACTCGCCGACCCGTCCCGTGGCCTGCGCTGCGCCTTCGCCCTTGGCCTGCGCACCCTCACGCTACAAACCGGCCGCGCCTTCCGCGACGAACTCCAGCTATCGGACGACGCGCTGGCGATCCGGGTCGGTGGTGCGGCCAACCGCGAGCTCTTCGAGTACTACGAACAGGTTGCCGAGAAAAGCGGATCGGCTTCCACCCAGGCCTTGCTACCGGAAAATGCGGGCGTGGTGTACGAGGGCAACACCGCTCACCCCTTGCTGCAGCGCCTGTCCCACGACCCGCGCGTCCATGCGCTGATCTCCGCCCCGCTGCTCGTCTGCACCATCGACCACCTCACCCCGGCCACAGAAAGCCAGCGCGGTGGCGGCCAGATCGCACCGATGCTGCGCTTGATGAGCGGCGATCTCGTGCTGGACGAACCCGACGACTTCGACATCGAGGACCTGCCTGCTCTCGCCCGCCTGGTGCATTGGGCCGGCCTGCTCGGTAGCCGCGTGCTGTTATCTTCTGCGACCCTGCCGCCTGCGCTGGTACAAGGCCTGTTCGAGGCCTATCTCGACGGACGGCGCTGGTTCCAGCGCAATCGAGGAGAACTGCCCGGCACCACGCCGGAGGTGTGTTGCATGTGGGTGGACGAGTTCGACCAGACCCGTCACAACTGTGTCGATGGCGGTGCATTCGCCACACAGCAACTCGACTTCGCCGGGCGTCGCCATGCGCGTCTCACCAAAGAAGCAGCGAAGAGACGGGCCGAACTCCTGCCGCTTCCGCTCGCGGGCAAACCGCGCGACACGCTACGCCCAACAATGGCTGCAGCGATGCGTGAGGCTGCGCTGAACCTGCATGCCACACACCATTCAATCGATCCTCAGTCGGGCAAGCGCGTCAGCTTCGGGCTGATCCGTATGGCCAACATCGACCCACTGGTCGACGTCGCGCTGGCCCTCTACACGCTTGGAGCACCGGACAACATCCGGATTCACCTGTGCACCTATCATTCGCAGTATCCACTGCTGATCCGCTCGGCAATCGAACACCGCCTGGACGCCGCACTCAACCGCCGCGCCGCCGACGCCGTCTTTGCGCTGCCGGAGATCCGCAGCCGGCTTGATGCGAACCCGGAGACCGACCACCTCTTCGTCGTGCTCGGCAGCCCGGTCACCGAGGTCGGGCGCGACCATGATTACGACTGGGCAGTAGTCGAACCATCCTCGATGCGTTCGCTGATCCAGCTCGCCGGCCGCATCCGCCGCCACCGCCCCGGTACGGTGGCGGCGCCGAACATGATGGTGCTCGAGAGCAACCTGCGCCACTTCGAACACCCGGGCGAACCGGCCTACTGCAAACCCGGCTTCGAGACCACGGAGCCCCGCTTCAAGCTGCAATCCCATTGGCTCACGGACCTGCTTGAAGCCGAACAACGTGACGTCATCGACGCCCGCCCGCGCATCCTGCCCAAGGCAGATGATGCTCTGCAGCCTACAACGAGACTGGTGGATCTTGAACACGCCCGCATTCAATTTCAGATGCGACCACAAACCGGCGAAGCAGGACTTAGCGATTATCAACGGCGCAAAGGCGCCCGCCCTGCACCACCGATCAACGCCACCACCCATTGGCTTCGATCCGGCGTTTCACTGACGGCAGTCCTGCCCCAGCAGCAACCCTTCCGCCATGACCCGCTACCAAAAGTGGATGTCATCCTGCTACCGAACGAAGACGATGAGGACTACGCGCTCTTCCGTGTCGCGCCCGGCCAGGACCGCTATCGCAAGCTGTACGTGAAGATCGAGGACAGCATGAACTGTCGCATTGACGATGGGCAGCTTACCGGCACGCGCATCACCCCCTGGGGCGTGACCGACTACATGACGGAACTGGTCACGCTGGCCGAAGAACGAGACATGACGCTGGAAATATGTGCCGAACGCTACGGTACAGTGACGTTACCCGACAACCAGCAGGGCTGGCGCTTCCACCCAGCACTGGGGTTTACGAGGAATCGGTGATGGGTGACGACACTGTTGAGTCACCATCGGACAAGCGCAGCAGAGCCCCTCTGAATGGGATCTTCACATCACAAGGGTCGGACCTCCGATAGTACGCGCTACCGGATCCGCACCGGAACATCACCCGGCGTTACCACATCAACGGGAATGCTAAGCATCTCAACCAGCGTCCCCTGCAGCCCATCCAAATCGAAGAGCGTGGCCCTGGGAAGCGAGTCGACCAGTAGATCGAGACCACTACTATCCTCGTCGGTACCGGGTCGCGCCGACCCGAACGCCCGTGGGTTAGTGGCGTGATGCTCAAGCACCAACTGTTCGATCACGGCTCGGTAACGACGTAGCAAAAACTGACGATTTCACAGTAACTGCTGCCTATCCGGCAGTTAACGTTGCTCAGGCATCGAACGACGAATATTTCTGAGCTGCATTTCTGCAGTTGCCGAAGTCTAGCAGAGAGTCTAGACTTCGCCTCATGAGACGTACAAATTGTTGCTAACTCATCTAACGATGAATAGGATAAGAAATCAGACACCCCTAAGAGATGGCAGTCTCAAAGGGGTATGCAGCGCCACAGCTAGGCAAGGCTGCCCACCTACGGGATTTGTCGCAGGAAGGAGGTTCGAGATGTGATTGACCATCGCATGACCTTATTAGGGTGAAACGCAACGACCCACCACTCCTCGGAGCACTGCTCCGGGGATTCTACATTCTTCTTACCTACGTGAGAATCCCATGTCTAGCACTGCCCCCGAACGCCGGGTCGCTTTCCGCAATGCCATCGAGCACTTCCTAAAGGAGCGCCTAGATGCCAAGCTGGACAAGCTCCCACCCGACGACCCGAAGCGCGACGAACTGATTAGGCAGCACGCTCGCGAGACCTGGCTGGCCGACGCTGCACGGCGCGTAACTCAGATCCAGATCGTCACCCACACCCTCAAGCCCATCCACCCCGACGCCCGCGGCACCAACCTCTTCCGCGCACCACACGACTTGCCTGCGCACCAGGAAGTCGGTAGCCACGTTCTGGGACAGAACTTTAGCAGCGACGTGGTCGGCAACGCCGCCGCGCTCGACGTTTTCAAGCTGCTCAAACTGCCA
>JALNWS010000178.1 GCA_023230755.1 Azoarcus sp.
GACCTTGTCGTGGGGTTTCGTGATCCCGATTTGGGTAAGCCTGCAGATCACAGCCCGCGCGCCCAGGCCGGACGCAGGCGGGCATGTTCCGGATCTGCGAGGGCGGCGCGGACCTGCGCCAGCAGACGGTCTTTTTCTGCGCCCAGCGTGCCCTTGAGAACCAGCCAGTTGCTGGCGTGGTCGGAGCGGAACACCGTGCGGCGCAGTTCGAGCTGCGACAGGAAGCGCTCCATCTCGGCGATCAGCCCGTGCTGGTCCAGCGGCTCCCACTCGGGGAAGTCGGCGCGGAAGCGGGCTTCGCCGGTGGGGAAACTCACCACCAGGGTGGCCAGATACTCGGGCTGGGTGGCGTTGGCGAGGCGTGCCGAGTTGTCGGCATGCCGGGCGCTGAACACCTGGCCGCCGAGGCCGTTGAGGATCATCACCGAGCGCGTGATGCCGGCTGAGCCGAGCTTGTCCAGTGCCTCGCAGGTGGAATCGAAGGTCTCGCCCTTGTTGACCCGTGCCAGCACTTCGTCGTCGCCCGATTCGGCACCGAGATAGGCCAGCGAGAGCCCGGCCTCGCGCAGCGCGCGCAGTTCCTCGACGGTTTTTCTTGCCAGGTTGCGGGCCAGGCAGTAGCTCGACACCCGGCGCACGGCAGGCATCTCGCGCCGGATGGTCTCCAGAATGTTCAGCAGGCGCCGTGTCGGCAGCACCAGTGCGTCACCGTCGGCCAGAAAGATGCGCCGGATGCGGTCGCCGTAGCGCGCACCGGTCTGGCGAATGCTCTCGAGCACTTCGTCCTCGCTGCGCGCACGAAACGCCTTTTGCGGCGCGGTGTACATCTCACAGAAGGTGCACTTGTTCCACGAGCAGCCGTCGGTGACGGGGAGGATCAGCGAGTCGGCCTCGCTTGGCGGGCGAAACACGGGTTCGACGTAACGGATGGGAATGCTCATGAGGGCAGGGCCAATGGCTGGAATGGCTTACATTCTCGCCGCTCGGGCCCGGTCAGCTCAAGGTGCGTGTCCTGGAGTCTCGGTGCCGGCCGCGGACGGGGCGCGTGAATCAGGCGTCTTCGAGAATCAGCACGATCAGCTCTTTCGGCCCGTGCGCGCCATAGGCGAGTGTCTGCTGGATGTCCGCCGTCTTCGATGGCCCTGATACCAGCAACGCATTGGTGGGCAAACCTTGTGCCCAAGCCTGCGCCTGCAGCACCGTGTACAGGTTGTCGTAGACCTCGCTCGCCTTGAGCAGGGCGATGTGCAGCGGTGGCACCAGGCTCATCAGCCGCGGCTCGGACGTGGTCGGGCACATGATCAGGCTGCCGGTGGCGGCAATGCCGCCGAGTGTGCCGGTGAGACTGGCCGGGGTGTTGAAGAAGAGTTCGTCCTTCCATTCTTCCACCGGGCGGTCGTAAGCCTTGAGCCGGATCGCTGTGGCCTTTTCTGCGACATGGCCGGCGAACTGCTGGCCATGCGGCGTGTCGGGCGCGATCAGCAACTCGTCGATGCCCCGCTTGGCAAGCGCCTCGACGACCCGTGCAGGCCAGTCGGCTGCGGTGGTCAGCTGCGTTTCGCCGTGGACGGCTTCGAGCAGTTCGCGCAGGCGCGGAATGCGCTGTTCGGGTGGATAGGCCCACGGCGCGGTGACAAGCGCTTCGTCGTAGTCGTCAGCGAGCGGCGTGGTGCCGGCGAGGCTGCGCCCGAGCTTGGCGAGAATGCGTTCCTTGGCGCTCATTCAGTCTTCTCCCAGATGGTCGCGGGCCAGCTCGTGCAGGCTGCGCGGGGCGGCCTTCGGCGCGCTGTGGTGCTCGGTCCAGGGGCCGAGCTTGGGCGGGGTCAGCGCGCTCAGGCGGGTGGCCGCGAGCTTGAAGACGCGATACAGGCGGGGCGAGGTGTTGAGCAGGCGCCAGCCCTTCCACGCCATGCCTTCGGTGCGCGAATATTTGCTGCCCTGGCCGCGCATGTACTTTGGTGCCTCGTCCGGCGCGCGGACGTTCTCTTCGCGCAGGCGGCGCAGGATGGCCGGAATCGGAATCCTGACCGGGCACACCTCGCCGCAGGCGCCGCACAGCGAGGATGCGCTGGGCAGGTCCTTCGTCTCTTCCAGCCCGAGCATGTGCGGGGTGATGATCTTGCCGATGGGGCCGGGATACACCGTGCCGTAGGCATGGCCGCCAATGCGGGTATAGACCGGACAGTGGTTCATGCAGGCGCCGCAGCGGATGCAGTTCAGGGTCTGACGCAGCTCGCTGTCGGCGAAGGCCTGGCTGCGGCCGTTGTCGAGCAGTACCAGGTGCACTTCCTGCGGGCCGTCGAGCTCTTCCGCCTTGCGCGGGCCGGAGATCACATTCACATAGGTGGTGATCGGCTGCCCGGTGGCGGAGCGGGTGAGCAGCGACAGCAGCGGCACCACGTCGCGCAGGTTCTCCACCACCTTCTCGATGCCGGTTACGGCGATGTGTACCGGTGGCACCGTGGTCGACATGCGGCCGTTGCCCTCGTTCTCCACCAGCAGCAGCGAGC
Source organism: Azoarcus sp. (assembly GCA_023230755.1). Lineage (GTDB taxonomy): Bacteria > Pseudomonadota > Gammaproteobacteria > Burkholderiales > Rhodocyclaceae > Parazoarcus. The sequence goes on from JALNWS010000178.1 coordinate 2,511, forward strand.
CGGTCTCGGCGATGGCGAAGTTCACCCCCGACACACCGATATCGGCTTCGAAGAACTTGCGCCGCAGGGTCTCGCGTCCGATCTGGATGAGTCTGTCGACGTCTTCGGTGTAATCGACTTCGAGCTTGTCGTGAAACAGTGAGGCCACCTGGCCGGCGTTGAGGTGAATGGCCGGCATGATGATGTGCGAGGGTTTTTCCTTGCCGAGCTGGACGATGAATTCGCCCATGTCGGATTCCAGGCAGTCGACGCCGTGGCCCTCGAGGTAATGGTTCATCTCCATTTCCTCGCTCACCATCGACTTGCCCTTGATCACCTGCTTGGCCTCGTGAGCGTGGACGATGTCATGGACGATGGCGTTGGCTTCATCCACCGTTTCGGCCCAGTGCACCTTGACGCCGTTGCGGGTCAGGTTGGTTTCGAGGCGCTCGAGCAGTTCGGGCAGTTTCGACAGCGCACGTGCGCGCACATGGTTGCCGAAGGTGCGCAGGCGTTCGAACTCGTCGCCGTCGGGGAACTGCGCTGCACGCTTGGCCATCAGGAAATCCATCGCGCCGCGGAAATTCTTGCGCAACTGCTTGTCGTGTACCGCGTCGTGCGCACGTTGCTTGAATGTCATCGGGATGGCGGGGGCGTGAGTCGCCGCAGTAGCCCCGGAGGGGGGCTGAGTGGAGGCCTGAGTGGGGGCCGGTGCGTTCATGATTGACCTCCCGTGTTCCTGCCGCCGGAGCGGCGCAGCAGGAAGCTGGCAAGATGCTCGCCGCGCAGGCGGTCGTACTGCTTCTCGAAGGCGCCGTTGATGTTGAGCAGACAGCCGCAGTCGGCGCTGACCACCTCGGCCGCGCCGGAATCTTTCAGGGCCGCGGTCTTGTCGCGCACCATGGCGCCGGCAATGTCCGGCATGCGCACGCTGAAGGTGCCACCGAAACCGCAGCACTCGCTCTCGTGGTCGTGATCCACGCGCTCGACCTGCTCGAGCTGCGCGAGCTGCGCGAGCAGGGCGCGACCGTGCAGATGCGTGCCCATTTCGCGCCGCGCCGAGCACGAGGTGTGCAGCGCCACCTTGACCGGTTCGCCGCTGTCCTCGAATCTGACCTTGCACACTTCGAGCAGGAACTCGGCCAGCTCATAGGTGCGTCCGGCCAGCGCCTCCACCTGCTTCAGGGTGTCGGGCTCGCCGGCGAAGAGGTCCGGATAGTGATGGCGGAACATCCCCGCACACGACCCTGAGGGGATGACCACCGGCCAGTCGCGCGCAAAGAGGTCAAGCTGGGCGCGTGCCACCGCGCGTGCCTCTGCCGTGTAGCCGGAGGTGTAGGCGGGCTGTCCGCAGCAGGTCTGCCCTTGCGGAAAATGCACGTGGATGCCTTCGCGTTCGAGCAGGTGAATCGCATCCATGCCTGCGTCCGGGTAGAACAGGTCGAGCACGCAGGTGCCGAACAGATAGACGTCGGTCGGCTTCTGCGCCGGGTAGCTTCGCGGCGCGGGTGGTGGCGGGGCGACGCGGGTGGCATTTACGCTGCCGCCTGGTGTGTGCTGGCTCATGGGGTGCTGTCTCCGTCCTGTTTTGAAGATTGTAGCCGGACAAATCCCGCTGCCTAGTGTGGTTCTCCCTTCGCCATGCGGGCCGGAAGCCATGCGTGATTGTCAGTGACAGGCCTGAACCGGCACCTCCGTTCCTGATACCGGCCACACACCCTGATCGATCGCACGGCGACCATCGAACACCAGCCAGCTGCGGGCACCGTAGTGCGGCAGCGGGCGCAGGAGGGCGTTCAATGCGTCCGTATCTGCGACGGAGACAACCGCCAGCGGCGCATGCGCGTGGTCCGTTGTCGTCCACACTTGCGCACTGCCGCGCTCACCCGGGTTGTCAGGGCGGGGTGGCAGGCCGGCGGAGGCAAGTGCAGCGTCGACTGCGGCCTGGCGTCCGATCAGCAAAACAGGTGTATTGCCTGTCTTCAGGCTTGAGCGTGGTATCTGCCGAACGGGGTTCTCGAGCAGGGCATCGGCAAGGCGTCGGGCCGCAGCCGAAAAAGCGGAGGTATCCGCTGCTGAAGAGTCATCGGCAATGATCAGGCGCGGTTCGCGGGCGCTGATCCACTGGCGCAGGATGGGGGGCAGTTGCCCGGCAGACAGCGTCCGCCACAGCCGTAGCTCGGGGTCGAGCGCGACCTGCCGGGGCATCGCGGGAAGCTCGAGGGTAAGGCGCTTTCGGCGCTGATCGAGGCTGATCCGGCGTGTTTCACGATGATCGGCAAAGCTCAGGCGGAGAGGGATTTCCAACGCATAGGACGGAGACGACTGGCTGAGTTCAAGCGTCAGCTCGACCTTGGGCCCGACCTGCGTCGCGCAGGCCTTGTCGATCGTGATCACCGGACCGCCGGGGCGCGTCAGCCATTGCTCGAAGAAGGTCACGAGTGATCGCCCCGAGGTCGCCTCGAAGCTGCTGCGCAGCGCGTCCCATCCTGCCACCTTGAAGCGGTGCTGCGCCCAGAACAGCTGGATGCCGCTCTCGAAGGCCTTTTCGCCGATGAGATCGCGCAGCATCAGGAACAGCATTGCCGACTTGCCGTAGCCCACCGCGGCCGCCGCGCCATGCGCGCGGGAGCGAAACAAAGCCAGCGTGGGCTGGTCTGCCGCCGGGGTGGCGGCGAAGTCGCGCAGCCAGCCCAGGCGCATCGCGCTCGCGGCACCGGCGGATTCCTCTTCCTTGTAGGCATGGTCGGCCATGAAGGTGGTGAGGCCTTCCGACCAGTTCCCACTCTGGTAATCGACGAGCACCCCGTTCCCCCACCAGTTGTGCAAGACCTCGTGACCGAGTGAGGTAGCGCGGATGAAGGGCAGCTTCAGCACCTGCGCACCCATGTAGGTGAGCGTGGGCATGCCGAAGCCGGTGGGCAGCGGGCTGGCGACCACCGAAAAACTGTCGAAGGGGTAGGGGCCGATGGCCCTGCTGTAACGTTCGATGTAGCGCCGGGTGTCGTCCAGATAGGCGGCCGCAAGGCCTTCGATGGCGTCGAGGTCGGCGGGAAAGTAGGTGCGCAGCCGCAGCGGGCTTGCGTCCGTGCGTGGCACCAGCTGTTCCCTGATCTGCCAGGGGCCGGCCATCAGGTCGATCCCGTCGGCAGGATGGGCGAACTCGAAACGTGCGCGGTAAGTGGCGTCGCCCCGTTGTGGCAGCGTTTCGGAGATCAGGCGGCCGGCCACGAGCGCACGCTGTGTCGCCGGCACGGAAAGCTCGACCCGGTATGTAAACAGGGCGGCGGGCTGCGGATACCAGCCGCTTCCGGCTGGCAGATAGCTGCCCTCGGGCGAGGCGGCCGGCATCAGGCCCTGAAGGACGTCGCGGTGATCGAGTCGGGGGTCGAGCGCGGGCAGGGTGCCGCCATAGTGCAACTGCAGTGTCCCGGTGGCGGGCAGCGCGACGCGCCAACCCCGGATGTCGCCCCTGCGCCCGGCCGCCTCGATGCGTATCGGGCGTCCGTCGACGCTGGCAGAGGTGATGCTGAGCGACTGATGCAGCACGAATCTGAACTCCGGCGTCTGCGGCCGGATCTCGGCCACGGCTTCGAAGGCGCGCGTGTCGGGGTCGAGGCTCAGCTTCAGGGCGACCGAGGGGAGTGTGTTTTCAGCCTGCGCCGTGGTCGCCCAGGAGAGCAGCACGACAAGCCCGAGCACCAAGGCCCGGGCCCACGCCGCCATCCGCAATCCACCGGCGAGCGCTGCCATCATGATTGCGCCGGGAACCGGACGACCAGCTCAAGGGTTTCAGCGCCGCGCTTGACCTTCATCGGCAGCCAGGTGCCTGGCGGTTGGGCGCGAATGGTTGCGATCAGACCGCCCAGCGTCGGTTTGTTCACGCCTGCGGCTTCGATGATGATGTCGCTGGCCAGAATGCCCGAACGCTCGGCGAGGCTTGCCGGCGTGACCGAGGCAACGCGCAGGCCTTCACGGTGCGCTTCCAGTGCGACACCCAGGCGGGGCGGCGGTGGCGCATCCTGGGTTTGCCCGGGAAGGGCGAACACCGCGTTTGCCAGTCCGGCAGGGATGTCTGCGCAAGGGGTCGAGGCCGCGATCGGCAGCAGTGTGCCGATGCTGTCGATGCCGAGATCCCGCAGCTGGTACGGTACGCCGTGTCCGCCCCTGATATGTCCCCCGCCCATGATGCCGACCACCAGTGGCTTGCTGCCGTCCTTGGTGATGGCTTGCAAGTGCCGCGCAAGCGCCTCGGCCATTGCGCGGTCCCATACCTGCTGTGCTTCGACGAAATGCCGGAATGCCGGATCGTTGCGATCGGCGGCGACGGGGTTGCCGTCGTCGTGTCCGGGCATCTGACGACGCATGTCCGCATGTGCCAGATGGACCTCGAACAGCTCGTCCACATAGGCTGGCAGGGCTGCCGCAGCCTGACCGACGCCCTCGCGTTCTGATTCCGGGACGGACGCCCAGCCGCCTTCGGAGGTGTTCCGGATCAATTGCGGTTCGACGTTGAGCGCGACCATCGGGATACGGTTGAGCCGAGCAAACTGGAACAGCGGCAGGTAGAGTTCGGCCGGCATCTTCCAGATCGTGTCCCATGAACTGAGTTCAAGAAAGCGCTTTTCACTCAGCTTGCCCGCGACCCATTGGTCCAGCACCGGCTGCAGGCGGCGGGGAAACATCTCGAACCCGATCACCATGTCCGGGCGTCTGGCATGAAGGGCGGCGAGGGTCTGCAGCTGCCAGCGATGGTGATCGGCATTGTCGTGCTGTTCGCCCAGCAGGACGACATCCCTGAGTGCCATCGAGGCCATTGTTGCGGGCCCGGGAGTGGCGCGGATGCCGCTGGCCTCGGGGACTGCCCAGGTGGCCGGAGCAATGCAGGCGGGCGCAGCTGCGCTGAGGTGTCCAGGCGCTGCCGCCACCAGGGTGGACGTGCCGAAAATGGCGCCGCACGCGAGCAGAATCGACTGGAATGCTTGATTGCGCATGAAGAAGATGCCAGAAGGGAAAGTGGGTAGAGCCTTCGCCGGGCTGCGAGTTCCTGCCTGGCGTCGGGCCCCGGTTCATGCCGGGGGCCTGCAATGTTATTGATTGCAGCATGTGCACGCTAAGCTCACCGCCCCTGCGTGATTTGACGAGCGATGATGTCCGATAGTGTTTCCGCTGCGGTACCGGTGCCCGAGTGTGATCCCCCTGCGCGCGTGAGCCTGAGCGAGGCCTTTCTGTTCTGGCTCAAGCTGGGCTTCATCAGCTTCGGTGGCCCTGCCGGGCAGATTTCGATCATGCACGCCGAGCTGGTCGAGCGCCGGCGCTGGATCAGCGAGAAGCGTTTCCTGCATGCGCTCAACTATTGCATGCTGCTGCCCGGCCCCGAGGCACAACAGCTGGCGACCTATATCGGCTGGCTGCTGCACCGGACCTGGGGCGGGGTGATGGCCGGCGTGCTGTTCGTGCTGCCGTCCCTGTTCATTCTGATTGCGCTGTCGTGGATCTACATTGCATTCGGCGATGTCGCGCTGGTCGTGGGGCTGTTCTACGGCATCAAGCCGGCCGTGACCGCGATCGTGCTGCAGGCTGCGCACCGCATCGGTTCGCGGGCGCTCAGGAATTCCGCCTTGTGGGGGATCGCGGGGGCGTCCTTCGTGGCGATCTTTGCGCTGCAACTGCCGTTTCCAGCAATCGTGGC
>JALNWS010000179.1 GCA_023230755.1 Azoarcus sp.
GCGTCGCGGCGGACGTTTGACTCCGCCCCGCCGGGTTGCATGTACGAACCTGTAACCGTAACGCAGTCGTCCTAGCATGCTCGATCAGGATGCGTCCCTGGTTTGCGCTGCAGCCAGCGCGCGTCGGACCCTTCACCCCAGTCCCGAACAGAAGAGAACAGGAGTCATCGATGGACCGCAAAGCCCCGGCACCGGACGTTTCGATCAAGCACCGCGCCTACACCGAAATGCTCGACAGTTTCGACGAAGAACTGGAGATGGAGATCGACGACAATCGCATGGATCAGTTGTATGGCGACATGCCCGTCCATCCGGATATCGAAAGTACCACTCTGGAGCGACGGTTCTATTTCAAGGAGTTGTTTCGTCTGCAGGGTGAGCTGGTCAAGCTGCAGGACTGGGTGGTGCACAAGAAGCTCAAGGTCGTCGTGGTGTTCGAGGGGCGCGATGCTGCCGGCAAGGGTGGCGTCATCAAACGCATCACCCAGCGCCTCAACCCCCGCGTCTGCAGGGTTGCGGCCCTGCCCGCGCCGAGCGAGCGGGAGCGCACCCAGTGGTACTTCCAGCGCTATGTGAGTCATCTGCCGGCCGGCGGGGAAATCGTCCTCTTCGACCGCAGCTGGTACAACCGCGCCGGCGTCGAGAAAGTCATGGGCTTCTGCTCCGAGGACGAATACGAGGAATTCTTCCGCACCGTGCCCGAGTTCGAGAAGATGCTCATCCGCTCGGGCATCATCCTGATCAAGTACTGGTTTTCAATCACCGACGAAGAACAGAACCTGCGTTTTCAGATGCGCATCCACGACCCTCTGAAGCAATGGAAGCTGTCGCCGATGGACATGGAATCGCGGCGCCGCTGGGAGGACTACACCAAAGCCAAGGAAACGATGCTTGAGCGCACCCATATTGCTGAAGCACCGTGGTGGGTAATCGAAGCGGTTGATAAGAAAAAGGCGCGCCTCAACTGCATCCACCATCTTCTGGAGCAGATCCACTACGAGGAAGTCCCACGCGACCCGGTGGATATGCCGGCGCGGGTGCACAACCCCGACTACCTGCGCGCGCCGGTACCACCGGAGATGTACATCCCCGCGAAGTACTAGAGACTGGAAACCGGCCCCTTTGGCACACCCGGGGCCGAGCGTGTGTCAGCGTCGGGCGCGAACGGCCACGCGGGCAGCAAGCAATGTCGCAACGATCACGACACCGAGTGCGATCAGGAATCCACTCTCGTTACCCGCCAGTGGAATCCCGCCCACGTTCATGCCCAGCAGACTGGCCACAAGGTTGATCGGCAGGGCCAGCACGGTGACCAGCGCACGCGTACTCACGTGCGCCCACAGCGTCGAGATTTCCGAGGCATCCATCGCGAACTCGAACAGCACATCGTTGATGACCGCGATCAAGCCGTCGTCGATCTGCTCGATTCGTGTCGAACGGGAACCCGTATGAAGTGCCTCGAAGAAGGCCTCCTCAAGTGCCAGCGAGTCCCGTATCCATTTCTCGGTCGCGGCATGCGCCATGTTGAAATGCAGCCATACGAACCTTTCATCCTCTCCAGGCGCGCTCGCCAGCCAGGTCGCAGCCTGTTCACCGGTGACTGGCCGTGCCGGCTCCCCCGGTTCGAACACGAAACCCGAAATCAGACCGGTCTGATCTGCGCCATAGGAGGCGGGAGCAGTCATGGCGGCGGTCTCCTCTCCGCATTGGCAGGTGCGACAAGTTCGCAGACCGAACAACATTACGGCTTCTGTAGCGGCTCGCCATTCACCCTGTTCACACACCTCCCTGGTGCCCCCTCGGCTGCGTGAGCAGGAGCACTGAACAAACCGAATGAACCGCTGTTGCGGTGGGCGTCGATCGGCTGCTCAGGCGAGCGCATGCAACGCGCCGACGGCATCCGCGTGCCATCGGGAAAGAACCGCGCGCAATCGTGACGGCTGCACAGGCTTATGCAGCAACAGGAACCCACTGGCGCTGGCCTCACGCAGCCGCTCCGGCGCGGTGTCGCCGGTCAGAATGGCAGCCGGCACATCGCGGCCAAGAGCACGTCTGATCTCGGTAATGGCCTCGGTCCCTGAACGCCCCTCGCGCAGCCGGTAGTCGGCAATGATCGCGTCCGGCGAGAAAGCTGACGCAGCCAGTTGCGAAAGCGCATCCTGTGCGTTCTCCGCAGTAAGCACGTGGCAGCCCCAGCCACCGAGAACCTCGGCCAAAGCCTCGCGAATGACGTAATCGTCATCGACCACCACAACGGCAAAACCGCGCAGCCCCAAGGACACCGTCTCCTCAACCTCATCGAGGCACACCACATCCCCTGCTGCGATTGGAACCTGAACAGAGAAGGTGGACCCGTGCCCTACCCTCGACTTGAGCGCGAGTGGATGATCGAGGATGCGGCACAGACCATCGACGATGGCCAGGCCCAGGCCGAGCCCTTTCCTGCGATCGCGCTCGGGATTTCCCAATTGATAGAACTCGCGGAAGATGGCCTGGTGAAATTCCGGCGCGATCCCGGGGCCCGTGTCGCACACGACGATGGCGATGCGGCCCCCTTTACGGCGGCAGCCCACGAGCACCGCGCCCCGCTCCGTATAACGGATTGCATTGGTGATCATATTGCGCAGGATGCGTCCCAGCATGCTGGGGTCACTCATGATATTGAGATGCGTGGTGACGAAGCCCAGGTCGATCCCTTTCTCGCCCGCCAACGGCTCGAGATCCCGTTTCAGTGCATCGAATAGTGCCTGCACCGAAATAATCCCGATTTTGGGGCTGAACAACCCGGCCTCCAGCCTGGAAATGTCGAGCAAATCATTGAGCAAGCCTTCCAGCGCCTGCGCCGAATCGCCCAGCGCAACGCGCACTCGCTCGGCACGCATGGGGTCTTTCTCGCTGCGCAGCGCCTCGATAAACAGGTTCATTGCCTGCAGCGGCTGGCGCAGATCGTGACTGGCTGCAGCAAGAAACTTCGACTTGGCCAGATTCGCTTCTTCTGCACGCACACGTGCGGCTTCCGTGGCACCCATCTCCTCGCGCAACTGATGCACCAGTTCCTGATTTTCCAGCCGCAGGCGCATGGAGCTGAGGAGTGTCCTGCTGAGCTGGCGCGCGAAGATCAGCACATTGACAAGAAAAAACAGGCACATCAGCCCCAGAACCCAAAGATCGCCGCCTTCAAGCAGATAGCGCACGGCGATGGGTGTCATGGTCAGAATGGCATAGGAAAACTGCGCCGGCGGCCACGATGAGTGTGATGCAATCGTGCCCGCCGACATCCCTGCCAGAATGATCGTTAGAAACACGAGCGTGACAGCCGAATCCGGCGCAAAGAACAACACGCCTGCCGCCCCCCATGCCACCCCCGAGAACACGGCGCCGCCGGTCATCAGCCTATGCCATGCAATCTGTGAGGCGACAGCGCGGCGCCGATAGGCGATCGTCAGTCCCAACCTGAACAAGACGACGACGGCAACGGCAGCCCACCAACCCAGCAGGATGCGCGGCTCGGTGATGCCCCACAGAAACGCGACCAGTACAGTCGCCACCAGCAGGTTCGTCGCCTGCGCAAGCGGCGTATAACGGAACAGCAACTCGATCTGTTCATCGTGGATCCGCGCCTGAAAGCGCTGCGCAGCCACGTCAGCCGCCATTTGCCACGCCCATGCCGAGCGCAACGCGTGCCGCATCGTTCCGGTTTTCGACATTGAGAATCTTGAGAATAGCCGCCACATGCACCCGCACGGTGTTGACGCGCATGTCCAGAACCTCGGCAATTTCCTTGTTCGACAGGTTCTTTACCAACTGCGCGAGCACCTCTCGTTGGCGCGCGGTGAGCGTTCGATTCTCGTCCGACGGCTCCGCACGCCCCGTCATTCCGCTCGCCGGAACGTAGATTCCCCCGGCGAGAATCAGCTGCAGTGCAGCTGTCATCTCTTCGATGCTGGACGATTTCGGGATAAAACCCTGGGCGCCACGGCGGAGGCCGTCGACAATGATGTGCGAGTTTTCGTTAGCAGACAGCAAGACCACTGGCGTGGTCGGGCACAGCTCGCGCAAGCGGACCAGCCCATCCAGCCCGTTCAGCTCGGGCAAAGCGAGGTCCAGCAGGATGAGATCGATATCCTCGTGAATGCGCACCTCGGCCAATGCCTCCACGCAGTTCTCCGCCTCGACAAAGTCATGACTCCCGGCAATCCGCGACAGCAACTGGCGCAAGCCATGCCGAAACAACGCATGATCGTCTACGAGCAGAAATTTCATGCTGAATACCACTAAGTGAAGATGGCCGACTCAAGCAACATTTGATCCAGCAATCGAACGCTGACAACAACACGCGCGATCGAGCCCGCGGCGCGTCATTGCTAGTCCTTGCGCAATATTGACGCCCCCGATCCGGGTGAAGATTATGCCACTCAGACGAAGAATTGCCCCGCGTTTGCAACATGGCAATAGCGATAGCCAGACCTCAGGCGCAGCGTAATTCGGCGCTTGGGTGGCTTGATCCGCGGCTGGATCAGATGCGTCAGGAATGCGCAAGGACGCGCAGCGGGGCTGGTGCGAGTCATTTTTGGTGGCCACGCTCGATCACATGCGTTGGCGCCGTCACTCGATTGCCGGATCAAAGAATGTCCGGGGCCACCGTGTTCACTTGAGGCTTACAGGTGCGAGGGCGGAGTCCATGTTATCGATGGACTCCGCCCTCATTGATATGCCCCTGCAGTGGCTGCACGACCCCGCGCCATGTGGCGGGGTGTCGTCTTCAGGCTTGCCCGAAAGTCTCGGGCATCTGCACTGCGACCACCTCGCCGCGCGCGGTGGCCACGCCATTGGCGTAAACCGTGGTTTCCACGACCACTTTTCGGCCCTTGATCTGTTTCACAGTGCCTCGGAGCTCCAACTCTACGAGCGGCGTGGGCTTGAGAAAGTCCACGTGCAGGGAACCCGTGACGAAACGGAATGCGGGCAGTGAATCCATGTCGCGTCCGGCTTGCCGGTACATGGCAGCCGCAGCGGTTCCGGTGCTGTGGCAGTCGATCAACGATGCGATCAGTCCACCGTAGGTGAAGCCCGGCACTGAAGTGTGAAACGGCTCGGGCTGAAACCGGGTCACGCTGTCATCGCCTTCCCAGACAGTCTTGATCTGGTGGCCGTGCGCGTTGAGTGTGCCGCAGCCGTAACAGTGCGCCACGTTTTCAGGATAATGATCTTGGAAAGCGTCCATCTTTGTCTCCTGGAGGTATGGGGGGCAACAGATATCCTGTGGCGAGAGCCCCGGTGCTTCACGCCCGGAGCGCAACGCCAGCAACGCATCCACCGCCACCATGGGTGTCAATAAGGTTATCTGCCATATGGGCGAAGCTGCGGATCAATTCATCGCGCATGACGGCGTCGGCCACCTCCTCGGTAAGCGCTTGCGTCATGCAGAGCATCCACTCGTCGCGCATGCGCTGGTCCACCGCATAAGGCGCGTGGCGCATACGCAAACGCGGATGACCTTTCTTGGTGATGTAAAGAGACGGCCCACCAAACCAGCCCGACAGGAACTCGAACAGAGTCTGGGCGCTGCCGGCGAGGCTTTCCGAGTGAAATTGGCGCACGGCAAAAGCCTCGGGCAGCGTGTCCATGAGCGTATAAAAGCGAGTCACCAGGCGCTGCAGCGCGGGCGCTCCACCCAGCGCTTCGCAGGGCGTAAGGGTTGTTTGAAGCGTGGTCATCGGTATTTTTTCAGGTAAGCACCTTCGAAGAACCGCTTTACCCAGTGCAGCAGGCGGGTTGGCGGCAGAATGATCTGGCGCTGTGCGTTACGAAACACCAGCGTGCCGTGGTCGATCGCATCAATGATGCAGATGAGCTCCACCTTGAAGGTGTCGCGAGGCGTATCGCCGCGCAAACCCGTCAGCAGATTTTCTGCTGCAGCTGCGGCCTGCAGGTCGGCCATGTGGGCCTGCTTGGGCATCCAGTCCGGGCCAGGGAAGCTGCCAGAATCGCCGACAACGTAGACATGCTCGGCCCCGACGGCACGGCACTGCGCATCCGCCTGCAACAAGCCACCCGGAGAGCGTGCCAATTCAGTCTGATCGAACCAAGCGTTGCCGGTCATACCGGGCATGAACAGAATGAGATCGGCTGAAAATGATCCGCCCTCGGTGAGCACGCGATTGGCCTCGAACCCCTTCATCTTGTGGCCCAGGTGGGTGTGGATGTCGCGCCGCTTCATCTCGTTGAGCAGATGCTTTACCGCCTTCGGGCCGAGCCGGTTGCCTGGCTCATTGGATGGATTGAAAAACACCAGCTCGAACTTGTCGCGCCGGCGTTCGCGCCGGAGCTGTTCGTCGATGCCGAACAGAAATTCAAACATCGGTCCACCACGCACCGCAGTGGGTTCCTTCGGGTTGCCAGCAAAACCAACGGCGATAGTGCCGCCCTGCAAGGCCTGCAGACGGTCACGAATCCTTTCTGCGGCCGTAATGCCTTCGCAAGGAGTGATTGCGTGTTCGATCCCGGGCAGCTTCTTGATAAAGCGCCCGCCGCTGGCAATCACCAGCGCGTCGTTGGGAATCTCGCCCACGGTGGTGTCCACCAGACGACCGCCATTGCGCAAGCCGGTCACCTCGGCTGCCACGTGGCGGACTTTCATGCGGCGAAAAAAATTGCCCAGGGGCACGATCAGCTGCTCGCGTGTGCGCAGGCCACTCGGGATCCAGATGATGCCAGGCAGGTAGTGCAGTTCGGCGCGAGGTGCAATCAGCGTGATCTCGGCCGCGCTATCGCGCCGGCGGATTTCGCGGACACTGGAAAGCGCGCCAAAACCGGCGCCGATGATGGTAATGCGGGATGGAGATGGCATGCGTTGGGGACTCAGGAAATCATTCGCTTGAGGATGTTTCTCGCAAAGCAGTCAAGCGCGCAACGCAGGACGTTTTAGCGCGCTGGATGCGACGTTCTGGGGGAGTATCAGGATCAAGTACATGCCTCCCTCGTTGCTGCGTATGGCCGCGCCTCACCCCGTGCCCCCGCGGGCCCGGAACGGGTGGAATACAGACCGGTCGTGTCCATGCACCTGTCTTCCTTCATGTTGTAGCTGCCGCCGCGGAATGCCCGACAGAGAATCAGTATCTACCATCAAGAAGCATGCCAATCGACAAACGGCGCCGCCCCATTACAAATCAACAACTTAAAAATCGTCCACTGCCAATCCGTTCCGCTCAGCGGCCTGAAACGCGCCAGTTTGGCAGATCTCAATGCCATAAATGACAGAGCCAGACAGACCTATTCAGCTTGAATAGCCGCGGATTGTGCGGACGGCCCCGTTCGTCAAAAAAGTACCGCTGTTCAGCCGCTACTGGCAAGTGGCTGAACATTAAAACTGTGCCGACGCCAGAAATTGCAGAAGCGCTCTACGTGATCGAACACGTCGGCACGTGCATCTGCATGAGTGCGGCAGGTCCGCCGCTTGATCCGTTCGCGCCTTCGCCACTGAAGGAAGCTTTCGGGCCCGCATTGTTGACCCGCGCTGCGCCGCGCACCCGCTAGTCCTTGCGCATTATTGACGCCCCTGACCCGAATGAAGATCATGCCAGCCACACGAAGACCTTAACAGCATATGAAGTCTGGCCTGCTTAAGGCCGGAACACCTTGGCGTTGCGCCTGGCGGGTTTCGGGAAAATTTTCGTTCAGGCGCACCGTTCCGGGAACAAGGCAGTGCGCGTCGCGAAAGCAATAGAGCCATGACACAACGTGACTTGAACCCTGCTCTCCGAGTTCAGCAGGAACCTTGTTTCATCTCAGATGTGAAATCGGTTGTGAGGACAAAATGAAGGCGATTGTTCGCAGTACCCTGGCGGCCGCAACGACCGCCTTTTTCTGTCTTGGTGCAGGGCCTGTTTTCGCCACGACAATCTCCGGCACATATGAAGGCTTCTCCTGGATCGCGCAAAGCTTGCTGACAGGTGTGACAAGCACAGGGAATTCCAGTGACCCCGCCGGAGATTCGATCTATCACCCGATCTACCCCACATACAACGGTGCAGTCAGTCTGGTGATGAACTACGGCGCTGAAGGCTCTTACGGGTGCTCGGGCTCGCTGCTCAGCGACCGGCGCTCCATACTCACCGCGGCGCACTGTGTTTCTCATGGCGCAGGCGCTGCGAACCCA
>JALNWS010000180.1 GCA_023230755.1 Azoarcus sp.
ACGGGGACTGGTGGTGGGCAGGGCAGGGCTGCAGCGCTGCGCTTCGCTCGCGAGGGTGCAATTGTCGTGGGCTGCGACTTCAATGCGGCAGCGCATGAGGAAACAGCAGCGCTGTTGCAGGCGGAGGGGCTGCGCCTGTACGGCTATGCCCCCGTGGATCTGGGAGACCACGAACAGGCAAAGGCATGGATCGAGTCGGCCGTCGCCGAGCATGGTGCCATCGACATTCTTTATAACAACGCTTCGGCTGCCCGTTTCGGACCGATCAGCGAGTTCTCTATCGAGGACTGGCACTACACCATCCGCAACGAGATCGACCTGATCTTCTTCACCACCAAGTACGCCTGGAAACACCTCGCCGTGCGCGGAGGGGTAATCCTGAACATCGCGTCGACTGCGGCATGGGGTGGCTCGAAGGTTGCCGGCATCAGCGCGCACTGCGCCGCCAAGGGTGCGGTCGTGTCCTTCACCCGGCAACTCGCCGTGGAAGGCGCCTCGGTTGGTATCCGGGCGGTCAGCATCAGTCCGGGCTTTGTTCGAACACCGGGTACGGCAGCGTTCGTGGATAACCCCGTGATGCGAAAAGCCCTGCTTGACGGCGTACTGCAGGACCGCCCCGGCGAACCGGAGGAAGTCGTGTCCCTCGCCCTCTATGTTGCATCGGACGAAGCCGGCTTCATGACAGGCTCGGATCTTGTCATCGACGGCGGACTGCTGGCGGTCTGACCGCCCCGACAGCCCTCTCCCGCTCAACAGCGACTGGATGCCCTCACGGCACAACTGAACTGAAAGCAATCAGCGCAAATCGCGGTGGAATTCGCGAGCGCAGGCTTCACTACTCTGGAGGAAGACAGCATGGACATCATCGGCATCGGCTATCTCGGTTTCGAGACCACCAAACTCGACGAGTGGCGCCAATACGGACCACGGGTCATGGGCTTTCAGATCGGCAACTCGCCCGACTCCGATCCTGATTCGCTCTATTTCAAACTGGATGACCGCCGTCACAGAATCGCGCTCCATCCGGGCAAGATTGACCGAATTGCCTATATCGGCTGGGAGGCTCGCGGCAAACTGGAGTTTCATGCGGCCGTTGAGCGTTTTCGCAATCACAACATCGAGATCACTGTAGGAGACGCCGAACTCTGCGCGACACGCGGCGTAAAGGAGCTCATCCGGTTCCGCGATCCTGTTGGCTACCAGCATGAGCTGTTTTATGCGCAAAAATGGTCGCCGCGTTCCTTCGTTCCAGGTCGGCCACACGGCGGATTCGTCTGCGGTGCCCGCGGCGTCGGCCACGTGGTACTGATCACGCCCGAATACACGCCGGAGCTTGATCACTTTCTCACCGGCATCATGGGCATGCACTGGTACGGGTCGGGGGCAGGAAAGGGCAAAACCGGGTTCTTCCGCTCAAAGCTCAACAACCAGACCAGCCATGACATCGCCTACGGTTTTGGTCCTGGTCGTGCTGGCGTGCAGCATATCGGGCTCTTTGTGAGCAACGTGCGTGATGTGGGCGAAACGTACGACCTTGTGAAGAAGCACGGACACGACATGATGATGACGCTGGGTCAGCACACTCAGGACCCGCACATGTCCTTCTATCATTTCACCCCCTCGGGTTTTGCCATCGAATGCATCACGGAGCTCGAACCGTGGCACGAAGACGGCTTTGAACTCAACCCTGAGCAGCTGTCGACATGGGGCCATGAGATTGTCGGCCCGATTCTCGGCCCCAGCGTAAAGACGCCTGAGGAGATTTTCGACCCGGAAGTTCTCGCCCTCAAGCGCTGAGCATCCGCGTCTGCAAGGACGGCCAGATCGCGCCCACGCTCACTCGGAATCCTCTCGTGCGATGACGCACATATCCATCACCGGAGTCATCGATGTACAGCCATATTCTTGTTCCCACCGATGGTACGCATCTCTCCAGCCAGACGGTTTCCCAGGCGATTGACTTCGCCCGCAGCGTGGGTGCGCGCATCACCTTTTTCTACGCTGACATCAACGCCAGTGCCTCGCTCACGGAAGATGGCGCGCTGATTCACCTGCTTGATCCGGCGCTTTACCAAGATGACTTTGGCGGTCGCGCGCGCGAGATCTTGTCAAAAGCTGAAGTCTCCGCACGTGCGAGCGAGATAGACTGCCAATGCGTTAGTCGCCCGAGCAATCGCCCACACGAGGCAATCCTCGCCGCAGCCACCGAACTAGGGTGTGACCTCATCTTCATGGCCTCGCACGGTCCGCGCAGCATTGGAGGACTGATGCTGGGATCGGAAACTTTGAAAGTTCTCGCCGCAAGCCGCGTCCCGGTGCTTGTCTCCTCCGTCGAAAAGAACGATCCAAACCCAGACATGACCAAGGTGTGCGCCATCATCAAGGACGAGCACAGAGCGATCGCGGTTGTGTCATACGGCATGCGCATGCTTGCAGGCACGCTGCGTGAAGGCGAAGCTGCAGACGTCACCCTGCTCGACTCCATGCTGAACTACCTTGGCGAGTTCCCGGCAAAACTCCATCATCCCAAGGAGGATGCCTATCTTTTCGCCGCGCTCCAGCGTCGAACCTCCGCACTCGATCCGGTTATCGCCGATCTTCAGCGACAGCACCGCGAATCCGACGGGCACCTGAGTAGCGTCAGGGAAGCGCTCGGCCGCTATGTTTCCGCGCCCGAAGAAGAGGCTAACAACCTTGCAAGCGTTGTCTACGCATTCGCCCAAGGCCAACTCAAACACATCGCAGTCGAAGAGCAGGAGATCATCCCCGGCGCACGTACGCATCTCCAGCAAGAAGACTGGAAAGAAATTTCCGCCGCATTCGGCCGCAACGGCGACCCGCGCTTCAACAACGGTGAGCGCGAGTTCTATCGGCGCATTTACTCCCGAATCGCCAACATGCATCAAAGTCTGAAACGTATGGGTGCCGCCCGCCAGTGAAGGACGACAGCCCCTGGGCGCCGTTGCGGCATCCTCCATTCCGCGCACTGTGGATCGCCGCAATCGTTGTCAATCTATCGATGTGGATGCAGAACATCGGTGCAGCCTGGCGGATGACCGAGCTTGAACCCGACTCTCCGCTGATGGTGTCGCTTGTGCAGACAGCCATGGCGTTACCCACTTTTCTCCTTGGCCTGCCCAGCGGCGTGCTCGCGGACATGGTTAACAGGCGGCGCTTCCTGATCATCACCCAGTCCTGCTCTCTCGCTAGCGCTGCTCTCCTCACCGCACTCGCTTATGGGGGCGTGATGGGCTCGTGGCTATTGCTCGGGCTTACGTTTGCGCTGGGCACAAGTAACGCATTTGCCATGTCGGCATGGGTGGCATCCAATATTGACAGCGCTCCGAAAGGCCAAATTCCGGCGTCGATAGCACTATCCACAGTAACGCCCAATATCGCCAGAGTGGTTGGCCCGGCAGTCGCCGGCGCATTGATTGCCGTGGCCGGTACACCCACCCTGTTCGCACTCGTCACACTCGGCTTTTTGCTCTCGCTGCTCCTGCTGCGCGCAATGCCTGACTCGACCGCGCGGCCAAGCCTTCCCCCAGAACGGATGTGGAACGGCATCCGCAGCGGTTTGCGTTACATGCGGCACTCTACGCAGATTCGCCAGACCTTGCGCCTCGTATTTGTTTTTGTAACCGCAGGCAGCGGAATCTGGGCCTTGCTTCCACTCGTGGCACGAGAGCAGTTGGGTCTGGGGCCAGGTGGCTTCGGCTTGCTTTTGGGCAGCCTTGGCGTCGGCGCCGTTGTAGCGGCTCTCCAGATCGCACGGTTTTACAAACGATTTTCTGTACGTCGAATCGTCACCATTGGCGCTTTAACGTTCGCTGCCGTCACCGCGTTAATTCCGTTCGTCACTGACATAGCGCTGACATGCGCACTTTTGGCAATTGGCGGAATGGCATGGATGGCGGTGAACACCAGTTCAGGCACGGTCATCCAGACCTCGGCGGCTGCTTGGGTGCGCGCACGCGTGGCTTCCGTCTACCTGCTGGTAATCATGGGAGCAATGGCGGCTGGTGGCGTCCTGTGGGGCGCAGTAGCGGAGCGCGCAGGGGTCGCCGGGAGTCTGTGGATTGCTGCTGCCTGCATCGTTGTTGGCTTGATGCTGACTGGACGCGCCCACATGCATCTCGGGTCCGAGAATGACTTCGGTACTGTCGAAGGCGCTGCACTAGACTGCGTCTCAGCCGAGGCGGAAACGCTGGACCACAACGCCGGACCGGTAGCGGTCGAAATTCGCTATTCGATTCGTGCAGAGCACCACGAAAATTTCATTGCCGTGGCTCGCGAACTCGGCCTTGCCCGCAAACGCAATGGTGCGATCGCATGGCGGCTTTATCGCGACCTTGAACACCCGGAGCAACAGATTGAACGCTTCTTGGTCGACTCATGGCTCGATTATCTACGCCAGCGCGACCGGATAACTCGTCGTGACCAGGAACTGGAAGAGCAACTCCTAGCACTCAGCCACGATGGACGGAGCGAGACTCGACGCTACATCGCCGAAGCTTGAGTAACGAAACAGCACCCGATTCTGTACTGAAAAATGAAGTGAAGGTCCCGCTCACCTCGCAAAGCTTGCGAGCCGGAAAAAATCGGCGGGCGTATTTTCCGTATGCGGATGATAAGCATGGTAATGGTTGTCCAGAACAGCCTGAAGATCACAAGGAGCCAACCGATCGCATCCAAGCTCCTCACCAATCAACAAGCTGGGGAACATTCCGTTCGACCCAGCAAGCATCACCCCTGCTGCAACGCTCAATACCAGTGTCTTGATCATCATCACGCCTCCTCCTGTCACCGATCGATCAACACTTCTAGCGAGCGGCAGATTCTTTATGTGGAATACTGATTCCTGTGTCAGATTAGTTCAGCAGATAGCAGAATACAAGTTTTTTTGCACACTTTCCTGTATTGCGTCTATTTTTATGCAAATTGACGTGATCATCGACGCATACATTCCACGCTGAGGATGCGGTGACCAATCATGTTCAGCAAAAAAAACCCACCGGCCGCAGGCCGATGGGTCAAGCTATCTTCGGTGGGCAATTCGCGGGAGAGGGATCGCTGCCCCACCGAAGAATCCGATTTCAGAGCGCCCTGAGCAGTTCAGGTACGACAGCGAAGAGATCACCGACCAGACCATAGTCAGCGACCTGGAAGATAGGAGCCTCGGGATCCTTGTTGATCGCCACGATCACCTTGCTGTCCTTCATGCCGGCAAGGTGCTGAATCGCGCCGGAAATACCAATTGCGAAATACACCTGAGGCGCAACAACCTTGCCGGTCTGACCAACCTGATAATCGTTAGGCACAAAGCCAGCATCAACGGCTGCACGACTGGCGCCGAGTGCTGCACCAAGCTTGTCTGCGAGCGGCTCAAGCATCTCACGGTAACTCTCACCGCTTCCAAGCCCTCGCCCACCCGAAACGATAATGCTCGCCGCGCCAAGTTCCGGATGCTCGCTCTTAGCCAGCTCACGAACAACCAGGCGTGTCATCCCCAGGTCGTCGCGTTCGGCCACCGCTTCAACGACGGCACTCCCGCCTAATCCTGCAGGCTCGAACATGGTCGTGCGTACCGTGATCACTTTGACCGAATCGCAACTCTGCACAGTTGCAATCGCATTTCCTGCGTAAATCGGACGCTGAAAGGTGTCAGCCGAATCGACTGCACTGATTTCGGAGATCTGCGCAACATCCAGCATTGCAGAGACCCTAGGGCAAAGGTTTTTGCCTGCTGGCGTCGCGGCCGCAAGAATATGGCTGTACCCCTCTGCGAGCGCCACGACCAAGTCAGCGATGTTCTCGGCAGTCTGCGCTTCGTAATGCAGAGCCTCTGCATGCAGCACTTTCGCAACGCCTGCAATTGCCGCCGTCTGAGACACAACGCCGGCGCAGCCGCTACCGGCAACGAGCACATGTACTTCGCCACCAATCTTCGCCGCGGCCCCAACTGTGTTAAGTGTGGCGCCCTTCAGCGTGTGGTTGTCGTGTTCGGCAATAACAAGAATTGTCATCAGATCACCTTTGCTTCGTTCTTTAGTTTTTCGACCAGCGTAGCCACATCTGGCACCATCACACCGGCGCTACGCTTGGGTGGCTCTCCCACTCGAAGCGTCTTCAGGCGTGGCGTCACATCGACACCAAGGTCCGCTGGCGCGATTGTTTCCAAGGGCTTCTTCTTCGCCTTCATAATGTTGGGCAAGGTCGCATAGCGAGGTTCATTCAGTCTCAAATCCGTGGTCACGACAGCTGGCAGCGGCATCTCCAGCGTCTCTAGACCGCCGTCGATTTCGCGGGTTACCGTGACCTTTTCGCCGCTAAACACCACCTTGGAGGCGAAAGTCGCCTGTGGCCAGCCTGCAAGCGCAGCAAGCATTTGCCCGGTCTGGTTCGCATCATCGTCGATCGCCTGCTTACCCAGGATGACCAGGTGCGGCGCTTCCTTGTCACACAGCGCCTTCAGCAGTTTTGCCACAGCAAGCGGCTGCAACTCGATGTCTGTTTCAACCAGGATGCTGCGGTCCGCGCCAATGGCCATGGCGTTGCGCAGGGTTTCCTGACACTGGGCAATGCCGCAGGACACTGCGATGACCTCGGTCGCAATACCAGCCTCCTTGAGCCGCACGGCCTCTTCCACCGCGATCTCGTCGAAGGGGTTCATGCTCATCTTTACGTTGGCAAGCTCGACGCCGCTGCCGTCACCCTTGACGCGCACCTTGACGTTGTAATCGACCACGCGCTTGACGGGTACGAGGATCTTCATTCTTTGCTCCAAGCAATTTTCATATTCAACCGGCCATGACGAACGCTCAGGCCAGCACCTCAAACGGCACACCTGTCTTGGCTCGAACTTCCTCGAGGCTGACGCCTTCATGGAGATCCTTCAGCACAAGCCCCTGACCGGGAATGACGTCGAAGACGCACAGATCGGTGATGATCATGTTGACGCAGGCCGTGCCCGTAATCGGCAAGGTGCAGTGCGGAACAATCTTGGGCATGCCGTCCTTGGAGCAGTGCTCCATCAGCACGATTACGCGCCGGACGCCAGACACCAGATCCATCGCACCGCCGGGCCCCTTCACCATCTTGCCGGGGACCATCCAATTTGCGATATCACCTTGGTCCGTCACTTCGAGTGCGCCAAGGATTGACAGATCCACATGACCGCCGCGAATCATCGCAAAGGAATCAGCACTGGAAAAAAAGCTGCCTCCCGGGATCGCGGTGATGGTCTGCTTACCGGCGTTGATCAGGTCGGGATCTACCGCCTCAGCTGACGGGAAAGGACCAATACCCAGCAGGCCGTTCTCGGACTGCAGGGTGACGTTGATTCCGGGCGGGATGAAGTTCGCCACCAGGGTCGGAATTCCGATTCCAAGGTTCACGTAGTAACCGTCGCGCAGCTCCTTGGCAGCCCGCTGCGCCATCATCAGCCTGATAGTCGATTCCTTCCTGGACGCTGCTGCACCCTGAACGGTCCGGAACTCAATGCGTTTCTCGTAGCTGGGGCCAAGGACGATCCGGTCGACGTAGATGCCAGGCGTTTCGATATCGTCCGGATCAAGCTCGCCGACTTCGACCAGTTCTTCGACCTCAGCCACGGTCACTCTGCCGCAGGTGGCAATCATCGGGTTGAAGTTGCGTGCGGTCTTCCTGTAGACGAGGTTGCCCGCCTTGTCGCCCTTCCACGCTTTGACGATGGCAACGTCCGCTGAGATGGCTTCCTCTAGGACGTACTCCTTGCCACCAAAAGATCGCAGATCTTTCCCTTCGGCCAGCAGCGTGCCGTAACCAGTCCGCGTGTAGAAACCGGGAATGCCGGCCCCGCCCGCCCTGAGCTTTTCGGCCAAAGTGCCCTGAGGCGTGAGCTGCAGTTCAAGCTCTCCAGAGAGAACCTGACGTTCGAACTCCTTGTTCTCACCAACATAGGAGGCAATCACCTTCTTGACCTGCCGGTTCTGAAGCAACAAACCCATCCCAAAGTCATCCACACCGGCATTGTTGCCGACGATAGTCAGCTCTTTTACGCCACTGTCGCGCAAGGCAACGATAAGATTCTCAGGGATGCCACACAGCCCAAACCCGCCTGCTGCAACCGTCATTTCGTCATGAAGCAGG
>JALNWS010000181.1 GCA_023230755.1 Azoarcus sp.
AGCTTGAAGCCGCGCTTGGTGATGGCAGCGCCTTCGGCGTCTCCATCGCCTGGTCTCCGGAGACCAGCGCCCTCGAAACCGCAGGCGGCATCCGCAAAGCGCTCCCACTGCTCGGCGACAGCGCCTTCATCGTGATCAATGGCGATGTGTATTGCGACATCGACTTCACCTCCATGCACGCGACTGCCGCGAGACTCGGCCCCAGTACAGACCTCGCCCACCTTGCCCTGGTCGCCAATCCAGAGCACAACGCCGACGGCGATTTCGCACTCGAATCCGGTCGAGTTCGCACTCAAGGGGAGCCCCGCCTCACTTTCTCAGGCATTGGTGCCTATCATCCGCGACTGTTCGATGGACTCGCCTCCGGCGTCGCGGCCAAACTTGCCCCGCTGCTGCGCTCGGCAATGGAAGCTGACCGCATCAGCGGCCGTGTTCACACAGGCCAGTGGATCGATGTCGGTACGCCGCAGCGCCTGCAGGCGCTCGACACCTTGCTTACCCGCGCCGCCGGTCCCATCAGCGGTCCATGACTGAACCGCGCCGCACATCTTCCCTAAGCGGCGGCCGCAGCCTGGCGCCCCGACACGTGCCATAATTTCGCCATGAACGCACTGACAGATCCTTTGCACCTGGACACCCTTCCCTTCCGCACCCGTCGCGAGCGCCTGCTGGCGCGAATGGATGCGGCGGGCGGGGGCATCGCCATTCTGCCCACCGCGCCCGAACGCACCCGCAACCGTGATGCGCAGTACCCCTATCGCCACGACAGCTATTTCTATTATCTGAGCGGCTTTCGCGAACCGGAAGCGGTGCTGGTCCTGATTGCGGGCGAAACGCCAAAGCAGATCCTTTTCTGTCGCGAGAAGAACGAAGAGCGCGAGATCTGGGAGGGCTACCGCCACGGGCCGGAAGCAGCGAGCACCCTGTTCGGCTTCGACGAAGCATGGACCATCGGCGAACTTGAAAAACGTCTCCCCGATCTGCTCGCCAACCAGGCCGTGCTGTGGTGCGGACTCGGCTACGACGACGAGTGGGACAAGAAGATCATGACCGCACTCAACGCGGTGCGCGCCAATGCCCGTACCGGCATCACCCCACCGCACTCGGTGCGCGACCTGCGCGCCGATCTCGACGAGATGCGGCTGATCAAGGACGCCAGCGAGCTGAACACGATGCGCCGTGCCGCGAGCATTTCCGCCGCTGCCCACTGCCGCGCAATGCAACAGACGCGACCGGAGCGCTTCGAATACGAGATCGAGGCCGAACTGCTGCACGCGTTCCGCGCAAACGGAAGCCAGGCTCCCGCCTACACCTCGATCGTCGCCAGCGGCGCGAACGCCTGTGTGCTGCATTACGTCGAGAACGAACGCCGCATGCGCGACGGCGAACTGCTGCTGATCGATGCCGGCTGCGAACTCGACGGCTACGCTTCGGACATCACCCGGACCTTCCCGGTCAACGGTCACTTCAGTGGGCCGCAGCGGGATGTCTACGAACTCGTGCTGGCTTCCCAGCATGCGGCGAAGGCGGCCATCCGGCCCGGCGCAAACTGGAACGAGGCACACGAGGCCGCCGTCGAAGTGCTCGCCCGCGGCATGATCGACCTCGGCCTGCTCCGCGGCAGCTTCGACGAAGTCATGGAAAAGGGCGACTACCGTCGCTTCTACATGCATCGCACCGGTCACTGGCTGGGCATGGACGTGCACGACGCCGGCGAATACAAGCTTGCAGGCGAATGGCGCCCGCTTGCGCCGGGCATGGTGCTGACGGTCGAGCCCGGCTGCTACATCCGCCCCTCGGCCGACGTGCCGGAGGCGTTCTGGAACATCGGCATCCGTATCGAGGACGATGCGGTCGTCACCGAACATGGCTGCGAGTACATCACCGATGGCGTGCCGCGCGAGATCAAGCAGATCGAAGCCCTGATGCGGGACCGGAACGATGCAACGGCATGACCTCCTCATCGTCGGCGCCGGCCCGGTCGGACTGGCGCTGGCGCTGTTTCTGAAAGACGCCGGACTGGACATCATCCTCGCCGACACCCGCACCAGAAACGCAGCCGCCGAGGACCCCCGCATCCTCGCGCTTTCGCATGGAACCCGGCTCAGTCTCGAACAGCTTGGTGTGTGGAAGAGCCTGCCGGCCACCCCGATCAAGACCATCCACATCTCGCAGCAAGGCAGTTTCGGACGCGCCGTGCTGCAGGCTGATGACTACGAGATTCCCGCGCTCGGCCATGTCATCCCCGCGGGTGCACTGGCTGACGCGCTGCGGCGCAAGGTAGACGCAGCCGGCATCCCGGTGCTCGATGGGACCGAAGTCAGCCATCTCGCACCCGGCGCGGACGACGTCATTGCCAGTCTCAGCGGTGAGCACGCCGGCACCCGCTCCGTGCGCCTTGCAGCCTGCGCCGAAGGCGGCGTGAGCGCAGACACAGGCGACATGCTCGAACATGACTACCATCAGCACGCACTCATCTCACAGGTCAGCGTCTCCGGCGGCCACCGCAACACCGCCTTCGAACGCTTCACCAGCGCCGGACCGGCTGCACTGCTGCCATGCGCGCAGGGCTTCGCCGTCGTCCACGTCGTTGCAGCCGATACCGCCGACAGCCTGCTTGAACTCGATGACAGCACCTATCTTTCCCGCCTTCAGGCCATTTTCGGCCATCGCGTGAGCCTGACCGCCGTCACCGACCGCCTGCGCTACCCGCTCCTGCTGCGCTATCGCAAAACGCCGGTCGGACAACGCACGGTGTGGCTGGGCAACGCGGCTCAGACCATGCACCCGGTGGCCGGCCAGGGCTTCAATCTCGCCCTGCGCGACGTACATGCATTTTCCGAGCAACTGATCGAACACGACGGAGACCCCGGCGACGCGACCCTGCTGGGCGACTATGGCGACACCCGCAGCCTCGACCGCCTCGGCACGATCCGCTTCACAGACAGCCTGGTGCGACTGTTCAGCAACGACATCGCCCCCTTGCGCCACGCCCGTGGCGCAGGCCTGTTTGCACTCGATCTGTGCGCGCCACTGCGTCATTTTGTCGCCAAACGCATGATGTTCGGTGCGCGCGCCTGGCCATGACCGGCACCACTGCGCGGCCGTGCGCGCTGCCATGAAGGGTTGCACCTGCACCACGGCATCCCCCAGCACTCGCAGCATGGGGTAAAATGCCGCTCTTTTCCCCGCCTGTCCCAGCCCATGCAGTTCGCCGGATTCACCTTGCGCAACAACCTCTTTGTCGCCCCGATGGCCGGGGTGACCGACCGTCCGTTCCGTCAGTTGTGCAAGAGACTGGGGGCCGGCGTTGCCGTATCCGAGATGGTGACCTCAAACTCGCTGCTGTACGGAAGCTCGAAAACCCGGCGTCGTGCCAACCACGACGGTGAGGTTGACCCGATCTCGGTGCAGATCGCCGGCGCTGACCCGGCAATGATGGCCGAGGCTGCGCGGCACAACGCCGACCGCGGCGCCCAGATCATCGACATCAACATGGGCTGTCCGGCAAAGAAGGTGTGCAACGTCATGGCCGGCTCTGCCCTGATGCAGGACGAACCCCTGGTTGCCCGCATCCTTGAGGCGGTCGTGAATGCGGTGCCGAACACCCCGGTCACGCTCAAGTTCCGCACGGGCTGGAATCGCGAGAACAAGAACGCACCTGTGATCGCCCGCATTGCCCAGGAGTCTGGCATCCGCGCGATCGCGATCCACGGCCGCACCCGCGCCGACCAGTACATGGGCGCGGCGGAGTACGACACCATTGCCCAGGTCAAATCCCTGGTCAGCATCCCGGTGATCGCCAACGGCGACATCACCACACCGCAGAAAGCCAAGTTCGTGCTCGACTACACCGGCGCCGATGGCGTCATGATCGGGCGGGCGGCGCAGGGCCGGCCGTGGATTTTCCGCGAGATCGAGCACTTCCTGCGCACCGGCGAAGAACTGCCCCCCCCGCTGGTAACCGAGATCCTGCAGGTCTGCCGCGCACATCTCGCCGACATCTACGCTTTCTACGGCGAAGAGACCGGCGTGCGTATCGCGCGCAAGCACATCTCCTGGTACACCAAGGGCCTGATCGGCTCGGCGGCTTTCCGCCACACCATGAACCAACTGCCGGACGTGTCGGCACAACTTGCCGCAGTCGACGAGTTCTTCGGCCGTCTCGCCGAAGCCGACACACGCCTGCGCTACGAAGAAGAACTGCCTCAGGAACTTGCCGCATGAGCCGCAGCAACGAGATTGCCGATTCCGTATTCCGGACACTCGACCAGTATTTCCGCGACCTCGACGGCGAACGTCCGGCTGCGATCTACGACATGGTGATCCGCAATGTCGAGCGCCCGATGCTCGAGTTCGTGCTGCAACAGGCCAAGGGCAACCAGACCGTGGCCGCCGACATGCTCGGCATCAATCGCAACACACTGCGCCGCAAGCTGACCGACTACGATCTGCTCTGACGAGCCAGCCGCGCCGGCAGCTGCGTAGCAGCACGCCATGATGGCGCCAAGCCGCACTACCGCCTTCCGATTCAACTCTCCAAGCCAGGCCCCACGATGACCGTCACCCAAGCCCTGATCAGCGTTTCCGATAAAAGCGGCGTGCTCGAATTTGCCCGCGAACTCGCCGGACTCAACATCAAGCTCCTGTCCACCGGCGGCACCGCCAGCCTGCTGCGCGAAGCCGGCCTCGAGGTCACCGACGTGGCTGAGCACACCGGCTTTCCGGAGATGCTCGATGGTCGGGTCAAGACCCTGCACCCCAAGGTGCACGGCGGCATCCTCGCCCGTCGCGACCTGCCCGAGCACATGGCCACGATCGCCGAGCACGACATCGGCCGTATCGACCTGGTGGTGGTGAACCTCTACCCCTTTCAGCAGACCGTTGCCCGCCCGGACTGCACGCTGGAAGACGCGATCGAGAACATCGACATCGGCGGCCCCACCATGGTCCGCGCGGCGGCCAAGAACCACGGCAATGAAGCCGGCGGCGTCGGCATCGTGACCGACCCGGCGGATTACGCCGAAATCATCGCCGAGCTCAAGTCCGGCGCCGGCAAGCTGAGTTACAAGACCCGCTTCGCCCTCGCGGTAAAGGCCTTCACGCATACCGCACGCTACGATTCCGCGATCTCCAACCACCTCACCGCACTGGTCACCAACGAAGTCGGCGACGTATCCAAGCAGACCTACCCCGAGCGCTTCCAGCTCGCCTTCGACAAGGTGCAGAACCTGCGCTACGGCGAGAACCCACACCAGAGCGCGGCTTTCTACAGGGAGCCCAACGCCCCCGAAGGCGCGATCGCCAGCTACGCGCAACTGCAAGGCAAGGAACTGTCGTACAACAACATCGCCGACGCCGATGCGGCCTGGGAATGCGTCAAGGCCTTCGACACCGGTGCCTGCGTCATCGTCAAGCACGCCAATCCCTGTGGCGTCGCGATCGGCGCCACGCCACTCGAAGCCTACAAGAAGGCCTTTTCCACCGACCCGACCTCGGCCTTTGGCGGCATCATCGCCTTCAATACCGAAGTCGACCGCGCCGCAGCCCAAGCGGTGTCCGCGCAGTTCCTTGAAGTGCTGATCGCACCGTCCTACACCGCTGATGCACTCGAACTGCTGCGCGCCAAACAGAATGTGCGCGTGCTCACCTGCCCGTTGGGCAAGCCTGCAAGCGCCTTCGACTACAAGCGCGTGGGTGGGGGCCTGCTGGTGCAAAGTGCGGACGAAGCCCGCATCCAGATCGCCGACCTCAAGGTGGTCACCAAGCGTGCGCCGACCGAAGCCGAAATGCGCGACATGCTGTTTGCGTGGCGCGTGGCCAAGTACGTCAAGTCGAACGCCATCGTCTATTGCCGTGACGGCCTGACCATCGGCGTTGGCGCCGGTCAGATGAGCCGCGTGGATTCAGCCCGTATCGCCAAGATCAAGGCCGAAAACGCCGGCCTGCAGATCGCCGGGTGCGTGGTGGCATCGGATGCCTTCTTCCCTTTCCGCGACGGTCTCGACGTCCTCGCGCAGGCTGGCGCCACTGCGGTGATCCAGCCCGGTGGCTCGATGCGTGACGCCGAGGTAATCGCTGCAGCCGACGAGCAGAACATCGCGATGGTGTTCACCGGCTTCCGCCACTTCCGTCACTGATCGCTCACACCCCGGAGCAGCACATGAAAGTCCTCGTCATCGGTTCGGGCGGACGCGAACACGCGCTGGCCTGGAAACTCGCACAGTCCCCCAAGGTCACCCGCGTGCTGGTTGCGCCCGGCAACCCTGGCACCGCGCGCGAACCCAAGCTGCAGAACGTGGCGGCAACCGAGGTCGCCGATCTCGTGGCGCTGGCCCGCAGCGAGCAGGTCGGCTTCACCGTGGTCGGCCCCGAGGCACCGCTTGCGGCCGGCGTGGTCGACGCCTTCCGCGCAGCAGGGCTGCCGATCTTCGGGCCGACGAAGAACGCAGCCCAGCTTGAGAGTTCGAAGGATTTCGCCAAGCGCTTCCTGCAGCGTCACGGCATTCCGACCGCCAGGTACCAGACCTTCTCCGACGCCGCCGAAGCCCACGCCTACATTGACGCCGAAGGCGCGCCGATCGTGATCAAGGCCGACGGTCTTGCTGCGGGCAAGGGGGTGGTGGTCGCAATGACGGCTGAAGAGGCCCACGCCGCCATCGACATGATGCTGCTCGACAACAAGATGGGCGACGCCGGCGCACGTGTCGTCATCGAAGAGTTCATGCAGGGCGAGGAGGCCAGCTTCATCGTTCTGGCCGACGGCAAGAATGCACTGCCACTGGCCACCAGCCAGGACCACAAGCGTCTGCTCGACGGTGATCAGGGCCCCAACACGGGCGGTATGGGCGCGTATTCGCCTGCACCGGTGGTGACGCCTGACGTCCACGCGCGGGTCATGCGCGAGGTCATCCTGCCCACGCTGGCCGGCATGGCTGCGGACGGCCTGCCCTATACCGGCTTCCTCTACGCCGGGCTGATGATCGACGCCGAAGGCAAGCCGCGGGTCGTCGAGTTCAACTGCCGCATGGGTGACCCCGAAACCCAGCCGATCATGATGCGGCTCAAGACCGATCTTGCCGACCTCATCGAAGCAGCCATCGCCGGCAAACTCGACCAGGTCGAAGCCGAATGGGACCGTCGCGTCGCCCTCGGCGTGGTACTTGCTGCCGCTGGCTACCCCGACAGTCCACGCAAAGGCGACGCAATCCACGGTCTGCCCCCCGTGAGTGAGGACAGCACGCACGTCTTTCATGCCGGCACCGCCGAACTCGACGGTGCAGTCGTGACCTCTGGCGGCAGAGTGCTTTGCGTGACCGCACTCGGCGACAACGTGAAGGCAGCGCAGAAAGCGGCTTATGATCTCGCGGCAACGATTCAGTTCGACGGCTGCCAGTTCCGGCGGGATATCGGCTACCGGGCAGTCGCACGCAAGAACTGAACCAGTTCGAATAAGGACATATACCACGCCGGTATGATCTTCTTGCGGGTTATCCTTGGAGACATGCGGTCGGATGACAACTGACCGCAACATCCCCCATCAAGCGCAGGAAGGAGAAACCGATGACCCTTAAGTTCGAGATCACCAAGTCCGCTGGCGGCGAGTTCTTTTTCAAACTCGTTGGCGAGAATGGCAAGACCCTGGTTCGCAGCGAGGGCTACAACGCCAAGGCCAGCTGTACCAATGGCGTCGAGTCGGTCCGCAAGAATTCGACCGATGACAAGCGCTATGCGCAGAAGACTGCATCCGACGGTCGCCCCTACTTCAACCTGACCGCCACCAACGGCCAGGTCATCGGCACCAGCCCGATGTTTGCGGACGCAGCCGCCTGTGAGGCCGCAATCGCCGCAATGAAGAGCAGCGCCGCGGCTGCGACCGTAGACGATCAAAGCTGAGATTCAATGACCCCGAGCACCGTCAAGCCCTACTTCACCGATCTTCAGAACCGGATCGTCTCCCGCCTCGAACAATTCGACGGGCAAGCGTTCAAGGTCGACGGATGGGAGCGGCCGGGCGGAGGTGGCGGGCTGAGCCGCGTCATCGAAGAGGGCAACTTCTTCGAGCGCGGCGGGGTCAACTTTTCGCA
>JALNWS010000182.1 GCA_023230755.1 Azoarcus sp.
GAGTACTTTCTCCTCGGTCAGGTGAGCTGGTTGATGTTTCGCGACGACGGCGTGCTGGAGATCGGCGTATATGTACTGCCTGGCGTACCACGCGTCGTGGCCGCCCGACCACTCGCCTCCCGTCCGGGTCAGCGCGAACCCTACCAGCAGGCTTTCCTCATTCCGGAGAACAGGGGGCTCAAGGTTGAAAGCTCGCTGGTACTCGCCGGCGGCTGGTATCGGCAGAACCGGGTGTTAGAAGTCTTCGACGGCGGAAAGAGTACCCAGTTGCGCCTGAGCAAGGACATTCTCAAGGGCGCCAACTTCGACCAGGTTCGTTTCGACGCTATTGCGCCGGAGGCACCATGAGCCTTGCAGGTGGAAGGCGGACACTGAATTCGCTGCCTTCACCCTGCTTGCTGCGGACCCTGAGGTCGGCCTGGTGCCGCGTCAGGATGTGCTTGACGATCGCCAGCCCCAGACCTGTCCCCCCGGTTTCGCGCGAACGGCCACGGTCGACACGATAGAAGCGCTCGGTGAGGCGCGGAATATGTACCGGATCCACACCGATGCCGGTATCCCGTACCGAGAACTCCGCTCCATTTGCATCCACACGCCAGATGAGATCGATCTTTCCGCCCTCTGGCGTATAGCGCACCGCGTTGCTCGCCAGGTTGGCGAAGGCGCTGTGGATCTCCTTGCCACTCCCCAGCAGAACACCATCACCTTCCATCTGCAGTGTGACCGTATGCCGCCCGGCCGAAAGCAATTCGGTATCGTCACGGATCTCCTGCATCAGCGCGGCGACGTCGATCCGTTCTTCAGCCGGTGCCGGTGCGCCCGTTTCGAGCGCTGACAGCGTCAGCAGATCGTCGATCAGACGCCCCATCCGGGACGACTGATCCAGAGCGAGGCGCAAGAAGCGCATCACGTCTTCGCGCTCATAATCGTCCAGACCGTCGACCAGGGTCTCGAGAAAACCACCGATGACGGTCAACGGCGTGCGCAATTCATGCGAAACATTGGCCACGAAGTCGCGCCGCATGGTTTCGAGACGTTCGAGTTGCGAAATGTCGCGCGACAACACCATCTTCTGGTCATCGCCAAAGGGAATGATCTGGACCTGCAGTGTCAGGCCGCTGCGCCGCCCTGACGCCATGATCAAGGGCTCATCGTGGTAACCGGACTGCAGGTACTGCACGAACTCGGGCTGCCGAACCAGGTTGGTGACCGGCGCGCCGAGGTCGTGCGAGTGATCAAGACCGAAGTGCTGCTCGGCCTTGAGGTTGATCCATTCGATCGTGTCGCTGTCGGAAAGATAGAGCACCCCGTCGGGCATTGCCTGACTGGCATCGTGAAAGCGCTCCAGTGCGGACGAAAGACGCTCGCGCATGTCATAGGACACCCGCGAACGGCGATTCAACTCGGCAAAAACCTGCCCCCAGCTGCCCGTCGCACGTGGCACCGGCGTGCCGATCGGCTCACGGCTCCACATGACGAGCCGGATCAGGTTGTGTACGTGCCAGCCAAGCAGAAGCAGCACACCGACGATGAAGGTCGTCAGCGCCGCGGTTACGCCGCCAAAAATCCCCACCCCGGCCGCGACCAGTGCCAGAACACATAAGGCCGACAGCACGCCGGTCCATAGATAACGCACGGGTCGAATGATGATGCTCCCTGATGGTTGATGCCGTTCGATTATCGCACGGCAGGCGGCAGGTCTGCCTGCGCCGAAAAACGGTACCCGCTGCCGCGGACGGTCTGTACCAATGCGTCATGACAGGAGGGCTCGAGCGCGCAGCGCAGGCGGCGGATATGCACATCAACCGTGCGCTCCTCCACGAAAACGTGATCGCCCCACACCTGGTCGAGCAATTGCGCACGTGAGTGCACCCGTTCAGGATGGGTCATCAGGAAGTGCAGCAAGCGGAATTCGGTCGGGCCCAGCGCCAGCGCCTGCTCGCCCGCCGTCACCCGATGGGTCTCAGGGTCCAGCCTCAGGCCGCCAAGATCGACAGGATCCTCTGTCGCCTGGGGGGCCCGCCTGCGCAGCACGGCCTTGATGCGGGCCACCAGTTCGCGCGGACTGAAGGGCTTCGTGATGTAATCGTCCGCGCCGGTTTCGAGCCCGCTCACCTTGTCCTGTTCCTCGCCGCGGGCGGTGAGCATGATGATGGGGATAGTCCGGGTGCGCTCGTCGGCACGCAGACGGCGCGCAAAATCCATACCGGACGCGCCCGGCAGCATCCAGTCGAGCAGCACCAGATCGGGCAAGGCATCGCGCACGATGCGTTGTGCCGTCTCAGCGTCCGAGGCGCGCACGACATGATGTCCCGCGCGCGCAAGATTGGCAGCGATCAGTTCCTGGATTGCAGGTTCATCTTCGACCAGCAGTATATTGGCAGGCATAAGCAGTGACTCCCTTTGATACTGCAAAGTGTATTTCAGCAATTTGAAGCTTTGATGACACGTCATCACACTGAAACAGCCGAGGCCGCCCCTGCCGCGGCGCCGGAGGTACTGCGTCGGCCTTGGCCGAAGGCCGAATCAGGTATCATTGACCTCCCACTTTGAGGCACTCCGTGATGGCCGGACTCGACAAGGACACCCCTGTTCCCACCGCAATCACCTTGCACCGCAAGTCGCGCAAGCTCGAACTTGCGTTTGATGATGGCAGTGTTTTCGAACTACCCTTCGAATTCCTGCGCGTCTATTCGCCCTCAGCCGAGGTACGCGGTCATGGTGCAGGCCAGGAAACCCTGCAACAGGGCAAGCGCGACGTCGATGTCGTTGCGGTCGAGCCAGTGGGCAATTATGCGATCAAACCGGTCTTCGACGACGGTCACGACAGCGGACTCTACTCCTGGGATTACCTCTACCTTCTCGGCCGCAATCAGGCCGAGATGTGGCAGGACTACCTGGAACGCCTCGAACGCGACCATGGAACCCGGGATCCGGCACTCGTCCCCCCGCCAGCGCCCAAGGGCGGCTGCGGCAGCCACCACCACTGATATCGCCATGAAAGAAAACACCACTCACTTCGGCTTCGAGACCGTCGCCGAAGAAAAAAAACAGGAAAAGGTCGCCGAGGTCTTTTCGTCCGTCGCACAGAAGTACGACGTAATGAATGACCTGATGTCATTCGGCCTGCACCGTATCTGGAAAGCGTTCACCATCCAGCTTTCCGGCGTGCGCGCCGGTGACCGCGTCCTCGACGTTGCGGGCGGCACCGCCGACCTCTCACTTGCCTTTGCGCGCAAGGTTGGGGAGCGCGGCCAGGTGTGGCTGACCGACATCAACCACGCGATGCTTTCGCGCGGACGTGATCGCGTTGTAGACAAGGGTTTTCCCTTGCCTGTGGCGCAATGCAATGCCGAAAAGCTGCCCTTCCCCGATGATTGGTTCGATTGCGTCACCGTGGCTTTCGGACTGCGCAACATGACCCACAAGGATGTCGCGCTGGCCGAGATGCGCCGCGTGTTGCGCCCGGGTGGACGCCTCCTCGTGCTCGAATTCTCCAAGGTCTGGAAACCGCTGGCGCCGATGTACGACCTTTATTCATTCAAGCTCCTGCCGTGGATGGGCAACAAGGTCGCCAAGGACGCTGACAGTTACCGCTACCTTGCCGAATCCATTCGCATGCACCCCGGTCAGGAAGAACTTAAAGCCATGATGGAACAAGCCGGCCTCCACCGTGTCGACTACTTCAACCTCAGTGCGGGTGTCGTTGCCTTGCACCGTGGATACAAACTTTGACCATCGGAGACCACAGAACAATGAAGCACCTCTTCCTTTCCCTGATGCTTGTGATATTCGCTTTCGGCGTCACCGCGCCGGACGCCGAGGCCAGGCGCCTTGGTGGTGGCAGCAGCTTCGGCATGAAGCGCGCAACACCGCCTGCAGCCTCGCCCACCCGGCCCTCAGCGGCCCCCCCGGCCAGTGCGGCTGCACAGCCCCGTCGCTCGTGGATGGGCCCGATCGCTGGTCTTGCTGCCGGCCTCGGCCTGGCCGCCCTTTTCTCCAGCCTCGGCATGGGTGAAGGTTTCGCCAATTTCGTGATGCTCGCACTGCTCGTGGTCGGCGGTGTGATGCTGTTCAAGTTCCTGTTCCGTCGCAGGGCGCCCACACAAACGCGGGCAATGCAGTACGCAGGCGCTCAGGGCCAGGGTGGCGCAACACCTTTCACCCCCGCCAACGCGGCCTCAGCGTCGTCCTCCGGCGGGCCGATTGCATCGGCGGCGGCGTCTGGATTCGACGCAGAAAGCTTCGCCCGTCAGGCCAAGCTGAACTTCATTCGCCTGCAGACTGCCAACGACTCGGGAAACCTTGACGATATTCGCGAATTCACCACCCCCGAGGTGTATGCAGAGGTGAGCATGCAGATCGCCGAACGCGGCGGAGCCTCGCAACGTACCGATGTCGTCGATCTCAACGCGGAAGTGATTGAGGTTGTCGAAGAGGGGGGTCGTTACATTGTCAGCGTTCGCTTCACCGGCCTCCTGCGTGAGGACGAAGGCGCAACACCGACCGCGCTCGATGAGGTCTGGCACCTCGTGAAGCCAGTCAGCGGTGATGCCGGCTGGCGTGTTGCCGGCATTCAGCAAACGAACTGATTCCACACACGATGAAACGGGGGCCCAGGCCCCCGTACTTATATGATCGACAGCCTTTTTCTCTCTGCCACCAATCATCTGCTCGCGCAGTCCGGCTGGGCACGGAGCCGACTGCAACCGCATGCCGGCAAACGGGCGCGACTTGATCTATCCCCGGTTTCAATCGACTTTTCGATCGCGTCCGACGGACATTTCGCCGCCTGCAGCAGCGATGAGGCACCCGATGTCAGCCTGCAACTGCCACTGAGCGAATCTCCGCGCGCGCTCAATGGTGGAATCGAGGCACTGATGTCCCAGGTGCGAATATCAGGCAACGCCGAGCTCGCCGATGCGCTGGGCTTCGTCTTCCGTCATCTGCGCTGGGATCTCGAAGAAGATCTTTCCCGCGTGGTGGGGGATATCGCCGCTCATCGCCTTGTCGGTACCGGTATCGTCTTCGGCAAGGCACAGCAAAGGATTGCCGCCAGCCTCAGTGGAAATGCGGTGGAATACCTGACCGAGGAACAAGCCGTACTGGTTTCGAAGCCGATGATTTCGGCCTTCGACGACGACATCCGCGCCTTCCGCGATGCGGTGGCCCGCCTGGAGAAGCGCATCGACCGCCTCCGGCGCTGAACGCCGGCCGCAATCGCGCCCAAAGGGCGTAAAAAAGGCAGCCGGATGGGCTGCCTTTTTCGTCACCTCACCGCAAACACAGCGGCACAGTGATGCTCAGCTGCGCTTGCGCAGCTTCTGGATCGCTGCGATCTGAGCGATCGCCTCGGCCAGTTCAGCCTGAGCCTTGGCGTAGTCAAGCTGGGCGCTCTGGTTGGTAAGCGCTTCTTCTGCCTTGCGCTTGGCTTCCAGTGCCTTCGCTTCGTCGAGATCCTTGCCGCGAATCGCGGTGTCCGCCAGCACGGTCACCAGACCGGGCTGAACTTCAAGGATGCCGCCAGCAACAAAGACCAGCTCTTCTTCCGCCTGATTCGGAACCTTGACCCGTACCGCACCCGGTCTGATCCGGGTCATCAGCGGCATGTGTCCGGGCAGGATGCCGAGTTCACCCGCCTCGCCAGGCAGCGCGACGAACTCCGCCAGCCCGGAAAAAATCTGCTCTTCCGCACTGACGATGTCTACGTGAACCGTCATAGCCATGGTATGTCCTCTTCAATTCCGCGCGGCGAAGACCGCCGCGCGGGTGAGCGAATTACTGGAGCTTCTTCGCTTTCTCGATGGCCTCTTCGATGCCGCCGACCATGTAGAAAGCCTGTTCGGGCAGGGAGTCACACTCGCCGCTCACGATCATCTTGAAGCCCTTGATCGTGTCGTTGAGGGTCACGTACTTGCCAGGCGAACCGGTGAAGACTTCCGCAACGTGGAACGGCTGCGACAGGAAGCGCTGGATCTTACGCGCACGGCCCACGGCGAGCTTGTCTTCGGGAGACAGTTCGTCCATGCCCAGAATCGCGATGATGTCACGCAGTTCCTTGTACTTCTGCAGCGTCTGCTGAACCTGACGAGCCACGTTGTAGTGCTCTTCACCCACAACCAGCGGATCGAGCTGGCGGCTGGTGGAGTCGAGCGGATCGACGGCCGGATAGATACCCAGTGCGGCGATGTCACGCGACAGCACGACGGTGGAGTCGAGGTGCAGGAAGGTCGTTGCCGGCGACGGGTCGGTCAAGTCATCCGCAGGCACATACACGGCCTGGATGGAAGTGATCGAACCCACCTTGGTCGAGGTAATACGCTCTTGCAGACGGCCCATTTCTTCAGCCAGCGTCGGCTGATAGCCCACTGCAGAAGGCATACGGCCGAGCAGTGCGGACACTTCAGTACCGGCCAGCGTGTAGCGGTAGATGTTATCCACGAAGAACAGGATATCGCGGCCGTCGTCACGGAAACGCTCTGCCATCGTCAGGCCGGTCAGCGCCACGCGCAGACGGTTGCCCGGGGGTTCGTTCATCTGACCGAACACCATCGCAACCTTGTCGAGAACGTTCGAGTCCTTCATCTCGTGGTAGAAGTCGTTACCCTCACGAGTACGCTCACCCACACCGGCAAACACCGACAGACCTGCGTGCTGCTTGGCGATGTTGTTGATGAGTTCCATCATGTTCACCGTCTTGCCCACACCGGCGCCGCCGAACAGGCCGACCTTGCCGCCCTTTGCGAACGGGCAGATCAGGTCGATAACCTTGATGCCGGTTTCGAGCAGCTCAACGGAAGGCGAAAGTTCGTCGAACTTCGGTGCCTTCTGGTGAATCTGACGGAGCTCGTCACATTCGATCGGGCCAGCCTCGTCGATCGGGCGACCCAGCACGTCCATAATGCGGCCGAGGGTGCCTTCACCGACGGGGACCGAAATGCCGGCACCGGTGGTGCCAACCTTCATTCCGCGGCGCAGGCCATCGGACGAACCCATCGCAATGGTACGCACCACGCCATCACCGAGTTGCTGCTGGACCTCAAAGGTCAAGCCGTCTTCGGCAAACGAGTTGGCAGCGTCTTCGAGCTTCAGAGCCTCATAAATCTTGGGCATCGCGTCGCGCGGGAACTGAATGTCCACCACCGCGCCGATGCACTGAACGATCGTACCAGTACTCATCGTTTTTCCTTAATTCAATAATCCGTTAGACCGCCGCGGCGCCGCTGACGATTTCCGACAGCTCTTTGGTGATCGCAGCCTGGCGGGTCTTGTTGTAGACCAGCTGAAGCTCGCCAATCACGTTCTTCGCGTTGTCGGAAGCAGCCTTCATTGCCACCATACGTGCGCTCTGCTCGGAAGCCATGCTCTCGGCCACTGCCTGATACACCAGCGCTTCGACGTAACGCACCAGCATTTCGTCGATTACCACCTGTGGCTCGGGCTCGTAGAGGTAGTCCCACGAGCTGTCAGGCGTACCCAGATTTTCGCCTGTCAGCGGCAGCAGCTGTTCGAGCATGGGTTCCTGCTTCATCGTATTGATGAAACGGGTATAGACCACGTAGACCGCGTCGAGCTCTCCGTTCTGGAACGCATCGAGCATCACCTTGACCGGGCCGATGAGCTTTTCAAGGTGAGGCGTATCGCCCAGTTGCACGACATGCGAAGACACCTTGGCGCCCACCCTTTGCATGAAACCAAAACCCTTGTTGCCGATGCAGCAGGCACGGATCTCGGTTACACCTGCGGCTTCCCATTCCTTCATCGCAGTCACGGCTACGCGCTGGACGTTGGTGTTCATGCCGCCACAAAGGCCCTTATCGGTCGTCACCAGAATCAAGCCCACCCGTTTGACCTGCGCCTTGTGGGCCAGGAAGGGGTGTTGGTATTCAGTTACATTGGCCTGAGACAGGTTCGCGGCGAGTCGGCGGATCTTCTCGGCATAGGGTCGGGCAGCGCGCATCCTGTCCTGCGCCTTGCGCATTTTGGATGCGGCCACCATTTCCATGGCCTTGGTGATCTTGCGCGTGTTTTGCACGCTCTTGATCTTGGTACGGATTTCCTTACCGCTAGCCATATTCCGTCTCC
>JALNWS010000183.1 GCA_023230755.1 Azoarcus sp.
GAGCCTGAGCCTGAGCCTGAGCCTGAGCCTGAGCCTGAGCCTGAGCCTGAGCCTGAGCCTGAGCCTGAGCCTGAGCCTGAGCCTGAGCCTGAGCCTGAGCCTGAGCCTGAGCCTGAGCCTGCAGAGTTTGCCCCGGATGCGCCAGGCACCGAAAAACACGTAGCCGAGACCGCCGCAGCAAGCGAAGCGCAGGAGGACGCTGACTTCGTCCGCATCGACGACGTCGAGATCTCCCGCCCGCTTTACGACCTGTACGTGGCGGAAGCACGTCATCACATTGCCACCCTGCATCAGGAGTTCGCCCGTCTCAAGGCCAACCCGACGCTTCAACTACCCGAGGTCGCGCTCCGCGCCGCACACACTTTCGCCGGCATTTCCGGAACGGCGCGGATCAGTCCGCTCCATACGCTGGCACGTGCACTTGAGCACGCCGAGCAACGCTTGCGCGACCAGTCCGCAGCCCCTTCGGCCGGCGATCTGGCGCTGTTCCGAACCAGCGTCGACACGCTGGAAGCCATGCTCGCCGAGGTCGTCGGCAAACGCATGCCGCTCGACGTTCCCGGCCTGGTCGAACAACTCGAACACGCATGTCGTCATCCCAACGCCCCCGCCCGGGCCGCGGCACCCGACGTCGCAACTGTAGCCGACAGCGTCGCACCGGCCCAGACGCCGGATGAGGCCCTGGCGACGCGTGTCAGCGATGAAATCGACGAACAACTACTGCCGATTTTCCTCGACGAAGCCGGCGAATTGCTCAGCGAGCTGCACGCCGCGCTGCGCAACTGGCAGTCCGACACCAGCAATGCCGATCACCCCAAGAGCGTTGCGCGCTTGCTTCACACCCTGAAAGGCAGCGCACGCATGGCCGGCGCGATGCAGCTCGGGGAGCAGATTCACCAGCTCGAATCGCGTCTCGAAGCATCGCTCAAGAGCGGTCGCGAGACCCCCGCCCTGATCGAGGAACTGGTCACCAGCCTCGACCATACCGAGCAGATGATCGACGGTCTGGCGAGCGGCGAAACACACTTGGCGCCAGAAACACCGGACACGCAGAAGACTGCAGCCGATTCCGGCCCCGCAGTCAGCATCGACACCACCGCGGGCGAGGCCGACAGCGCCGCGGCGTCCGGCACCCTGAGGGTACGTGCCGAACTGGTCGACCGCTTCGTGAACGAGGCGGGCGAAATCGGGGTTGCCCGAACCCGTATCGAGGGCGAACTGCGTAACCTGCGCCGTTCGATGCTCGATCTGACCGAAAACGTCATCCGCCTGCGCAATCAGTTGCGTGAAGTCGAGATTCAGGCTGACGTCCAGATGCAGTCGCGCATGGCGCAGGCTGAATCCCGGCATGCAGAATTCGATCCGCTCGAGATGGACCGCTATACCCGGTTGCAGGAACTCACCCGGATGATGGCCGAGAGCGTCAACGACGTCACGACGGTGCAGCAGAGCCTGCTGAAGAACCTCGATGGTGCCGATATCGCCCTGCACAGCCAGGCCCGCCTGTCGCGCGAACTCCAGCAGTCCTTGATGCAGGTCCGGATGGTGCCGTTCGACAGCCTCGCCGACCGCCTCTACCGCATCGTACGCAAGGGCACGAAGGAGCTGGGCAAGCGCGCCAGCCTCGACCTGCGCGGCGGGCGCATCGAAGTCGACCGCAGCGTGCTCGAGCACATGGTGGCACCGCTCGAACATCTGTTGCGCAACTCGCTCGCCCACGGCATCGAGGCGCCCGAAAAGCGGCGCGCGGCCGGCAAGCCCGAGATCGGCCAGATCACCCTGAGCGTGAGCCAGGAAGGCAACGAAATCGTGCTGGAACTCGCCGACGACGGCGCAGGCCTCGACTTCGAGCGCATCGCAGCAAAAGCGCACGCCAACGGTCTGCTGGCAGCCGACGAAACCGCCGACGAACGTCGCCTCACCAACCTCATCTTCGTACCCGGTTTTTCCACCGCAGGCACCGTCTCGGCAGTCTCTGGACGCGGCGTCGGCATGGACGTGGTAAAAGCCGAGACCGCAGCGGTCGGCGGCCGCATCGACGTCAGCAGCGCGCCCGATGCCGGAACCGTGTTCCGTATCTATCTGCCCCTGACACTGGCCGTCACCCAGGCGCTGCTGGTGCGTGCGGCGGGACGCCATTTCGCGATTCCGTCGAGCATGGTGGCCCAGGTCATGGAGCTCAAGGCCGACGCACTCGAACGCCTGCGCAAGGACGGCGGTACCGACTGGATGGACCAGCACTATGCGTACCGCTATCTGCCACGCCTGCTTGGCGATCAGGTCAGCCAGCCCGAGATCCAGCGCTACAACTGGGTGCTGTTGCTGCGCGCAGGCGCGCAGACACTTGCGCTGCACGTCGATGCCCTGCGCGGCAACCAGGAAATCATCGTCAAGAATGCGGGCCCGCAGCTCACCCGTATCGTTGGCATGTCTGGCGCGACCGTGCTCGGCGACGGCGAGATTGTACTGATCCTGAACCCTGTCGCACTGGCCAGCCGTGGTCTGGCTGGCAACGATATGGTCGCGGTGACGGTAGCGGACGAACTGCCACCCCAGCCCGCCCCCGAGCCGCTGCATGTGCCGACGGTGATGGTCGTCGATGATTCGCTCACCGTGCGCAAGATTACCAGCCGCCTGCTCGAACGCGAGGGCTACCGGGTCATCACCGCAAAGGATGGCGTTGACGCCCTCGAAGCCCTGATCGAAACGGTCCCTGACGTCATGCTGTGCGACATCGAGATGCCGCGCATGGACGGCTTCGATCTCGTCCGTAACATCCGCGCGGACGAGCGCACCAAGGCCGTGCCGGTCATCATGATCACCTCACGCCTGGCGGACAAGCACCGCAGCTACGCGATGGAGATTGGCGCCAACCACTATCTGGGCAAGCCCTACCAGGAAGAGGCCCTGCTCGGTCTCATCGCGGGCTACACCAGACGCGACTGAGCGCAGGCGGGGCCGGACGCGACAGCGCCTTGCCCCGTTTTCAGCCGGCCTTGACGATGCCGAAACGCGCCAGCGTGCGCACGCGCGCGCTGGCGTGATCGACGACAGGGGCCGGATAGTCGGTGCCGACCCGGATGCCCGCCGCAGCCTGGTCAATGCCGCCCATGGTCCACGGCGCGTGGATGAACTTGTTCGGCACACGTTCGAGCTCAGGCAGATAGCGACGAATGAAGCGCCCCTCGGGATCAAACTTTTCCGATTGGGTTACCGGATTGAAGATGCGGAAATAAGGCTGCGCATCACAACCGGTCGACGCCGCCCACTGCCAGCCCCCATTGTTGGCGGCGCGATCAAAGTCGATCAGGTGATCGGCGAAATAGCGCTCACCCAGCCGCCAGTCGACACCGAGGTCCTTGGTCAGAAAGGAGGCCACGATCATCCGCAGACGGTTGTGCATGTAGCCGGTCTGGTTGAGCTGGCGCATCGCAGCATCCACGAGCGGGTAGCCAGTGCGGGCCTCGCACCACGCGGCGAACAGCTCGGGCGCGTCGTCCCACTGCACACGCGCGTACTCGGGCTTGAACGTAGCCTCCACCACCCGCGGGTGGTGCCACAGGATCATGTGGTAGAAGTCACGCCACACCAGTTCGCTGAGCCAGGTCTCGGCCCCATCCCCGCCATGCTGCCAGGCGTAGGCAACCAGTTCGCGGATCGACACCGTGCCGAAACGCAGATGGGGGGACAGATACGACACACCCTTCACTGCAGGAAAGTCGCGTGTCCGCTTGTAGCGATCGATACGGCTTTTGAATTCCTCGAACAGCGTGCGCCCGCCCGTCACCCCTAGCGGCACGCGCAGTCGGGCAAGGTTTCCTGCACCAAACCCGAGCTCGTCCATGGTGGGAATGCACTCGTCAGTCGGCTTGGGCGCGAGTGCGCCAGCGTACTTTTCCACCGGATAGGGGCGAACGAAGAAGTCGTCGAGCTTCTTCATCCACGCATTCCGATAGGGCGTGAATACGCTGAAGGGCGTGTTGCCCTGGGTCAGCACCTCGTCGCGCTCGAAGATCACCTGATCCTTGAAATCGACGAAGCCGATGCCGGCCGCCGCCAGTGCCGCCGCCACCTTGCTGTCACGCACGATGGCGGCCGGTTCGTAGTCGCGATTGGCGCATACCTGATCAACACCGAGCGCCCGTGCCAGGCGCGGGATCTCCTCCACTGCGCTGCCGTGACGCACGACCAGGCCCGCGCCACAAGCGCCTGTCCCACGCGCCAACGCGTCAAGCGCCGCATCGAGTTCGGTCACCGCATGATGGATGAAACCGACCCGGCGGTCCTCCTTCGAGGGCAGCGCATCGAGGATGTCGCGATCAAACACGAACACGCAATACACCTTGTGCGCATGACGCAGGGCGTGATGCAGGGCAGCATGATCAAAGTGGCGCAGATCGCGTCGAAACCAGACAAGTGCAGAATGCATGCAGGCTCGCATCCGGGATGAACAAGACCAGGTATGAGCGCCTGTCGTCCGATGAGGTTCCCCGCGCAAGGCGCGCGGTGTCAGCGTAAAATACGCGCATGGATACCGTCTCGAGCAATCTCACGCACCACTTCCTGATCGCCATGCCAAACATGGCCGATCCGCATTTCGCCCGTGCACTGACCTATATCGCAGAACACAACGACCAGGGTGCGCTGGGCGTGATTGTTAACCGGCCGATCGACATGACGCTCTCAAACCTGTTCGAGCGTATCGAACTGCCGCTCGATGCCGAGGGCTTCGCCGACCAGCCGGTCTATTTCGGCGGGCCGGTGCAGACCGACCGCGGTTTTGTGCTGCATCGCCCGAGTGGCGACTGGCACTCGACGCTGCGCGTCAATGACGAGGTCGGGCTTACCAGCAGCCGCGACATCCTTCAGGTAATCGGCGCCACCGGCAAACCCGGCGAGGTACTGGTGAGCCTCGGGTACGCCGGCTGGGATGCAGGACAGCTTGAGCAGGAGCTGGCAGACAATGCCTGGCTGACGGTACCCGCCGACATGGCAATCATCTTCGACCTGCCGCCCGAAGAGCGCTTGGCCGCTGCCATGCAGAAACTCGGCGTCGACTTCGCGAAACTGAGCGAGGTTGCCGGACATGCCTGACAGCACGGCGGCGCCAGCGCCGCCTGCATTGCCCACACGCGGCAGCCTCCTTGGCTTCGATTTCGGTCTGGCACGCATCGGCGTCGCCAGCGGTGAACTCGAAACCGGCCATGCCACTGCCCTCCTCACCCTGCACGAGGAAAGCAACAACGCCCGCTTCGGCGCCATCGCCAAGTTGCTGGACGAGTGGAAGCCAGTCGCCCTGGTCGTCGGCCTGCCGTGTCACCTCGATGGCGACGAACACGAACTCACCGCACGCTGTCGCCGCTTTGCCAACCAGCTGCACGGCCGCTTCGGTCTGCCGGTCTTGCTGACCGACGAACGCCTGTCCTCGGTCGAGGCCGAACAACAGCTGCGCGAAGCCGGCGTCAAGCAATGGCGCGAACGCAAGCAGCAACTCGATGCGGTCGCGGCTCAACTGATCCTGCAACACTTTCTGGACTCCATCCGACATGCCAAGTCTTGATGCAGAAAACCTGTGCCGGCAACTTGCCGAACAGCTGCGCCCTCATATCACGCCCACCACCGCCCTCGTCGGCATTCGCACGGGCGGCCTGTGGCTCGCAGAACGGCTCCACGCCATGCTCGGCATCAGCGAACCACTGGGAGCAATCGATGTCTCCTTCTATCGCGATGACTACGGCGCACGCGGCCTGCACACCAAGCCGCAACGCACCGAAATCCCCTTCAGCGTGGAGGGGGCACACGTCATCATCGTCGATGACGTGCTGTACACCGGCCGCACCACCCGCGCCGCGCTCAACGAGCTGTTCGACTTCGGCCGGCCGGCCTGCGTCGAGCTGGCCGTACTGATAGACCGCGGCGGACGCGAGCTGCCGGTGGCCGCGCGTTACTGCGCCCTGACCCTGCCCGAACCCCTGCCTGCGACGCAGAACCTGCAACTGGAACGCGACGAAGACGGCAGCCTCAACCTGAGGATGATCGATGCTTAACCCCCAGCTCAACAAGAACGGCGAGCTGCAACACCTGCTCACGCTGGACGGCTTGCCCCGCGACATCATTACCGCCATTCTCGATACGGCTGCGCCCTTCACCGAAGTGGCCGAGCGCGAGGTGAAGAAGCTGCCGCTGCTGCGCGGCAAGAGCATCTTCAACCTTTTCTTCGAGAACTCCACGCGCACCCGCACCACCTTCGAG
Organism: Azoarcus sp.; assembly: GCA_023230755.1. Lineage (GTDB taxonomy): Bacteria > Pseudomonadota > Gammaproteobacteria > Burkholderiales > Rhodocyclaceae > Parazoarcus. The sequence continues at coordinate 6,253 of JALNWS010000183.1, forward strand.
ATCGCCGCCAAGCGCCTGTCGGCCGACGTGGTGAACCTCAACGTGTCGACCAGTTCCACCTCCAAGGGCGAGAGCCTGCTCGACACGGTGGACAACCTGTGTGCGATGCAGGCGGACATGTTTGTGGTGCGCCATGCTGCCAGCGGCGCGCCCTTCCTGATTGCCCGGCACCTGCGCGCCAACGGCCGCAACGACATTCACGTCGTCAATGCCGGTGACGGTCGTCATGCCCACCCCACCCAGGGCCTGCTGGACATGTACACGATCCGCCACTACAAGCAGGACTTCACCAAGCTGACCGTTGCCATCGTCGGCGACGTGCTGCACTCGCGGGTGGCGCGCTCGCAGATCTGCGCCCTGACCACGCTGGGCGTGCCCGAAGTCCGTGTCATCGGGCCCAAGACCCTTTTGCCCACCGAGATCGAGAAAATGGGCGTGCGTGTGTTCCACGACATGAACGAAGGCTTGCGCGGCGTCGATGTGGTGATGATGCTGCGTCTGCAAAATGAACGCATGAATGGTGCGCTGCTGCCCACACCGCAGGAGTTCTACAAGGTCTGGGGCCTGACCGCGGAAAAACTCGCGAATGCCAAATCCGACGCCATTGTGATGCACCCCGGACCAATGAACCGCGGCGTCGAGATCGACTCTGCGGTCGCCGACGGCGCGCAGGCTGTAATCCTGCCCCAGGTGACCTTCGGCATTGCCGTCCGCATGGCGGTCATGAGCATGCTTGCCGGCCAGTAAGGAAGATTTGATGAAGATCCGTATTGCCAACGGCCGGGTAATCGACCCCGCCAACAAGACAGACTGCGTCCAGGACGTATTCATTGCCGACGGCAAGATCGCCGCACTCGGCACCGCCCCCGATGGTTTCGTCGCCGAGAAAACGATCGACGCCAGCGGACTGGTGGTGGCCCCAGGCCTGATCGACCTCTCCGCCCGCCTGCGCGAACCCGGCTTCGAATACCGCGCCACACTCGAATCCGAAATGGATGCAGCGATGGCCGGTGGCGTCACCAGCCTGGCCATCCCGCCCGACACCGACCCGGTGCTGGACGAACCCGGCCTGGTCGAAATGCTGTGCTACCGGGCAAAGAAGCTCAACCGCGCCCATGTGTACCCGGTCGCAGCGCTCACCCTCGGACTCAAGGGCGAACGCCTGTCGGAAATGGCCGAACTGATCGAAGCCGGTTGCGTCGCCTTCTCGCAGGCCAATGTGCCGATCGTCGACAACACTGTGCTGATGCGGGCCATGCAGTACGCAGCCACTTTCGACTTCCGTGTCTGGCTGCAGCCTATCGCCCCCTTCCTGTCGCGCGGCGGCTATGCCCACGACGGTGAAGTCGCCACCCGACTCGGCCTGCCAGGCATCCCGGTGGCGGCAGAAACCGTCGCCCTGTTTACCTACCTGCAACTGGCACGCATCACTCAGACCCGACTGCACATCACCCGCCTGTCGAGCGCGGAGGGCCTGAAGCTGATCGACCAGGCACGCGCCGAGGGCATGGACGTGACCTGCGACGTGTCGATCAATCACGTACACCTGTCGGACATGGACATCGGCTACTTCGACGCCAACTGCCACCTGATCCCGCCGCTGCGCAGTCAGCGCGATCGCGACGCGCTCTGCCGCGGACTCGCCGAAGGCCGCATCAATGCGCTGTGTTCCGATCACACTCCCGTCGACGACGACGGCAAGCTGACCCCCTTCAGCGAATCCGAAGCCGGTGCCACCGGCCTTGAGTTGCTGCTGCCGCTGACGCTGAAGTGGGCCGAACGCGCCGGACTGCCGCTCATCGATGC
>JALNWS010000184.1 GCA_023230755.1 Azoarcus sp.
AGTGACCATGATCAGGGTCATGCCTTCGGTGGCAAGCTGGCGCACCACGGCGAGCACTTCGCTGACCAGTTCAGGGTCGAGTGCCGAAGTGATCTCGTCACACAGCAGCACCTTGGGCTGCATCGCCAGCGCACGCGCTATTGCGACCCGTTGTTGCTGACCGCCTGAAAGCTGATCCGGGAAGCTGTCGAATTTCTCCGAGAGCCCGACCTTGAGCATCATCTCCCGCGCAATGTCTTCCACTTCCTTCTTCGCCATGCCTTTGACCACGGTCGGTGCAAGCATGACGTTCTGACCGGCGGTGAGATGCGGGAACAGGTTGAACTGCTGGAAGACCATGCCGACCTTCTGCCGCAGCGCGCGCATGTCGCCCTTGCCGTGGTGGAGCGCGGTGCCATCCACCACGAGTTCGCCCTTGTCGATGGTCTCCAGCCCGTTGATGGTACGCAACAGGGTGCTCTTGCCCGAGCCGCTGCGACCGATCAGGGCGATGACGTCGCCCTGCGCGACCTCAAGGTCGATGCCCTTGAGGACATGGTTGCTGCCGAAGTGCTTGTGCAGGCCGGTGATCTTAACGAGCGACATGGAATTTCTTCTCCAGGCTTTTTGCGTACAGCGAGAGCGGATAACAGAGGATGAAGTAGCCCACCGCGACCAGACCGAACACGAGGAAGGGCTGGAAGGTGGCGTTGGCGAGCATCGAGCCGGTCTTGGTCAGTTCGGTAAAGCCGATGATGGAAGTCACCGCCGTTCCCTTCACGACCTGAACCGAGAAACCCACCGTCGGCGCAATGGCGATGCGCAATGCCTGCGGCAGCACGATGTAGCGCATCTGCTGCGGGTAGGTCAGGGCGAGGCTGGTCGAGGCTTCCCACTGCCCCTTTGGTACGGACTCCACGCAACCGCGCCAGATCTCCGCAAGATAGGCGCTGGTAAACAGCGTGAGTCCGGTCGCGGCGGCAAACCAGGGTGAGATATCCACGCCCACGAGCGACAGCCCGAAGAACACGATGAAGAGCTGCATCAGCAGCGGTGTGCCCTGGAAAACCTCAATATAGGTTTTGGCTAGGGATTGCAGCAGGCGGTTGTGGGCGATGCGGGCAAACAGGACCACAAGGCCGACGCCGCCGCCGAGGATGAAGGCGATCAGGGACAGGCCGAGGGTCCATTTCCCGCCTTCGAGCAGATTGCGGACAATGTCCCAGGTGGAGAACTGGACGAACATCAGCGTGGCCTCCCGACGACGAAGCGTTGCCCCAGTTGCATCAGCAGCTGGCGGATCAGCAGGGCCATGACGAAGTAGATGGCCGTGGTCACGAAGTAGGTTTCGAACGCACGGAAGCTGCGCGACTGGATGAAGTTGGCGGCGAAGGTCAGCTCTTCGGTGGCGATCTGCGAACAGACGGCCGAGCCGAGCATGACGATGATCACCTGGCTCGTCAGCGCCGGCCAGACCTTGGCCAGAGCCGGGCGCAGCACCACATGCTTGAAGGTCTGAGCACGTGTCATCGCCAGCGATTCTGCGGCTTCGATCTGGCCGCGGGGGGTGGCCTGGATGCCGGCACGAATGATCTCGGTTGAATAGGCGCCGAGGTTGATCACCATTGCGAGCACTGCAGCCTGCCATTCGGTCATCTTGATACCGAGCGCAGGCAGGCCGAAGAAAATGAAGAACAGCTGAACGAGGAAAGGGGTGTTGCGGATCACTTCGACGTAAACACCGAAGAGTCGGTCGAACGGGGTGAGCTTCCATGCGCGACAGACCGCGCCAACGACGCCAAGGCCGATGCCGAGAATGGCGCCGACGGCCGTGAGGGCGAGGGTGAAGCCCGCGCCCGTCAGCAGCAGTCCTGTGTTGTCGAACACCGGGGTGAAATCGAATTGATATGCCATCAAGGGGTTCCGAAGCAGCGGATCAGAAGGGTGCCCGGGGCGTTGCCACACCGCCCCGGCGCAGCTCAGGCTGCTTACAGATCCTTGGGCAGCGGGGCGTTCAGCCAGCGCTGGGCGATTTCATTGAGTGCGCCATCCTGCTTGGCCTTGGCAATGATCGCGTTCACCTTGGCCGTCAGCGCGGTCTCGCCCTTGGCGACGCCGACGTAACACGGTGAGTTCTTGATCAGGAACTTGGCGCTGAGACGGCGCAGCTTGGTCATGTCATTGACTGCAGCAGCCACCACGTTGCCGGTCGCAACGAACTGCACCTGGCCGGTGAGGTAGGCGGAGATGGTCGAGTTGTTGTCCTCGAAGCGTTTGATGGTCAGCGTGGCCGGCGCAATCTTGGTCAGTTCGAGGTCTTCCACCGAGCCGCGGGTTACGCCGATCGTCTTGCCGGCCAGCTCTTCTGCCTTGGCCAGCTTGATGTCTTCCGGCCCGAACACGCCATTGAAGAAGGGGGCGTAGGCGTCGCTGAAGTCGATCACCTTCTCGCGGTCGGGGTTCTTGCCCAGGCTGGAGATGACCAGATCGGCCTTGCCGGTGGTCAGGTAGGGGATGCGGTTGGTGCTGGTGACCGGAATCAGCTCGACCTTGACGCCGAGTTCCTTGCCGATCAGCCTGGCCATGTCGATATCGTAGCCACGGGGCTGGAGGTCGGTGCCCACACTGCCAAACGGCGGGAAGTCCTGCGGTACGGCGACGCGCAGGGTGCCGGCTTGCTGAACGCTGGCGAGCACATCGGCGCGTGCGTCGGTGGTGCCGATCACGCTGGCAACAGCGACGCCGGCAACAAGACCGCACAGGCTGCGAAGGAAGGGACGGCGGCTGGACATCATGAGAACACTCCTTGAGATTGATGAAGGGATCAGAAAGTGGGTGAATCAATGCCGACGCGGCGCGCGGCGGCGGTGAGGTGTACGCGCATCGCCGCAGCGGCAGCGGTGGCATCACCCATCGACATCGCGGCGATGATGCGGCGGTGTTCGTCGGCTGGCGCCCAGACCCCGGCGGGGTCCGAGAACGGCAGACGCAGTGAGTGGCCGATCTGTTCGCTGAACTGGTTTGCGATGCTCGCCAGGCCGGGGTTGCCGCACAGTTCGGCAAGCAGCAGGTGAAACTGCAGGTCCCAGTCGGCGGCCATCACCAGGTCGCAGGCTTTGAGCGCATGTTCCATGCCGGTTTGTATCGTCTCAAGCTGCGCCAGCCCTTTGTCATCGATATGGCGCGCGGCCAGGCTCGTCCAGGCGGGTTCAAGCGCCGCGCGCAACTCGATCAGGGCCTGAGGCGTCATGTTCGAGATGCCACGCGGCGGGTGTGCAGGGTCGGGGCGACTGCCTGCAGTGACGAACACGCCTTTGCCCGGTTGTGTGCGCACCAGCCCCAGCGCTTCGAGCGTGGAGATGGCTTCGCGCAGCGAGGCACGGCTGATCGACAGCTGCTCGGCCAGCTCGCGCTGCGAGGGCAGGGCGGAACCGTTGGGGAACTCCCTGTCGATGATGCGACGCTGAAGCGCCTGGGCGGCGAGGTTGGCAATGCTTGGCATCGGGTGTCCTGAGTGTGATGGCCTGACTGGTCGGACCAGTCAGGCCAATCCTTAGCAGGAGGCGTGCCAGTTACGTGGGCCGCAATTCCCCGGGTGATTTTGGGGGCTGCGTCGAGCCCCGGGATGTTTTTCGATTGAGACTGCGCACTGACATGGGGATTGCGTGAACCCGTATGACCCGGTGTGGGGCGTCAGGTCGCTGCAGCAATCGCGTTCATCGCCTGATCCCCAGGATCAAGGCCGGCACGGTATGGGTGAACTGCCACAACATCCTCGACAACGCGATGCCCTTCGGCGGCTACAAGCAGTCCGGGATCGGGCGCGAGATGGGGCGTGCAGTGCTCGACATGTACACCGAATCCAAGTCGGTGATCATGGCGCTCTGACCAATCGGGTCATGGTGTTGCAGCCGGGATGGTCGCGGTTCTTTCTGCGGCCACCCGGCTGCATCTTGTTCAGTCCTGCAGCAGTGCGGGCGTGAAACCAGCGCGGAAAACGCCCCATTGCCTGCCCTTGACCCTGATCGGCAGGGACAGGTCGCACAGTACCTCGCCGGTGTCGCGCACATAGGTCTGCAGCAGGGCATGCCCCGTGTTGCCGATGGCACGACGGCAGGTGGGGTCGTCGTAGATGCGCTTGTGCCGGCTGAAGGCGAGGTCGTGCTGCGGGTCGCCGTTGGGTTCGGCGGAGAAGCGGCGGTTGTGCACAGGCATGTAGCAGTTCATGTCGAAACCGCCGCAGAAGGCCACGCCTGGCACTTCGACCAGCATGCGTTCGTAGATGTCCTGCAAGTCCTTTTCCACCGCACGGTCGTAGCTGGTGTTGAATTTCGGCGGCTCGGAGCCCGGGATGCGTTGATAGCGTGTATCGAACACGTCGAGTGTGGCGGCGCGGGCCTCAAGAAAGGCTGCCGATTCATCGCGGTATTTTTCGGCGATGTCGATCAGTTTGTCGTAGGCCGAGTCACTGATGCGGAACCGGGTCGACAGCGCGTGCAGCTCCTCCGTGTGATCGCGCAGTTCTTCCGATACTCGCTCCGATTCGAGCATCTGCGTGGAGACCTGTTCAGACAGCGCGGTGATCTCGCCGACCAGACCATGTACCGACACGTTGCTGTCGTGGATGTGGTGAATGGCGCCGGTAATGTCGAGCAGCTGTTCGCTCATGTGTTGCAGGTCGCCCACCATGGCGGCAAAGTTGGTTGAGGTGCGCTGCACGACCTCGCGCGCGAGCCCGGCATCTTCGGTGATGCGACGGGTTTCGGCTTCGGTGCTGGAGACCAGTGCAAGCATCTTGTCCGAATTGCTCGTGATCACGCCGGTTGCGGATTTCACCTTCTCGGCCAGTTTGCGCACTTCGTCTGCAACCACCGCGAAACCGCGGCCGGCCTCACCCGCCCGGGCCGCTTCGATTGCCGCATTGAGCGCGAGCAGATTGGTCTGGTCGGAGACGTCGTTGATCAGCAGGCCGATATCACGGATCTGCGCAGAATTCTGGCTGAGCTGGTCCACGGTGCTGGCAAAGGCCTGAACCATGTTGCTGACATTTCGAATGCGCTCGGTGACGTCGAGCAGTTCCTGCTGGCTGGCGCTGACTGCGGCGAGGTTGGCTGTGGTGGTGGTTTTTACCTCGTCGGCATTGGCCATCACGCTGTCGACCGCTGCGCCGGCCGTGCGGCTGGCAGCGAAGATGGAGGTCGCAAGTTCGCGCTGACGGCTTGCACTTGCGGCGGTGTGCTTGATGCGCTGATTCAGGTGTGCTGCGCTGACCGCAATGCCGGTACCGCTGCTGCGCAATTCGCCGATGGTCTGGCGCAGGCGGCGGACGAAGGCGTTGTTGCCTGCCGCTGACTGGCTGCCGATATCCGGGCGCTCGCCCTCCAGCGCCGGGCCCCTGTCCGTCGCTGTGCTCGGATGTGCGGGCTGACCCCGCATGGTGAGCATCAGCAGTGCCAGCGCGACACCGGCGGCGGCAAGTGATGCCGTTGCTGCTGTCGGCAGCATCGGCCACAGTGCATGCCACAACAGCAGCGCATTCGTGATCATCAGGCCGGCTGCAGGCAGCCAGCGGGTTCCGCCTCGCGGCGTCTTTGTTTCCATTGTTCGCTCCTTTGGTCGCCTGGCTGCGTCACTCAGGGTGGTAGACGTCGAATTCCACGGCGCTGCGGATCATATCGGCAGGGGAGCGGGCTTGCTTCAATAATTTCCGCTACGTGGTGCATTGCCCAGGTGATCCAGCGGAAGCCGGGTGCTGCGCTTGAGCTCGGTCAGCACGATGTTCGATTTCACGCTGCGCACCCCGCCGATCCGCATCAGGCGGTGCAGCATGAAGTCCGACAATGCAGGCAGCGTCGGGGTCATCACTCTCAGCAGATAGTCTGCCTCGCCGCTGATGGCGAAGCATTCGAGCACCTCGTCCATGCCGCGGATCGCCTCGGTGAAGGCATCGGTGTGGACCTCGCCGTGACGTTCGAGCGAAACGTTGACGAAGGCGGTCACCCCGAGACCGACTGCGGCCGGGCGCAGCAGGGCGACGTAGCGTTCGATGAACCCGGACTGCGTCAGCCTTTGCACCCGTCGGCTCACCTGTGATGGGGACAAGTGGATACGTTCGGCCAGCACGGCATTGGATGCCTGGCCGTCGGTCTGAAGTTCGGAAAGCAGTTGCAGGTCGTACTTGTCGAGGTTGATCATGTTTTGTGCGTGTTTTGTCTGTTTGATGCACGGAATGTTCGTCTATGCGGTGTTTTAGTGCAAACAATGCACGCATTGTGGGCTTGCAAGGGCCTACGATGATCCTGTTGTTCGTGCCGCCGGGAGCCAAAACCGGCAATACGAATCAAAGCTGATAAAAGCAGGCCGGCGCGCTGTGGGCAGTGTGCCGGACCACAACAGGAGACACGCCCATGAACACGCTCACCGTGGCTGCGGCCACGTCGGTGACGACGGTGAATCACGATTACCGTCTCGCCGACAATCTTGAGGCCGTTCGCGGCCAGGTCTTCCTGACCGGCACCCAGGCGCTGGTGCGCCTGCCGCTGATGCAGGCCGCGCTCGACCAGGCTGCAGGGCTCAATACCGGCGGCTTCATCAGCGGCTATCGCGGCTCGCCGCTCGGCGCCTACGACCAGCAGTTGTGGAAAGTGAAGCCGCTGCTCGACGCGAACCGCATCCGCTTTCTGCCCGCAGTCAATGAAGAACTCGGCGCGACCGCGGTGCTGGGGTCGCAGCAGGTCGAGAGTGATGCCGAGCGCACCGTCGATGGCGTGTTTGCGATCTGGTACGGCAAGGGACCGGGCGTCGATCGGGCCGGAGACGCGCTGCGCCACGGCAATGCCTATGGGGCCTCGCCGCACGGTGGCGTGCTGGCGGTGATCGGTGATGATCATGGTTGCGTGTCGTCGTCGATGCCGCATCAGAGTGATTTCACCTTGCAGGCTTGGAGTCTGCCAGTGCTCAACCCCGCGTCGGTGGCGGAGATGATCGAGTTCGGCCTGTATGGCTGGGCGCTGTCGCGCTTTTCCGGCTGCTGGGTGGGTTTGAAGGCGATCTCGGAGATGGTCGAGAGCGGCTCGACGGTGGATCTGGATTCGATCCGCACCCGGTTTGATGCGCCAGACGATTTCACCGCGCCGGTCGGCGGGCTGCACTACCGCTGGCCCGATCTGCCGAGCCTGGTGATCGAGCAGCGGCTGGCTGCCAAGCTCGATGCCGCGCGTCATTTCGCGCGTCACAACTCGATCGATCGCCTGTTGTGTCCGGCCGTATCGGCCGACGTCGGCATCGTGACGTGCGGCAAGGCGCATCTGGATCTTCTGGAAGCGCTGCGCCGCCTCGGGCTTGGGCTGTCCGAGCTCGAAACTCATGGCATCCGCCTGTACAAGGTCGGGCAGAGCTTCCCGCTCGAGCCTGGGCGCATGCGGGCGTTTGCGGCAGGGTTGAAGGAAATTCTGGTGGTCGAGGAGAAGGGGCCCTTCGTCGAGCAGCAGATCAAGAACCTGTTCTACAACGATGATCCGGCGCAGCGTCCGCAGGTGTTCGGCAAGACCGCGCAGTGCGGCGCGCCCTTGCTGTCAGCGCTGGGCGAGTTGCGGCCGTCGCGGGTGATGCCGGTGCTGGCCGACTGGCTGGCCGCGCATCGCCCCGCGCTCGACCGTCGGGAACAGGTCGAGGACTTCACCGCGCCGACGCTGCTGTCGAATGCGGCCGATGGCGTGCGCCGGGTGCCGTACTTCTGCTCCGGTTGTCCGCACAACACCTCGACCCGGGTGCCCGAGGGCTCGCATGCGCAGGCTGGCATCGGTTGCCATTTCATGGCCTCGTGGATGCCCGACCGCGAGACCACCGGCCTCATCCAGATGGGTGGGGAGGGCGTCGACTGGGTGGCACACTCGGGCTTTACCCGCACGCCGCATGTGTTCCAGAACCTGGGCGACGGCACCTATTTTCATTCCGGCTTTCTCGCCATCCGACAGGCGATTGCGGCACGGACCAACGTCACCTACAAGATTCTCTACAACGACGCGGTGGCG
>JALNWS010000185.1 GCA_023230755.1 Azoarcus sp.
AAGTCGCGGTAGCGCGCATCGGCAAGCAGCAGCAGGGCGGCGATGGCGGCTGCAAACAGCAGTACGCCCCGCAGCAAGCCGAGCGCGCTGGTGGCGGAAACATCCCCACGACGCAGTGCAGTCCACGCCGTTTCCGCGCGTGGCAGCGCCGTCCCTTGCCAGCACGCCAGCGCGAGGGCAGATAACACACCAGCGACGGCAACCGCGCCGAGGACGATCCACTCGGTGGCGTCGCGGTAGGCAAGGAGTGCGTGCTCCCAGTGCAGCACCGCAATCAGGCCGGTGCTTGCACCGCACAGCGTGAGGGCAGCAATACGAATCAGTGAGGGCTGGGTTGAGCGCGAAACGAAGGCGAGAAGCAGCGCGAGCACGGCGCCGACTGCGCCACCCGTGATCGGCGTGGCGAGATCCTCGCGCTCGGCAACCGGGCCGGAAAGGGGGAACTTGGGGTTCAGGGTCTTCGCATCGAGCATGCCCCAGAAGCCACCCACCGTGCCCTCAAGGCGCCGTTTCCATGGTTGGTCGATGGCCTCGATCAGATTGTAGTTCCACCCGTTGGCATGTGCCTGGTGGATGAATTCGCGAATGTAACGTGCCTGATTGACGCGCGATGGCTTTGATTCCTCACGCTGGCGACCGGCACTGGGCCAGCCGGTTTCGCCAATCAGGATGTCCTTGCCCTTGAAGTGCTCGCCGACTTCGGTGCGGATCTGAGCAACGTGGGCGATGGCCTTTTCGATGTTGACCGGTTCGTCTTCCCAGAAGGGCAGGATGTGGACGGTGACGAAGTCGACTGCGTCGGCGAGGCTGTCGTTGCGAATCCAGAATTCCCACACGTCGGCATAGGTAACGGGCACCTCGGTCCGCGACTGCGCGTAGGCGATATGCTCGCGCATCTCGTCGACGGTGCGCTCACGTCGAAGCAGGACTTCGTTCCCGACGATCAGCGCAGAGACCACGTCCGCATTTTCGTTGACGACCTTGATTGCGTGGTCGAGCTCGGCCTGATTCTTCTTGCGGTCATAGCCGATCCAGGCGCCGACCAGTACCTTGATGCCAAGCTCGCGCGCAACGGCGGGTACCTGATCCAGGCCCTGGTCGACCGAGTACAGGCGCACGCATTCAGTGATTTTTGCCAGCGCAGTCAGATCGTCAATGATCTGCTCACGCGTGATGACTGCAGTCGGGTCGAACGGGGTTTGCCCGGGGCGATGATAGGGCGCGTAGGACACGCATTTCAGCCGCTCGCCGCCCGCAAGCTGGAGGTCGTGCATCGGTACTGGCCGGGTTTCCCACGTCACCCAGGTGAGCAGCGCAGCAAGGCCTGCCAGGTGTGTGATCAGCAAGGCGATCCAGAGCGATCGACGGGTCGGGCTGGGTGAGGTCATCGGCGGCCGGCTTTCGGTGAGAAGGAGACGAGCAAGTGTGTGCGTGCGGGACACAAAAAAGCCACGCCTGCAGGCGTGGCTTCTTTGCGAAGCGCTTGGATTCTAACCCGGAAGCGGGATCAGCCCGCGTTCAGTCGGCGTAGTCGCTCATCGGCACGCAGGCGCAGAACAGATTGCGGTCGCCATGCACGTCGTCGATGCGATTGACGCTCGGCCAGAACTTGTTCGCTGCAACCCAGGCCAGCGGGAATACCGCCTGCTCGCGGGTGTAGGGGCGGTCCCAGTCGCCGATCACGTCGGCTTGGGTATGTGGCGCGTTCTTGAGCGGGTTGTTGTCGGCGCTCCAGGTCCCGTTCTCGATCTGACGCACTTCCTCGCGGATCGAAATCATGGCCTCGACGAAGCGGTCGATCTCGGCCAGATCCTCGGATTCGGTCGGTTCGATCATGATGGTTCCGGCCACGGGGAAAGACATGGTGGGGGCGTGGAAACCGTAATCCATCAGGCGCTTGGCGATATCGACCTCGGAGATTCCGGTTGCGGCCTTGATCGGGCGGATGTCGAAAATGCACTCGTGCGCCACCCGGCCCTTGCTCCCGGTATAGACCACCGGGTAATGCGCGCCGAGGCGGCTGGCGATGTAGTTCGCGTTCAGGATCGCCACTTGGGTGGCGCGCTTGAGTCCGCTGCCGCCCATCATTGCGATGTACATCCACGAGATCGGCAGAATGCTGGCCGAGCCGAACGGGGCGGCAGAGACTGCGCCCTGACCCTTGTGTGGCCGAGCCGCGTCACCGGTCGGGGCAACGACGTGGTCGGCCATGAACGGGGCGAGGTGTGCTGCCAGGCCGATCGGGCCCATGCCCGGCCCGCCGCCGCCGTGAGGGATGCAGAAGGTCTTGTGCAGGTTCATGTGTGATACGTCGGCGCCGATGGAGGCCGGCGAGGTGAGACCGACCTGTGCATTGAGGTTGGCGCCGTCCATGTACACCTGGCCGCCATTGGCATGGATCACCGCGCAGATTTCACGGATCGATTCTTCGAACACGCCGTGCGTCGACGGGTAGGTGATCATGAGCGCGGCCAGTTCGCTGCTGTACTGCGCGGCTTTTGCCTTGAGGTCGTCGACATCGACGTTGCCGCGATCGTCACAATCCACCACGACCACCTTCATGCCGCACATCTGCGCCGAGGCGGGGTTGGTGCCGTGGGCAGACCGCGGGATCAGGCAGACCTTGCGCTGGTTGTCACCACGGCTGGCGTGATAGCGGGCAATGGTGACGAGACCGGCGTATTCGCCCTGCGCGCCCGAGTTGGGCTGCATGCAGATTGCGGGGAAGCCGGTAACGGCACGCAGGTAGCCGGCGAGGCCTTCGATCATCTCGAGGTAGCCAACAGCCTGTTCGCGTGGTGCGAAGGGATGCAGGTTGGCAAACTCGGGCCAGGTGACCGGAATCATCTCGCTGGTGGCGTTCAGCTTCATGGTGCAGGAGCCGAGCGAAATCATCGAGTGGTCGAGTGCCAGGTCGCGATTCTGCAGCTTCTTCAGGTAGCGCAGCATCTCGTGTTCGGTGTGGTGGGTATTGAACACGGGGTGCGACAGAATGGCATCGGTGCGCAGCAGGCCGGCCGGGATCGCGCCACCCGCCTGCGCTGCACTCGCGTCGAGCGAGGCGATGTCGGCCGTGGCACCGAAGCAGGCGAGCACCGCCGCGATGTCTTCGCGGGTCGTGGTTTCATCCACCGACAGGCCGAGCGCGGTGGCTGAGGCTTGGTGCAGGTTGTAGCCGGCGGCATCGGCCGCGCTCAGGATCGGGGCGGTGCGGGCGCCGGTATCAACTTCGAGGGTGTCGAAGAAGCTTGCGCTTGCCAGCGTGAAACCCGCCACACGCAAGCCTTCGGCAAGGATGGCCGCAAGGCGGTGGATGCGCGCAGCGATCGTCTTCAGGCCCTGCGGGCCGTGATAGACCGCATAGAAACCTGCCATGTTGGCCAGCAATACCTGCGAGGTGCAGATGTTGGAGTTGGCTTTTTCGCGGCGGATATGCTGTTCGCGGGTCTGCAAGGCCATGCGCAGCGCGGTATTGCCGCGGGCGTCCTTCGATACGCCGATGATGCGGCCCGGCATCGAGCGCACGTATGCCTCGCGGGTGGCAAAGAAGGCAGCATGCGGGCCGCCGAAACCCATCGGCACGCCAAAGCGCTGAGCGGAGCCGAGGGCGATGTCGGCGCCGAGCGCGCCGGGGCTCTTGAGCAGCACCAGCGCCATGAGGTCGGAGGCGACCGCGACCACTGCGCCCTTCGCCTTCAGTGCGGCGATCGGAGCGGAGAGGTCGGCGACTGCCCCGTGCGCGTCCGGATACTGCAACAGTGCGCCGAACACGTCGTGATCACCGGCGCTGGCCGCGTCGCCGAACACGAGCTCGTAACCGAAATAGTGCGCGCGGGTGCGCACCACATCGATGGTTTGCGGGAAGCTGGCCGCATCGACAAAGAAGGCGTTGGATTTGGACTTCGACACCCGGCGCGCCATGGTCATGGCTTCGGCCGCTGCGGTGGCTTCGTCGAGCAGCGAGGCGTTGGCCAGTTCCAGTCCGGTGAGATCGATCACCATCTGCTGGTAGTTCAGCAAGGCCTCGAGCCGCCCTTGGGCGATCTCTGCCTGGTAGGGCGTGTAAGCGGTGTACCAGCCCGGGTTTTCCATCACGTTGCGCAGAATGACCGCGGGGGTATGGGTGCCGTAGTAGCCGGCGCCGATCATCGAACGCTTGACGACGTTCTTCTGTGCAAGCGTGCGCAGTGTGGCCAGCGCGACATGCTCTGGCTGGGGCTCGGCCAGGGGCAGCGGTGCTTCGAGCCGGATGTCGGCCGGAACCGTCTCGCCGATGAGCGCGTCGACGTCGGCGACGCCGATGGCGGCACACATCTGGCCGATTTCGTCGGCGTTGGGGCCGATATGCCGGTGGATGAAGGCATCGCGCTGCTCAAGCTGCGCAAGCGGGGCGGAGAGTAGGGTGTCGGTCATGTCGTCTGCGGCTCTGGCAATGGGTGCGAAGCGGCTGGCAGGCACCGGCGGGTGCCTGCCGAGGCGTCTTACTGAGCGGTTTCGGCGGTGTAGCCGGCAGCGTCGAGCAGGGCGTCGACATCGGCCACATTGGCGGGCTTGAGCTTGAACAGCCAGGCGCTGTAGGCGTCGGCATTGACGCTCTCGGGGGCATCGGCGGCGTCCTGGTTGGAGGCGATGACTTCACCGGCAACTGGCGCATAGATGTCGGAGGCGGCCTTGACCGACTCGATCACTGCACACGCTTCCTTGGCGGCAACCTGGCGCCCGGCTTCCGGCAGTTCGAGAAAGACCACGTCACCCAGCGCTTCCTGTGCGTGGTCGGTGACGCCGATGGTCAGGGTGCCGTCGGCTTCGACGCGAACCCATTCGTGGGAGGTGGTGTACTTGAGGTCGGCGGGGACGTTGCTCATGGAAATCTCCAGGATGTGTTCGGGATGCGAAAGGGATGAAAACAAAGGGACGGAAAGGGACTGCCGTGTGTGACCGGCTTGGCGCCGGTCACACACCATGAATCAGGCGACGGCCTTGCCGTTGCGCGCAAACGGCAGGCGTACGGCACGCGCCTTGAGCAGCTTGCCGCGGATCTCCACTTCGACGGTGTCGCCGGCCTCTACTGCGAGCGGGAGACGTGCGAATGCAATCGATTTTTCCAGCGTCGGAGAAAAGCTGCCGCTGGTGGTTTCGCCTTCGCCGGCGGCCGTGACCACTTTCATGTGGGCGCGCAGCACGCCTTTGTCCTCGAGGATCAGGCCCAGTACGCGGCGCTTGGCGGGGTTGGCAACAAGCGCGGACTTGCCGACGAAGTTACGGGACTCGTCCTTGAAGTCGATAGTCCAGCTCAGGCCTGCATTCAGGGGCGAAACGTCGTCGTCCATGTCCTGACCGTAAAGGTTCATGCCGGCCTCCAGGCGCAGGGTGTCACGGGCACCAAGGCCACAGGGGGCAACGCCCGCTGCGGTCAGTGCAGCCCAGGCCGCGGCGGCCTGGTCGGCAGGCAGTGCGACTTCGAAACCATCTTCGCCGGTGTAGCCGGTGCGGCCGACGAAGATCTCGCCGATGGCTGCGCCCGAGAAAGGCTTGAGCGGCTCGCTCGCAGCGCGCAGCGCGGGCAGGGCCTGCCAGGTCTTTTCGCGTGCATTGGGGCCCTGGATTGCGATCATGGCCAGATCGCGACGGGCATTGAGGCTGACGTTGGCGCCGGTGGAGGCAATCCGCTTGCGCATCCAGGCCACGTCCTTGTCGGCGGTGCCGGCATTGACCACGATGCGATAGCGTGTGTCGGACAGGTGGTAGACGATCAGGTCGTCGATCACGCCGCCGTTTTCATTGAGCATGCACGAATACAGCGCCTTGCCCGGCTCCTTGAGCTTGGCCACGTCGTTGGCGAGCAGGCCGCGCAGATAAGGGGTGGCGTCTGCGCCGTCGAGGTCGAGAGAGAGCATGTGCGAAACGTCGAACATGCCGGCATCGCGGCGCACGGCATGGTGCTCCTCGATCTGCGAGCCATAGTTCACCGGCATGTCCCAGCCGGCGAAATCGACCATGCGTGCGCCTGCGGCGACGTGGGTGGCGTGGAGAGGGGTCTGTCTGACGGGTGCGTTCATGGTGGCTCCAGGCAAGTAAACGAAAAAGGGGCGAAGCCGGCGTGATGCCCGATTCGCCCCATCTGTCCCTTGTACCTGAGAGATTCCAGCACGCTGTGCCGGGTGCCCCTTCGGTGGATGTGCAGCCGGGTTTCGCCCGAGCCCACATCACTCTCCAGAATTTCGATGCTGTGCGCGGTCCTTTTGCCTGAGCGATTCCGGGGGGTTACGCCTTCGGCGACTCTCTACGGGAGAGTGCTCTCCCGCGCAACGTGGCGGAAGATAGCATCCTGCACGACCGCGTCGCAACAGCAATTTTTGACCCTCCAGCACCGAGCGGGCGTTAGCGGGCGCTGGCATGCAGGCAGCCTTTGCCCAGTATGCGCTACACTCCCGCCTCTGGTGCAAGACTCACCGGTTTTGCCCACCCCCATTTTTTGTTTTCACGGAAATCGAGATGTTCGAGGCTGTCCGTAGTAACCCACGCGTCGCACAGGTCATTCTGGCCCTTCTTATCGTGCCCTTTGCCTTTTTTGGCCTGGATTCCTACTTCAAGGACGGGCCTGGCGGAGGCGAAGTCGCAACCGTCGGCGGTTCACCGATCATGGCTGTCGAATTCGAGCAGGCCTTGCGCGAGCAGCAGGATCGCCTGCGCAACGCTTCCGATGGTCCGGTGGATCGCACGCTGCTCGAGTCCGAGGCCTTGCGTCGTGCGGTGATCGAGAACCTGGTCAACCGGCGGGTGCTTGCGCTCTATGCGGCAGAAAACCGCATGGTGGTCACGCCGGCACAGCTGCAGCAGACCATCACCGAAATCCCGTCGTTTCAGCAGGACGGTCATTTTTCGCTTGAGCGCTATGAGGCCTTGCTGAGGGCTCAGGGGATGACTCCGGCGATGTTCGAGGCCCGTCTGGCCCAGGACATCAGGGTTCAGCAACTGGCCCTTCCCGTGGGTGAGGGGTCATTTGCCGCGCTTGCTTCGGCCTCCCGTTTTCTCTCTGCCCAGCTTGAAGAGCGCGAAGTCAGCGAATTGAAGTTTCCCGTCAGCCGCTTCACGAGTGAAGTGAAGCTGTCCGACGAGGCTGTGCAGAAATACTACGATGCCAACGGCGCAAGTTTCGAGCGTCCGGCGCGCGTGAAAGTCGAGTACGTGGTTTTCGACGAAGCCGCACTGGAGCAGCAGGTGAGCGTCAGTGACGCGGAAATCAAGACATTCTACGAGGGGAATCGAAACCGTTTCGGCCAGCCGGAGGAACGTCAGGCGAGGCATATCCTGATCCAGGTTGCAGCGGATGCGGACGAAGAGGCGGTCAAGAAGGCGCGCGCCCAGGCTGAGGATATCCGGGCCCGGCTGAAAAAGGATCCGGGGCAGTTCGAAGCGCTGGCTAAGGAGTTTTCGCAGGATCCGGGTTCGTCATCGCGCGGCGGTGATCTGGGATTCTTCGGGCGCGGGACGATGGTTCCTGCATTTGAGGATGCGGCTTTCGCGCAGCCCAAGGGTGAGATTGGCGACGTGGTGCGCTCCGACTTCGGTTTTCACATCATTCAGGTCGAGGCCATTCGTGCAGCAACGACCCGTCCGCTCGAGGCCGTGCGTGAAGAGATCCGTGCCGAGTTGAGCAAACAGGCCGCTGGACGCCGTTTTGCGGAATTGGCCGAACAGTTTTCCAATACGGTCTACGAGCAGTCTGACAGCCTGCAACCGGTTGCCGACCTGCTCAAGCTGAAGATTCAGAAAACCGATTGGGTGACCCGCGACGCGGAGTCCGTCGGCACCTACCGCAATGCGAAATTGATTGATGCCTTGTTCTCCGATGACGCGGTGAAACGCCACCACAACACGCAGGCGATCGAGCTTGGTGGCAATACACTGATCTCCGCCCGCGTTACGGACTTCGAAGCTGCCCGGCGTCCGCCGCTGGATGAAGTG
>JALNWS010000186.1 GCA_023230755.1 Azoarcus sp.
CCTGTGCGAGGTGCTCCGCCAGTTCGCTGCCTTGGCGACCAACCGGGGCGATACGGCCTTTGCCACCCTGTGCACCGCGCAACGGGAAGACCTGCAGCACAGTCTCGAGGCGCATGGATGGGACGGCGAATGGTATCTGCGGGCCTACTTCGACGACGGTTCGCAGCTGGGCTCGGCTGCCAGCACGGAATGCAGGATCGACTCCATCTCCCAGAGCTGGGCCGTCCTCTCTGGCGCGGCTGATCCGGAGCGCGCCCGCACGGCCATGAACGCCGTAGACCGGCATCTTGTACGCCGCGCCGATGGGCTCATCCAGCTCCTCGACCCGCCCTTCGACAGCGGAGACCTGGACCCAGGCTACATCCGCGGCTACGTGCCCGGCGTTCGCGAAAACGGCGGGCAATACACCCATGCCGCCGTATGGACCGCGATGGCCTTTGCCGAACAGGGCGACGAACGACGCGCATGGGAGCTGCTTACGCTGATCAACCCTGTAAACCATGCCCTGACTGCCGAAGCTGCAGGCATCTACAAGGTTGAACCTTACGTCGTCGCCGCCGACGTCTACGCCTGTGCGCCCCACACCGGCCGGGGCGGATGGAGCTGGCACACCGGCGCCGCCGGCTGGATGTACCGCCTCACCGTGGAGTCGCTGCTGGGTCTGAAGCGCGAAGGCGATGTCCTGCACATCACACCTCGCCTGCCTGCCGACTGGCCCGGCTTCACGATGCGCTACCGCCACGGGGCCACGTCATACAACATCGTCGTCTCCCAGTCCGACGTCGACGACAGCAACGAATCCGGAGTGGTCACCATGACACTGGATGGAAACGGGGTCCACGGTCAGTCCATACGGCTGGTGGACGACAACCTGGAACACGGGATTCAGATCCAGCTCTGCAGAAGAAACCCTGGCGCATAGGCCCGGCCATCCAGCCGGGCCGGATCCTGCAACAAAAACGTCATCCACCACAACAAATAATTCGATATTATTCGAACTATGGAAACGTTAAATGCAGCCGAACTCCTCGCCGCCCTGGGTCATGAATCCCGCCTGAGCATCTTCAGACTGCTGGTGGAAGCCGGGCCTGAAGGCGTTCATGCGAGTTCAATCGGGGAGCAGCTCGGCATGGCGCCGGAACGCTGTCCTTCCACCTTGCGCATCTGAGCCGGGTCGGGCTGATTCGCGGGCAGAAGGAGAGCCGCTTCATCCGTTTCACAGCCGAGTTTCCGACCATGGACGAGCTGATCGTCTTTCTTACCAGCAATTGCTGCCAGGGTGAGGACTGTCTGCCCAAGACAAGCAGTTGCGGCACGGTGGTGAAACGCCGAAACACGGATACCAATACAAACACCTGCAAGGAAGCCTGATGATGGATCGCCCGCTCAATGTTCTGTTTCTCTGCACTGGCAACTCGGCACGAAGCATTCTGGCCGAGTCCATTCTCAACCACGTCGGCAACGGCCGTTTCAAGGCCTTCAGTGCGGGCAGCCACCCAAGTGGCACCGTCAATCCCTTCGTGCTCGAGTTACTGGAGAAGCAGAGGCTGCCTACCGAGGGCCTGCGCAGCAAGGGCTGGGACGAGTTCGCCACCCCCGACGCGCCCAAGCTCGATTTCGTATTTACGGTGTGTGACAACGCGGCCGGCGAGGTGTGTCCGGTATGGCCCGGCCAGCCGATGACCGCGCACTGGGGCATCGAAGACCCCGCCGCGGTGGAAGGCACGGACGAAGCCAAGCGCCGTGCAGTCTCCGCAGCGTCGCGCATGCTTGGCCGCCGCATCGCGATTTTTACCAGCCTGCCCTTTGCCAAACTTGACAGCTTGTCGCTGCAGAAGCAGCTCAATGCCATCGGCGACCTGCGCAAGCAGGGCGAGTAATTGCCGAACACGAACACTGAAGCGAAAAAGAGAATGAACACGATCAAGACCGTACTGGTGCTGTGCACCGGAAACTCCTGCCGCTCGCAGATGGCAGAAGCGATCCTCAACCACGACCTCGGCGAGCGGGTTCGCGCCCTGTCCGCCGGCACGCTGCCTCAGCCGAAGGTTGCCGATGGCGCCATCGAGGCTTTGAAGGCCGCCGGCCTGCCGACCGCAGGTCTGCACCCGAAGACCATCGATGCCGTCATCGACGAGCCGATCGACCTGGTGGTGACGGTGTGTGACAACGCCAAGGAAAGCTGCCCGATCTTCCCGCGTGCGGTGCCCCGCGTACACATCCCCTTTCACGACCCGCACGGCGAGCCGCTGGAGAGCTTCATCAAGGTGCGGGACGACATTCGCGCCCGCCTGATTCCGCTCGTGCGCAGCACGCTGGAGGTGTAATCGATGTCTGCACAATGTGAAGCAACCGCCAGGCTTGCCGCCGGCGCGCCGATGAGTGTTTTCGAGCGCTACCTGACGGTATGGGTGTTCCTGTGCATCGTCACCGGAATCGCGCTCGGCGAGTTCGCGCCGGGCGTGTTCCAGACCATTGGTCGCATGGAATACGCGCAGGTTAATCTGCCGGTCGGCCTGCTGATCTGGGTGATGGTGATCCCGATGCTGGTCAAGGTCGATTTCGGCGCGCTGCACGAAGTGAAGCAGCATGTGCGCGGCATCGGCGTGACCCTGTTCGTGAACTGGCTGGTAAAGCCGTTCTCGATGGCCTTTCTCGGCTGGCTCTTCATTCGCCACCTGTTTGCGCCGATGCTGCCAGCCGACCAGCTAGACAGCTATATTGCCGGCCTCATCCTGCTCGCGGCGGCGCCGTGTACCGCGATGGTGTTCGTGTGGAGCAAGCTGACCAATGGCGACCCTTTGTTCACCCTGTCGCAGGTGGCGCTGAACGACACCATCATGGTGTTCGCCTTCGCGCCGCTGGTCGGCCTGCTGCTCGGCATCTCGGCGATCACCGTACCGTGGGCGACGCTGGTGACCTCGGTGGTGCTGTACATCGTGATCCCGGTCATCATCGCCCAGGTGTGGCGCAAGGTGCTGCTGTCCAGGGGCCAGGCCGCCTTTGACGCCGCGATGGAGAAGATCGGACCGTGGTCGATTGCTGCACTGCTGCTGACGCTGGTCCTGCTGTTTGCCTTCCAGGGCGAGGCCATCCTCCGGCAGCCGCTGATCATCGCGCTGCTGGCCGTGCCCATCCTGATCCAGGTGTTCTTCAACTCGGCGCTGGCCTACTGGCTGAACCGTGCCGTCGGTGAAAAGCACAACGTGGCCTGCCCCTCTGCGCTGATCGGGGCGTCCAACTTCTTCGAGCTCGCGGTGGCCGCTGCCATCGCCATCTTCGGTTTCGAGTCTGGCGCGGCGCTGGCCACCGTGGTGGGCGTGCTGATCGAAGTGCCGGTGATGCTGCTGGTGGTGAAAGTCGTGAATTCGTCGAAGGGCTGGTACGAAGCCCGTTAGTCTCCAGGGAGATCGTCATGAAGAAACTCGAAGTCTTTGATCCCGCGATGTGCTGCTCCACCGGCGTGTGCGGTGTCGATGTCGACCCGGTGCTGGCCCAGTTTGCGGCCGACCTGAAGTGGGTCGAGGAACACGGCATCAGCGTCGCGCGCCACAACCTCGGTCAGGAGCCCCAGGCTTTCGTGGCCAACCCGGCGGTGGTCAAGGAGATGGAAGCCGGCATGGAGCGCCTGCCCATCCTCGCGGTGGACGGCCACATCGTGTCGACCGGCCTGTATCCGTCGCGCCCGCAGCTGGCGCAAAAGCTCGGCATCGCGCTGACGCGAGACGAGAAGCCCCGCATCAAGGCCGGCAGCCCGTGCTGCTCGCCCGACTCCGGCTGCTGCTGAGGCGCAGGCGCTGATCATGGCACTGCCCGACACCCGCACGCGCTACCTGTTCTTTACCGGCAAGGGCGGGGTCGGCAAGACCTCGCTGTCCTGCGCCACCGCCCTCGCCCTGGCCGATGCCGGCAAGCGGGTACTGATCGTCAGCACCGACCCTGCGTCCAACCTCGACGAAGTGCTCGGCCTTGCGCTGAGCCAGACGCCCACCGCCGTGCCGGACGCCCCCGGCCTGTTCGCACTCAACATCGACCCGGAAGCGGCGGCGCACGATTACCGCGAACGCATGGTCGCGCCCTATCGCGGCATTCTTCCCGCAGCGGCCATCCGCAGCATGGAAGAGCAGTTTTCCGGTGCGTGCACAGTCGAAATCGCGGCCTTCGATGAGTTCTCCAAGCTGCTGGGCGACCCGGCATCGACGACCGGCTTCGACCACGTCATCTTCGATACCGCCCCCACAGGGCATACGCTGCGCCTGCTCACCTTGCCATCGGCGTGGAACGAATTCATCGACTCCACCACCGGCGGCGCATCCTGCCTCGGCCCGCTGGCCGGACTGGAAAAACAGAAGGCCTTGTATGCCGCCACCGTCGCACGGCTGGCCAATGCGGCAGAGACCACCGTCATTCTGGTGAGCCGCCCGGATGAGGCCTCGCTGCGTGAGGCGGATCGCACCTGTGGCGAACTCGCGGAGCTGGGTATCAGCAATCAGATGTGTGCGATCAACGGGGTATTCGAGGCTGGCACATCGGACGACGCGATTGCTCAGGCGATGTCGCGCCGCGCCGCCGACGCCCTTGCCCGGATGCCCGCGCGACTCGCCGCACTGCCCGGCGTATCCATCCCCTTCCTGCCCCGGGGTACGGTCGGGCTGGCCGCGCTGCGACAGATGGCACATCCCGAAACGGCTGCCGTTGCCGACGTCACACAAACGCCCTCCACCACACTGCCGCCCCGCATGGCCGGACTGGTGGATGAAATCGCGCAGGCCGGTCACGGTGTCGTCATGACCATGGGCAAGGGCGGCGTGGGCAAGACCACGGTTGCCGCTGCCATCGCGCTGGCACTGGCGCAGCGCGGAAACAGGGTCGTGCTGTCGACCACCGACCCGGCAGCCCATGTGGCGGCCGCGCTCGACGGCAGCGTGCCGGGGCTGACAGTCGCCCGCATCGATCCGGATCTGGAAGTGGCACAGTACACCCAGGAAGTGCTGACCAGGGCCGGGAGCAGTCTGGATGCCGCCGGCCGCGCAATGCTGGAAGAGGATCTGCGTTCGCCCTGCACCGAGGAAATCGCGGTGTTCCGCGCTTTTGCGCGCACCATCGACGAAGGCAAGGACGGCTTCGTGGTGCTCGATACCGCGCCCACAGGCCACACCATCCTGTTGCTGGATGCTGCCGAGGCCTACCACCGCGAAGTGATGCGCACCCAGGGTGACATGCCCGAATCGGTGCGCGAACTGCTGCCGCGTCTGCGCGACAAGGCCTTCACCCATGTTCTGATCGTCACCCTGCCCGAGGCGACACCGGTGCATGAAGCCGAGCGCCTGCAGGGCGACCTGGCCCGCGCCGGCATCGAGCCATTTGCGTGGGTGATCAATCAGTCACTGCTCGCCAGCGGCACGCACGCGCCCTTGCTCTGCCAGCGCGGAGAGGTCGAGATTCCCTTCATCCGCCGGGTGGCAGACGGACTGGCCACGCGCAGCGCGCTGATTCCGTGGCTTGCGACCGCGCCCGTCGGCACAGCGGGCCTGGCGCAGATCACACGCTGAGCGCACACCCGCCGAGCCGCCCGCCGGGCGCAGCCACGGCTGTTCACTGGCCGATGCCCGGCCGGTCGCCGAGCAGCGCCCGGCGCGTGACCGGGCGCTTCAACTGTTCGAGCCACCATTGCAGCGCCCGTCCCGGCTCGCTGCGGTCGCGCGTGAGCCAGGCATAGCTGATCTGAACCTTGCGTTCGGTACGCGCCACCGCCTTCGCCACCAGGCGACCGGAATCGATGTAGGGCTGCGCGAGACAGCTCATCAGAAAACCCGCACCAATCCCCCGCACATGCGCATCCACCTTGGCCTCCACACTGCCCACGGTAAACACGTCCTGCCCTGGCAGCAGCCCGGTGGTGATGCCTGTCCCGCGCGGATTCGAGTCCGCAATGGCAACAGCACGATGCTGGCGGATGACTTCATCGCTCAAGGGTTCGGGCTCACGCGCGAGCGGATGATGGGGTGCCACGGCAAACACGAATCCGATCTCGCCGATGTTTTCCCGCTGCAGGCCCGCGGTGCTCGCCCCCTCGACCCCCATGCCCGCCAGGGCGAGATCCGCCTGCCCCGAGGTGAGTGCCTCGAGCGTGCCTGACAGCACCTCATCGCGCAGCTTCAGGCGTGTCGGCGGGTTCATCGCAAAGAAGGCTTCGCACAACTCCATCACCGTCCGGCGGTTGATGAGGCCGTCGACCGCAATCGTGAACTGGGCCTCCCAGCCCGTAGCGACGCGCTTGACGCGGTTGGCCACGGCGTCGATGTCGGCCAGCAGGCGCCCTCCCTCGCGCAGCAGCTCCGCGCCCGCCTCGGTGAGCCGGGCCTGGCGCGAACTGCGGTCGAACAGCAGCACGTCGAGCGCATCCTCGATCTGGCGCACGCGGTAAGTCAGGGCGCTTGGCACCACGTTCATTGCGCGCGCCGCGGCGGCAAAGCTGCCAGTGCGCGCAATGACCTGCAGCATGGCCAGAGCGTCGGGGGTCAGTACCTCGCGGGGCGTCAGCATGCGGCACTCCTTCATTCAAATTATTTGAATGATGCCATCAAATCCGCAGACGCATCAGGCCACTGCGCGACACCACAATGGACCCCATCAACAAGGAGATCCAGAGATGATGAGCTTACGCAGATCACAGGACCGCGGCCACGCAGATCACGGCTGGCTCAAGAGCCAGCACTCGTTCTCGTTTGCCGGCTACTACGACCCTGCGCACATGGGCTGGGGCAATCTGCGCGTGATCAACGAAGACCGCGTGGCAGCAGGCACCGGCTTCGGCAAGCACGGCCACCGCGACATGGAGATCATCAGCTACGTGCTGTCGGGCGAACTGGCCCACCAGGACAGCATGGGCCACATCAAGGGCATTCCGCCCGGCGATGTGCAGCGCATGAGCGCAGGCAGCGGCGTGACCCACAGCGAGTTCAACCACGCCCAGGACCAGACCACGCATTTCCTGCAGATCTGGATCGAGCCGAACGTCACCGGCATTGCGCCGAGCTACGAGCAGAAATCGATCCCCGAAGCGCAGAAACGCGGCGTGCTGCGGCTGATCGCCTCACCCGATGGGGCACAGGACTCGGTCACGATCCACGCCGACGCCGCGCTCTACACCGGTCTGTTCGACGGTGACGAAAGCGCAGCACTGACCTTGGCACCAGGACGCAAGGGCTATGTGCATCTGGTGCGCGGCACGCTCGATGTCAATGGTCAGACGCTCTCGAGCGGCGACGCGGCCCTGCTCGCAAACGAGGAACACGTCGCACTGAGCCACGGCAAGGATGCAGAAGTCCTGGTTTTTGATCTTGCTGCATGAACGGAACGCAACTCCAACCCCAAACGGAACCCAATAGAGGAATCACCATGCTCAACACCCTTCAGAACCCCCTCGGCCTCGTTGGTCGCCTGCTTTTCGCCGCACTCTTTCTTCCCGCGGGGATCGCCAAGCTGACTGGCTTCTCTGGTACCGTCGGCTACATCGCCTCGGCCGGACTGCCGCTGCCCGAGGTCGCCGCAGCGCTCGCACTGATCGTCGAGATCGTCGGCAGCCTGGCGCTCATCGCCGGCTTCGGCACCCGTCTGGCAGCGCTCGCACTGGGCGTGTTCACGCTGGTCGCATCGTTCTTCTTCCACAACTACTGGGGCGTTGCGGCCGAGCAGCAGTTCGTTCAGCAACTGCTGTTCTTCAAGAACATCGCCGTTGCAGGCGGTCTATTCACCCTGGCCGCCTTCGGTGCCGGCACCTGGAGTGTGGACGCCCGTCGCGCCGC
>JALNWS010000187.1 GCA_023230755.1 Azoarcus sp.
AGGCCAGGATCAAGGCCCCCAACGTCAAGAAGCTGCTCCCGGATGCGCGCGCCAAAGCGCAGCTCAGGATGCATGCGGTGGCACTGGCTGCGCTGCTGGTTGCAGCACTTGCTCCAGCGCTGGGGCCGCTTGCCGGACTCGCGCTGATTGTGGAGTTTGGCTGGCTGCTGCTCAACCTGCTCCAGGTTGTCCGGATGTGGCGGAAAAACGCCCCCTCGGCGCAACGCCAGGCTACGCCCCCCTGATAAGATCCCTGCCTGTCCCAGCCCCAGGCAAAGATACACTCCATGTTCCGTGTCCCACCCCTGCTCTATCGTGGCCTCTTCGTCTTCGCCCTCGTCGTCGTGTTCTGGCTCGCCCTGCAACCGGCCCCCGATGTTATCCAGATCGTCAGCTGGCAGGACAAGGTCGAGCACGCCGTACTGTTCGCCGTCCTGATGGTGCTGGGCAATCTTGCCTGGCCGGGCCGCATGCTGCCGGTCGTACTCGGGCTGCTTGCCTACGGCGCGGCGATGGAGGTCGCACAGTCATTCACCGACTACCGCTTCGGTGACCTGTGGGACTGGATTGCGGACGCCATCGGCCTGCTGATCGCGGCCTTCCCCGCCCGCCAGCTCGCGTCGCGCTTCGGCGCGCACCCGGTGCCATCCGCGGACCACTCCGGTGCACGAAACCAAGCCTGAAGATTCGCGAACCGGTATCATTACCGCCTTTCCGATCAAGACCTTGAAGCCGCGCCGCTGATGAACGCCCGCCACCAACTCGAACTCCTGTCCCCGGCCAAGAATGCCGACTTCGGCATCGAAGCCATCACCCACGGGGCAGACGCCGTCTATATCGGCGGTCCGTCGTTCGGCGCGCGCGCCTCAGCGGAAAACACGGTTGCCGATATTGCCCGCCTCGCCGCCCATGCCCACCGCTTTCATGCGCAGGTGTTCGTGGCGCTCAACACCATCCTGCGCGACGATGAGCTCGAAGATGCGCGCAAGCTCATCTGGCAACTCTACGACGCCGGCGCCGACGCCCTGATCGTGCAGGACATGGGTCTGCTCGAACTCGACCTGCCCCCGATCCAGCTCCACGCCAGCACCCAGACCGACATCCGCGACGCAGCCAAGGCCCGCTTCCTGCAGGACGTCGGCTTTTCGCAGATCGTGCTCGCGCGTGAGCTCACGCTGGACGAGGTGAAGAAGATCGCCGCCGCCACCGAGTGCCAGCTCGAGTATTTCGTCCACGGCGCCCTGTGCGTGGCCTTCAGTGGCCAGTGCTACATCAGCCACGCCCACACCGGACGCAGTGCCAACCGCGGCGAATGCTCGCAGGCCTGCCGCCTGCCTTACGACCTGGCTGACAAGGACGGAAACATCATCGCCCGCGACCAGCACATGCTGTCGATGAAGGACAACAACCAGAGCGCCAACCTGCGCACCCTGGCTGCGGCCGGCGTGAGCTCGTTCAAGATCGAGGGCCGCTACAAGGATCTGTCCTACGTCAAGAACATCACCGCGCACTACCGTCAGCTGCTCGACGAGATCATCGAACACCCCGGTGCCGACGACCCCGCCTGGCAGCGTGCCTCGAGCGGGCGCAGCACCTTCCTGTTCACACCGCAGGCGGAGAAGACCTTCAACCGCGGCTATACCGATTACTTCACCAACAAGCGCCAGCACGGCATCGAAGCCTTCGAATCGCCCAAGTTCGTCGGAGAGGCGATCGGCCGCGTGACCCGCATCGACACCAAGGCAGGCAAGTATTTCGAGATCGAGCGCGTGGCCCCGATCCACAACGGCGACGGCCTCACCTGGTACGACGCCAATGGCGACCTCACCGGCCTGCGCATCAACCGTGCCGAGCATGACGCGGCGGGCGAAGGTGTGGATCGCATCTTCACCGCCGACAGCCTGCCGGCCGACCTGGTACCGGGCACCTCGGTGTTCCGCAACCACGACCAGGCCTTCGAGCGCGCGCTGGAGAAAAAATCCGCCGAGCGCCGCATCACGGTGGACGCACGCTTCTTCACCACGGCCAATGGCTATGCGCTCACCCTGACCGACGAGGACGGCGTGACCGCGACGGCCAGCATCCAGGCGGCCCACGAGGCCGCCCAGCACGCCGAACGCGCGCTGAGCACGATCCGCGAACAGATTGCCAAGCTCGGCAACACGATTTTCACTGCGAACGCCATCACCCTCGATGTCACCGACGCGCCCTTCCTGCCGGCCTCGGCGCTCAATGCGCTGCGCCGTGACGCCGTCGAACAGCTGGAGGCTGCGCGCCTGCAGGCCCACGCCCGTCCGCCGCGCGCTGCGCCGGTCGAACCGCCCGTGCCTTTCCCGGACGATTCGCTGAGCTATCTCGCCAACGTCCTCAATGAAAAGGCCAACGCTTTCTATGTAAAGCACGGCGTCAAACTGATCGATGCGGCCTACGAGGCCAACGAAGAGCACGGCGAAGTGTCAGTGATGATCACCAAGCACTGCCTGCGCTACAGCTTCAACCTGTGCCCCAAGGAAGTGAAGGGCATCCGACCCGACCCGATGACCCTGGTCAACGGCAAGGAGACACTCACGTTGCGCTTCGACTGCAAGCGCTGCGAGATGCACGTGATGGGCGAACTGAAGCCGCACGTCGCCAAGCTGCAGGCACAGGTCGCACCGCAGAAGATCAGTTTTCATCCCACGCGCCCCGGCGCGGGCGTCACCGCTCAGTAGTGCGGCGGCACTTCGTCTTCCGGGCTCAGGCGTCCGGGGGGCTGAACGGCCTGCATCTGCTGCGCGAGTTGCCGCAGATGTTGCTGCATCAGGTCGATCTGCTGCTGCTGGCGATAAACGGTGCGATTGAGTTCGTCGAGCAGATCCTCGGCAAACATCAGCTTCGATTCGAGGCGTTCGATGCGCTCTTCCATGACGGTGGCGGCAGGGTGGCCGCAAGTTGACTCCGGGGCGCGGATTCTAACCCGCGCCACCGGGCGTCGAGCGCCAATCCCGCATATCAGCCTGTCGCAGCCAGCGCCTCGACCGCCGCAGTGAGCTCAGGCACCACGTCCGCGGCTTCGTATGCATCGAGCAAATGAATCGCGTGCGCGATCAGGGCAACGGCCTCGGTCTTCTGATTGTCCGCCGTCAACGCTGCGGCGAAGCGCTTGATGCTGCCCGCCACCAGGCGCGTGATGCGGCCGTTCTCGCCCGCCATCCGGCTGGTGGAGATCGCGTTGGCGATCAGCTCGGAGACGATGCGTGGATAGTCCTTGTCGGCCACGATCTCACTCCTCGACAAGTGCAGCGTTGTAGTTGCGCAGCCGCAGCTCGGCACTGACGCCGAGGATCTTCGCCAGCCACGGCGGCGGCGAGCCGTTCATCATGGACTGAAACTCGGTCATCACCTCGACTGCAGGCCCACCTTCGATGCGTTTGATGGGGTAGATATTGCCCTTGATCACCTTCGCCGCCGCCGGCCCCCCGATGGAGACCACGTAGAGCACGTGGCAATCGGAGATGAGCTGTACGCGAAAACCATTCTTGTCGTCGGCAAAGTCGGCCTCGAGCGCATCGCGGATGTCCACCAGGCGGATCTCGGTCGCCGACACCTGATACACCAGATAGCGGATACAGGAACCAAAGTGACCGTTGAGCGCCTCGCCACTATCGGAGGCCAGCGCCACGCGCACCGAGCCCGGCATGTCGCCTTCGGCATAATCCTGCACCGGCGGCAGCGGATCGCCCCCGGTGTCGCCCCACAGGATGCGAACCGCGAGTTTCATCGCTTCCAGACCGATTCCGATGTCTTCGCCATCCTCCTCGCCATCCGCGCTGGCGAAGGCCGTCTTGAGGTCGGTGACCGTCACCGTGCGCAAATCGTCGGTATCGATCTGTTCGCTGCCAATGCGGTTCTGCAGCACGTCGATCAGTTGCGGCAGCATGATGCCGGGCATCGAGCGCGCAGCGAGTGCAACGCGCAGCGCGGCCTCACGGGTAATGGGCTGGGGGCGTTCTTGCATGGGGATGGCTCCTCTTGGTCGGGATACCGCTCCCAACAGCATATTGAGTGCCAGCACCTGCGGGCCTGAGCCGGTCTCGCATCCATCTGTTTTAGAAACGTTTATCAGGCCGCGAGCACGCCTGCCAAATGTACGGTTCTCGACAAACCCCCATCTCTCGCCAACAAAGATGACACCTCAGCCCTCGGGACAGACCGATGGATGCTACGAACTGCGTTGCCGCAGACAGCGCGTTATCATCGCGTAACCCTCAACACCCGGATTTTCATGTCGAACCCGCCCTCCCAATCCGTTCCCGAAGCCCCTGCCGAGCTGATTGCCCATCACAGCCCGCTCGACGACGTGCAAGGACTGCTCGTGGGCACGCTGTTTCTGGCGCTGTCGATTTCGTTTTTTCGCGACGCGGGCATGCTCACCGGCGGCACGGCCGGGCTCGCCTTCCTGATCCACTACGCCTTCGACCTGCCCTTCGGCGCGGTGTTCTTCGCCATCAACCTGCCCTTCTACGTCTTTGCACTACGCGCGCTGGGGCGGGAATTCACGCTCAAGACCTTCTGTACCGTGCTGCTGCTCTCGGTGTGCACCGAGTGGTTGCCCAGTCTGCTCAGCATTGCGCACGTCGACCCGGTCTTTGCCGCGGTAATGGGCGGGCTGCTTGCCGGTACCGGTCTGCTGATGCTGATCCGCCACCGCTCCAGCCTGGGCGGCGTCGGTGTGCTGGCGATCTACCTGCAACAGCGCAAAGGCTGGCGCGCGGGGTGGGTGCAGATGGCGGCAGACTGCGTCATCATGGCGCTCGCGCTGCTGGCGGTGGATGCGCGTCTGGTCGGGCTTTCGGTACTCGGCGCGGTGGCGGTGAATTTCGTCATTGCGGTGAATCATCGCCCCGGCCGCTATTTCGGAATCTGAACGTGGCGATCGAAACTGCCGAACTGGGTCGCTGCCCAAGCTGCCAGCGCTGGGATGGGACGCGCCGGCTCAGCGCTGACGGCTGCGGGGTGGAACTCGACTCGGAAAACAACCGCGGCATATGCACCGAAGGCCCCTGGCACGGCTCCTCGCGCGGACCGCGCAACGCCTGCGGCCGGTGGCTGCAATGGGTCGAAATCCGGCCGCTCAATACGTCAGACAGTTGACGACTGCAGGGGGCCTCTGGCCTGCCTGTTTACTCGTCCAGGTCTTCTTCGTCTCCAACGGCAAGGTCGGGATTGACCGGCGCCGGCCCGTTCGCAAGCGCGGCAGCCAGCATCTGATCGCGGCTGTCGGGGGTTTCCAGACTGATCCTGCCCAGCGCGCCGCTGCGGTAATCCAGCAAGAGAATCTGCGCAGCCTTCTCCAGATCCAGACCGCCGCCCTTTTGCAGGCACCCGCGACGGCGCCCCACCTCTTCGATCAGACCAGGCCCGTCAAAACGTGACGGATCGATGCGGTAGCGTGCAGCGAGCAGCGCCGGGTAACGCGCAAGCAGCACGTCGCCCAGAAAGGCCGCAACCTCCTCGTCGATGACTGCATTGCGGCCGATGGCATGGCTCGCGGCAAGCATGAATCCGTCGGAATCGTAGTCGATCTTGGGCCACATCAGCCCCGGCGTATCGGTGAGCGTCAGTCCCGGACCAAGATCCAGGGTCTGCTGGCTCTTGGTCACCGCAGGCTCGTCGCCGACCTTGGCCACCTTGCGCTTGATGAGCGCATTCATCAGCGTCGATTTCCCGACGTTGGGGATTCCCATCAGGATCATCCGCAGCGGCTTGATGTTGTCGCTGCGATGTGGCGCGAGCTGACGGCACAGTCCGGTGATGCGTGCCACATCAGCCGGTTTCTTGGCCGAAATCGACACCGCCTTCACCCCGGGCTGGCGATTGTAGAAATCCATCCACGCCTGCGTCGCTGCGGGATCGGCAAGATCTGCCTTGTTCAGCAACTTGAGACAGGGCCGGTTGCGGAAGCGGCGCAGCTCGCCAATCATCGGATTGCTGCTGGCCTCGGGCAGGCGGGCATCGGTCACTTCGATGACGACATCGATCGCAGCCAGCGTCTCTGCCGCTTTCCGCCGCGCGGAGTTCATGTGACCGGGGAACCACTGGATGGGCATCGGAAATCCGGACTAACAAAATAGGGCCTGCATTATCCCATCTTCCGGGCCCATCCGAATCCGGAGCGCACTGCGACATCGATTCCGCCCGGCCATCTCTCTGGTCATATCGCGCCCAAAACATGACGAATCAAAAAAAAATCCCACACCCCAGCAAAACCGTGTATTGTGGCACCGCAGTCGATTCAAGCAGTTGTCTTTGTGGTGTCGTTTCCGCGTGTTCGTTCCGCGAACTTTACGGTTTGATTCCCTCGATACTTGTTTCTTGATCGTTCCTGCACTCTGGGCGCGAGCCCCTTCTTATGTTTTAAAGGAACGCAAAATGAGCACTCAAACCGGTACCGTCAAGTGGTTCAACGACGCCAAGGGCTTCGGCTTCATCACCCCGGAACAAGGCGGTGACGACCTGTTCGCACACTTCAGCGAAATTCAAGGCAAGGGCTTTAAGAGCCTGGCCGAGAACCAGCGCGTAGAATTCGAAGTCAAGAACGGCCCCAAGGGCCTGCAGGCGGCTAACATCCGCCCGCTCTGATCAGCCCTCGCTGATCACTCAGAACGCGGCCTCAGGGCCGCGTTTTTGTTTTTGTGGTGCCGGACAGCCATACTTGGACATTGTCCCGGCTGCAGATCACCGCGCCCCCTGGCCCCGGCCTCACTACGCATCATCCTCTGCCATGACCGAATCCATCGAATCCTTTGCCCAGCTGGGCCTGCCCGACAATCTGCTTTCGGCACTCGCCGCAGTCGGCTATGAAACCCCATCCCCGATCCAGGCGGCATGTATTCCGCACCTGCTCGCCGGACGCGACCTGCTGGGCGAAGCCCAGACCGGTACCGGCAAGACCGCCGCATTCGCGCTGCCGGCATTGGCGATGCTCGACATCGCCGACACCCGCCCGCAAGTGCTGGTGCTCACGCCCACGCGCGAGCTCGCGATCCAGGTTGCCGAAGCCTTTGGCAAGTACGCTAACCACCTGAAAAACTTCCACGTGCTGCCGATTTATGGCGGGCAAAGCATGGTGGTGCAGTTGCGCCAGCTGTCACGCGGCGCGCAGGTCATCGTCGGCACCCCGGGCCGGATCATGGATCACCTCGAACGCGGCAGCCTGAAGCTCGACGCCCTCAAGATGCTGATTCTCGACGAGGGGGACGAGATGCTGCGCATGGGCTTCATCGATGATGTCGAATGGATTCTGGAGCACACCCCTGAGACCCGGCAGACCGCGCTGTTCTCTGCCACCATGCCCAACGCGATTCGTGATGTGGCCCGCCGCCACTTGCGCGAGCCCGAAGAAATCAAGATCCGCGCCTCAACATCCACCGTCGCCAAGATCCGCCAGCGCTACTGGCTCGTGCGCGGCGTGGACAAGCTCGACGCACTGACCCGCATCCTCGACGCGGAGGAAACCTTCGACGCCGCGATCACCTTCGTGCGCACCAAAATTGCCACCGAAGAGCTTGCCGACAAGCTCGCCGCACGCGGCTATGCCGCCGCTGCGCTCAATGGCGACATGACTCAGGGCCTGCGCGAACGCGTCATCGAGCAACTCAAGAACGGCGCGCTCGACATCGTCGTGGCAACCGACGTCGCCGCGCGCGGCATCGACGTGCCGCGCGTGAGCCACGTCATCAACTACGACATTCCCTACGACACCGAAGCCTATGTGC
>JALNWS010000188.1 GCA_023230755.1 Azoarcus sp.
CGACATGGCCGAGGCTGGCGCCGATGCGGAGGAGCCGGACCCGGAGGACGAGGAGGAAGCCAAGAGCCGCTTCGCGCTTCTGCTCGATTTCGACCAGGACGAGGGCGACGGCGACAACATTGCTGCAGCGGCCACGGGTGAGTCGAAGGTGTTCGGGGATGCCGACCAGGCCTATCGCGTCTACACGACGCGATTCGATACCGAGGTTGCCGCCGGCACGCTGGTGCGCAAGGCGCTGTTGCGCGAATACCGCGAACGGGTCGACAAGCGGATTGCCGAGCAAGGCATCAACCTGCCGCGCCTGGCGCGCATGCTCGGCGCGATCCTCGCCCAGCCGCAGCGCGACGGCTGGCTGTTCGGGCAGGAGGAGGGCACCATCGACGGTGCCCGTTTGTCTCAGCTCATCAGCTCGCCGGCTGAGCGGCGCTTGTTCCGCCAGGATCAGCACAAGCCCACGGCAGACTGCATCGTGAGTTTCCTGGTGGATTGCTCCGGGTCGATGAAGACGCATGCCGAGCCGGTGGCGGCAATGATCGACCTGCTGATCCGTGCGCTTGAAATGGTCGGCGTGACGACCGAATTGCTCGGTTTCACCACCGGTGCGTGGAACGGCGGGCGTGCGGTCAAGGAGTGGATGAGCCACGGTCGGCCGGCCAATCCGGGGCGTCTCAACGAAGTGACGCACATGGTGTTCAAGGAAGCGGACCGCAACTGGCGACGTTCGCGGGTGGACATGATGGCGTTGCTCAAACCGGATCTTTTCCGCGAGGGGATCGATGGCGAGGCGGTGGATTGGGCCTGCAACCGCATGCTGGCGCGCGACGAGGCACGGCGCATCCTGATCGTGATCTCGGACGGTTGCCCTGCCGACAGTGCGACCGGGCGGGCCAACGACGAGTTCTATCTCGACAACCATCTGAAGGACGTCGTGGCACGGCGCGAACTGCAGGGCGCGGTGGAAATCCTTGGCCTCGGCGTGGGGCTGGATCTGAGTCCGTTCTACCGCCGCTGCCTCGCGACCGACATGAGCCAGGCGCTCGACAACAATCTGTTCTACGAAATCGTTCAGCTCATCGGCGGGCGGCATCGGCGCTGATTGAATGTGCGACCTATTATTTGAGGAGAGTTGCAAGTGACAGTACGAGTGATCGAGTTTGGCAACCCCGCTGTGAAAGCGACGCAGAGCCGGCTCGCCGACATGCCGGATCGCGTGGTGGCGGGCGATCCGCTGCATACGAACGCAACATATTTCGAGAATGCCGGCGGCGAAGTCATTGCCGGTACGTGGACCAGCACGCCCGGCAGATGGCACGCATTTACCGATCGTGACGAGTTCTGCTACATCATCAGCGGGCATGTGCGTCTGATCGCGGAAGACGGCACCGCGCAGACCTTCAGGACCGGCGATGCCTTCGTGATTCCGAACGGCTTTCGCGGGTTCTGGGACGTGGTCGAGACAACCACCAAGCATTACGTGATCCGCAGCTACAAAGGCGATTGAGCGCGGGGGCGCAGGAGAGACAGGCGATGGCCAGGAAAAGAGTGGTAACCCAGTTTGGAATGGGCAGTTCGATCCGCAGCAGAAATTACACCGAGGCCGCAGCGCGTGCGATTCGCGATGCGCTGTGGCACAACTCGCTCAACGTGGCGGAAGCCTTCGGCTTTCCCAAGACCGCGATGATCATCGATGTTGAAATCGGGGTGCAGAAACCGGAGGAGGTCGATACCTCGGCACTGCTGGGCATTTTCCCCTACGGACAGCCCGCCATCACGGTGGTGAAGGGCGGGCTCGATATCGCGAAACCGCATACCGACGGCCTGACCGTAATCGCGAACGCCGCGATCATCGTTTCCTTCGACATGGAGCCGGCCAATGACTGAGCAAGTGGCTGAAAAACGCATCATTCTGGAAATGGGTACCGGCAACGATCTGTATGGCGGCGACTACACCAAGGCGGCCATCCGGGCGGTTCACGACGCACTGCATCACTCGTCGATCGTACTGTTCAAGTCGCTCGGCTACGACCACACCATCATGCGGGTGCAGGTCACCATCGGGGTGCAGGAGCCGGACCAGGTCGACACCGATCGCGTCGCTGCGGAATTGCCCCGCGGCCGGGCCGTGGTGAGCGCGGTGTTTGGCGGGCTCAACGTGCGCGACGAGGAGCAGGATACAACCCACGTTGTCGCGACCGCGGCAGTTGAGGCCTATCTGCCGATCGATGCGGCGCACTGGCGCCTGATCGAGCGCAACTGAGCAGCAGACAGCAAGGGGCTCACCAATGCTCCATGGGCACGGGGCGTCCGAACAGATAGCCTTGAAAGTAGACGCATCCATACTCAAGAAGCAGGTCGCGTTGCGCTTCGGTCTCCACGCCTTCTGCGATGACCGTGATCCCCAGTGATTGCCCGATCGCGAGGATGGCCCGGACAATGGCAGCGTCGTTGCGGTCGCTAATGATGTCGCGTATGAAAGACTGGTCGATCTTGATCTGGTCCAGTGGGAGACGCTTGAGGTAGGACAGTGACGAGTAGCCGGTGCCGAAGTCGTCGAGGGAGAAGGTGATGCCCTCGCTTTTCAGGCGCTGCATGCGCGCGACCACTTCATCGACACGTTCGAGCACGACGCTTTCGGTCAGCTCCAGCTTCAGCCGCGAAGGGCTTACGCCGGCCTGTCGCACTTCTTCGATCACCTGCTCGACAAAGTTCGGCTGGTGAAACTGGCGCGCACTGACGTTGACCGAAATCGTGAGGTCCTGGGTGCGCGCGTCGCTTCCCCAGCGCTTAAGCTGTTCGCAGGCCTTTTTCAGAACCCAGTCGCCGATCGGGAGGATAAGCCCGGTGTCCTCGGCAAGAGGAATGAAATGCGCCGGCGAAACCGGATCGGCACCGTGCGGGAACCACCGTAGCAGCGCCTCGGCGCCGATCCGTTGCCCGCCGTGGTCCACCAGCGGCTGAAAATGGAGCCTGAATTCATCGTCGTGCAAACCTCGCCGCAGCGCAGACTCCATCTTGATCCTGCTGTCGATTGCGGACTGCATGTCGGAATTGAAGAAACGGACCGTATTCCTGCCGGCTTTCTTGGCCTGGTAGAGTGCCACGTCGGCTTGCTTGAACAACACATCGAGGGTGAGGTCGTTGCCCTTGAACAGGGTGATGCCGATGCTTGTGGTGCCATGGAAGGACGTGTCTGCGCAGGCGAGGGAAAAGGCCTCGCCGAGCCCCCGGCGGCATTGTTCGGCAATCAGCCCGGCCTCGAGCGCGGCGGAGGACTCATCTGCGCCCAGGGCTTCCGCGACCACGATATATTCGTCTCCTCCCAGACGCGAGACCGTGTCTTCATGACGAACGTGCGCGGTCAGACGACGGGCGACTTCGATAAGGAGGAGGTCGCCGACGTCGTGCCCCTGCGTGTCATTCAGATCCTTGAAGCGATCGAGGTCGAGCATGATCAGTGCGCCGTATTCGCCGCTGCGCTTGCTCGCAGATAGCGCCTGGCTAAGGCGATCCATCAGCAGGCGCCGGTTCGGAAGCCCGGTCAGCGAATCGAAGTACGCGAGATTCCGGATCCTGTCTTCGGCCAGTTTGCGCTCGGTAATGTCGAGCGCAGTGCCATAGTGGCGCAAGGGCTTCCCCGCCGCGTCGAAGTCGGTGGCGCTGCTGACTTCCAGCCAGCGTGAGTCTCCGTCGGGGCGGACAAGGTGCGATACGAAGGTCGGAAGCTTCGCGCCCGGTGCAGTGGCGCGCAGTTGCGACAGGTATTCGTCGTGCTTGTCGCGGTCGTCGGGATGTATCCATTCCCTGAGCGTCGGCCAGTCCAGAGCCGTGGGCGGACGCCCGGCGATGCGAAACAGTTCGTCCGCCCATCTGATGCGACCGCTTGCGATATCCAGCGACCAGTCACCCATGCCGGCAATGCCGAGCGCGCGTTCCAGTTCGAGCTTGCGGTGTTGGAGCTCGGCCCTGAGCTGACGGTTCCACAGCAGAATCGCGAAATACCCTAATGCAACGGCGATGCTGAATACCACCAGCCAGGGAAACAGGCGACTCGCAAGACCTGGGGGGCCGACCAGTCTGATGTCCTCGGCCTGAATAGGCAGCCACTTTGCGAGAATCTCTCTTTGCGTGGTCTCGGGCAGCTTGTCCAGTGCCTTGTCGATGATAAGCGCGAGTTCAGGCCAGTCCTTGCGTATGCCAAAACGTTGGCCGTTGTCCTTCATGTTGAAGGCAGCGTTTACCTTGAGGTTGGTGATGCCGCTTTGCGTGGCCAGGAACGTATTGACACCAAGCACGCCGATGTAGGCGTCTGCCATGCCGGAGCTGACGGCCCTGAGACCGTCGAGTGGCGTCGGGACGTAGATCGGGCGCAAGTCCGGAATCTCTTCGTTCGCCTGGCTTGACCCGGAGTACCCGCTCACCAGCGCGAGACGCATCGTTGCCAGTTCATCCAGAGACGACAGTTGCGGCCAATCGGTGCGCGTCATGATGACGAGTGGAGTATTCAGAAAAATGCGGCTGAAGGTCATGAAGCTTTCGCGCTCGGGCAGCCGAACGACTGTGGCGACCGCATCCAGACGATGGTCGCGCACGGCTTCCATGAGTTGGGGCCAATCAAGGTCGGCGCGGATTTCGAATCGAATGCCGAGGGTGTTCTCGATATGCGCCAGATATTCCGCCACGACTCCCTGAACCCGTCCACTCTCGCCGAGAAAAGAGTAAGGCGCATAGTTCGGATCGATCCCGATCCGGATCACCGGGTGTGCCTGCAACCACTGCCGGTCTGCCGTTGACAGGGAAGGCTGTGTATCAGGGATCGCATCGTTCGCTTGCGCAGGGCTCGCGGTGAGGCCGAAGAGGGCGGATATCAGCACGAAGATGCGAATCGATGAAAATAATGTCATGGGCAGCAATCGTGTGGCTCGGGTCGATGCTCAAATGAACGCAGAGGCCTTCATTCTACGGAACGTTCTTCCCCAGTGCGTAGATCGGCCGGGGTGATGGCTGGCCGTATTCCGGTCGGGCTTCGTGGCGGCTTCCGTTTGAAGCCGGACATCAGTTGCGCTGGATCAGCTGCGCGCGATGACGCCGGAACATGAACGCCATGACCAGCGCCGTGAATGCCAGCCAGAGCGGGAGCAGGCTCAAGGCACCGGCGAGGCCATCTCCCACGTTTCCGCTGTCCCGATAGCCCCGTAGCGCCAAGGCGAAGAGCAGGCTGACGAATCCGTATCCGAGGTTGAATGCGAGGCCCTTGAAGGACAGCACGGTGGCACGGTGGCGCGAATCCACCGTCGCATTGAGATAGTGCGACACGGTGAAGCCGACAGCTGCCATGGCCGCAGACAGGGGCAGGGCGAACAGCACGCCCCAGAGCGGGATTCCCGTGGCCACGCCGGTCAGGCCAAGGAAGGCCAGCGTCGCAAGCACGCCATAACTGCGCAGCACCGAGCCTGTTGTCACCAGTTTGCGAGCCAGTGGGGCAACCACGATGCCAATACCGGCCATCGCGGCGCCGATTGCGCCGAAACTGGCTTCGGGCAGGTCGATCAGACGGAAATAGGCGCTGCCAAAGGTCATGAAGACCCGCAGCACACTGTCGATCAGCAAACCGCCGATAATGACAAAAAGAACCTTCGGGCTATGCGCGATCCAGCGCCCTGCGTCCACCATCGCGCCCACCGCCTGCAGGGTCGTCGGGCTTGCGGCGCCGGACGTGTGCGACGGCTCTCGCATTCTGAGGCAGACGGCCAGCACACCCAGCGCGGTCAACAGGTTGAGGTAAATGGGAAAGCGCAGCGTGGTCGCCTGATCAAACTGCAAGGCGAAACCGGCTGCGCGTGCCAGATGGTTGAGGAGGACGGGGTCGTACACGGCGCTGCCCACGAGCATCGCGAACACCATGCCGAAGGCTTGCCATTGCATTAGGCGCGCAAGCACCTGCGGCCATTCGCCTTGCCGTCCTTCATCCGCCAGTGCGTCGAAAGCAAGCGATTCGTCAGCACCGCTGGCCATGGCCTCGGCCAAGCCGCTCAGGACCCGGTTGAGGAGGCAGAACAGGAACAGCACGAGGCCGCCGTTTTGCGGCGCAAGTGCGAGCACCAGCATTTCAGCTACCATGAAGGAGGCGGCTGCGACCACGAGTGGTCGGCGGCCGATACGGTCTGCGACGACGCCGGACGGCACTTCCGCAACGACGATCACGATGGCCCAGGCAAAGTTGAGCAGGGTGTACTGGGTGGCGCTCAGGCCGAGGTCGAGAAACAGGACGGCCAGCACCGGATAATAGAAACGCGAGTTGAACAAGACGCGGAAGAGGACGAACTGGCGGCAGTTCCGGTCGGCAAGAGGCTCTCCTGCAGAGCTTGCCATCAGGGGCCTACCGACGTGTGAGCATTGACCGGATTCGTGCGCACCCGCAGGGCCGTGTGGTTTGGCATCTTCGAAAGTCCTGAGTGTCGCGTGCAGACTGGCTGCTGATCGTTGTCGCCGCAGCCATGGACGGCATGCAGGCAGGCCGCAAGCGATGCTCGGTTTGCGGTCTGAGCGGTGCCGTAGCGCAGGGTACCGCAAGGGTGTACCGCATGGTCAATGTTCTGTCGGGCGCCAGGTGAAGAAGGCTATGTGTGACAGCATACATACGGGAGAAGCTGGAGGCCTTAGTATGGGAAATTGTGCGCAAGCAACGGGGTGCGGTATCGCCAACGACAACCGGCTCCGCTTCGATCCAGACTGCCGAGGATAAGAGACATGCTGGCAAGCACGCATGCCCGGACCACGGGCGCAAAGGACGAGGCGCTTGGAGATGCGTTGGTGATCACCTGCGAACACGGTGGCAACCGCATTCCACCTGCCTACCGGGTGCTGTTCCGTTGCGAGCAGGATCTGCTGGCGTCGCACCGTGGTTTCGACGCAGGGGCGCTGGTGATGGCGAGGTCGCTGGCGAGGGCGTTTTCCGCGCCGCTTGCTTACGGAACAGTGTCGCGCCTGCTGGTTGACCTGAATCGCTCCATCGGCCATCGGCATCTGCATTTTGACACTGTGCGCAAGGCGCCGCTGGCGGTGCGCGAGCACATTCTTGAGCGCTATTACCAGCCCTACCGCAAAGAGGTCGAGCGCCTGATCATGCAGACCCTCAAGCGCCAGGGGCGGGTGATTCACATCTCTTCCCACAGTTTCACCCCGGAGCTGAGGGGACGGCGGCGAGAGGCGGATATCGGCTTGCTGTATGACCCCTCTCGTGCCGGTGAGGTGGCGCTGTGCGAGCGCTGGAAAGCTGCGCTCGAGACGAGCGCACCGGAACTTATCGTGCGCCGCAACTATCCCTATTCGGGCAAGGCGGACGGCGTGGCAGCCTGGTTTCGCGCACGTCTGCCGTCCGATACTTATGTCGGCGTCGAACTGGAGATCAACCAGAAGCACGTGGACGCCGCGAATCCGCAGTGGTTGGCGCTGCGCAGGGCAGTGATCGAATCGCTGCACAATGCACTTTCCGGTGAAGGCCGGGGAACTGCCAGACAAGGCGCCTGATCGGGGGCGACGCTCAGGCGCTGTGGCCTGAGCCGTTCCGGTCTGCGAGCGCAACGAAGGAGAAATGCTGTGAAGATTCGCGTTGGCTACGAACTGATTTACGACTGCCCGCAACCCACGCCGATGATTCTGTCGCTGAACGTGCATTTCAGTCGTGCGTCAGACCTGATCATTCCCGATCACCTGATTACGGATCCGTCCGTACCG
>JALNWS010000189.1 GCA_023230755.1 Azoarcus sp.
CGTTTGCGTAAAGGTGAGCGCGGCGATCTGATTGTGCTGACGGAAAAGTGAGGGCCGCTGCGCTTGCGCAGTCCTCGCGCCGACAGACGCTTAGCGGATGGTCAGTTCAACCCGGCGGTTTCCCGGCTCACTGACGCCGTCTTTTGTCGGGATCAGTGGATTGCGTTCGCCATGAGAGGTGACCTCGACCGCGACCGCAGCTGAGATTTCCTTTGCCAGCATGTCGCGCACCACCTGCGCCCGGGTCAGTCCGAGGGTCTCGTTCGCCGCATCTTCTCCGGCGCGGTCGGTGTGGCCGATGATCGAGACATCGGGTGCGTGTCGTGCGCTCATGGCCTTGCGGATGTCATCCACCTTTTTCGCCGATGCGGGTGTCAGTGAGGCGCTGCTACCTTCGAAGTAGAGTACGAAAGTCTGCGGAGGGGAAGGTTGCGCGGCCATGGCGGCGCCGAAGTCGGCCTTGATCCGGGCGGGGGGCACGGTTACCGGCGTCGGGCCGTCCGCTGCCAGGGAGAGTCCTGCGCCCGCCTTGTCCAGGCTCGCGCTGCGACCTGCGTGGCTGACCACTACGCTGCCGGTACGGCCGTCGTCCTGTTCCAGCAGAACAATATAGGCGCTGGGGGCGCATCCGGTGGCGAGCACGAGCCCGGCGAGACTCAGCCCGATGTGGCGCAGTGGGGGCACTCCGGGTTTCCGGGAGGAGGATTCTGCGGTTGTCATTCGCCGGCCTTGACTACAAAACGGGTGCCGCGCACGCCGATCGTGGCGGAGGGGGTTTCGATGCTAACGGCCTCGGGTTTCAGCTTCGCGATGACCCCGGAAATGAACTGCAGCGTGCCGTGCAGGAGGCGCGCGGCAAGTCGCAATTCCTCACGTGTGGGTTCGAAAAGATACTCGTCGATGCTGAGTTCGCTGTCCGGGCCGAGGGACAGCATGGTGTTGTCCCTGAGCGTGAGTCCCACGCTGCTGTTCGCTGCGGTACGAAGGTGATCGCCGATCCTGACCGGGGTGCCGACCGTGACAGAGACCGGTTGCCCGTCATTTACCAGAACCACGGTGCCGGAGGAGGTCTTGACGTAGCCGACAACCGGGCCTTGATCTGCCCGGGCATTGAGGCAGAAGAGGCAGAACAGCGTCAGGAAGGCGTAACCGAACGATTTCAATTTGGTGCTCATGGTTTCGGAACAGGTGCTGTTTTTACCGCTTAGAGGTCTGCGGGGCAACACGAATACTTTCATTCTAGGCGCAAGGTCATTGTCGCGCGTGCGGAAATGGCGTGTCCGGGATGATGGTCATCCACTCTTCATCCTGTGGTCACGTGTCTGTCGCCTGTGATGTTCAGCATCTGCGCTCATGGACGCGCCTCTTTCTCTCCAGCATCTTGCTCACGCGGCACGTCAGCTGCGTATCGCGGTCGTGACCGAAACCTATCCGCCTGAAGTCAATGGTGTGGCGATGACGACGGGGCGGGTGGTCGATGGTCTCCTTCGGCTGGGGCATCGTGTACAACTGGTCAGACCCCGGCAGGGTGTAGGAGACCATGCGGCGAGCGGCGAGGGATTCGAGGAAGTATTGTCACGTGGTTTGCCGATCCCGAAATACAACCACCTCAAGATGGGCCTGCCCGCCCGCAGCGCCTTGTTGCGCATGTGGTCGCTGCGCCGCCCCGACGTGGTTCAGGTGGTGACGGAAGGTCCGCTGGGCTGGTCGGCGGTCGCGGCCGCCCGCAAACTCCGGTTGCCGGTCATCACCGAGTTTCACACCAATTTTCATAGTTATAGCCGCTATTACGGCATGGGCTGGCTGAAGCAGCCGGTGGAGGCCTACCTGAGACGTTTCCACAACAAGGGCGAACGTTGTCTTGCGCCGACTGCCGAGCTCGCCGGGCAATTGATGAGTCGGGGCATCCGTCGGGTGGACGTCGTGGCACGCGGGGTCGATACCCGCCTTTTTGCACCCCCGCGACGCGATCCTGTACTGCGGGCCACGTGGGGGGCAAGCGATTCGACCCTCGTGCTGGTCGTGGTAGGGCGGGTTGCGCCCGAAAAGAACCTCGGGCTGGCCGTTCGCGCATTCGAAGCCTTGCGTGAGAAAGTGTCCGATGTGCGCCTGCTGTTCGTGGGCGACGGCCCGGCGCGCGCGGGCCTGCAGTCGGGCGGCGATGACTTGTTGTTTGCAGGCATGCGGGGCGGAGAGGATCTGGCGGCGCATTATGCATCGGCCGATCTGTTCCTGATGCCGAGCGTGACGGAAACCTTCGGCAACGTGACGACCGAGGCGCTCGCGAGCGGCCTGCCCGTGATCGGTTTCGACTATGCCGCTGCGGCCGAACGTGTTCAGACCGGACATAACGGCTGGCTCGCTGCGCTGGGCGACGAGCCCGCTTTTGTCGAAGCAGTGCTGCGGGTTGGTTGCGATCGGGAACTCCGCCTGCGCCTGGCCGAGAATGCACGCGCGAGTGTGATCGACGCGGACTGGGGGGCGATTGCGCGCCAGTTGGCTGCGGTCATGGAGGAGGTTGTCGAGGCCCATGAGGCTCGCATGACACCTGATCCCGGTGTCGCCGGTCTGGCCGCTCGGTCGCCGTCACCGTAGCTGCCGCCGTTTCTGCTTCCAGAGGGGGCAGCCTATAATTGAAGTCTTTACTCAATAACAGGCCCGCCATGTCCATCCTTGTTTGCGGTTCGATGGCTTACGACACCATCATGGTGTTTCATGACCGTTTCAAGAACCACATCCTGCCCGAGCAGATCCATATCCTGAACGTGTCCTTTCTGGTGCCGGATCTGCGGCGTGAGTTCGGCGGCTGTGCGGGCAATATCGCCTACAACCTCCGTCTGCTGGGTGACGATCCGCTGATCATGGCGACCGTTGGTGACGATGTGGCGGCCTACCGGCAGCGGCTGGAGTCGCTCGGGATACGGCAGGATCACGTGCGCCACGTTCCCGGTACCTATACCGCGCAGGCCTTCATCACCACCGACACCGACGACAATCAGATCACCGCCTTCCATCCCGGCGCGATGATGCACTCGCATCTCAACCGGGTGCAGGATGCCGCGGACGCGACGCTGGGCATCGTGGCGCCTGACGGTCGTGATGGCATGCTGCGTCACGTCGATGGCTTTGCCGAGGCGGGGGTGCCCTTCATCTTTGATCCCGGTCAGGCCTTGCCCATCCTTTCCGGCGACGAATTACTGCATTGTCTGAAACTGGCGCGCTATTGCACAGTCAACGACTATGAGGCCCGGTTGATGTGCGACAAGACCGGGCGCACGCTTGAGCAGCTTGCCGCCGAGGTGGATGCACTGGTGGTGACATTGGGTGCGGACGGATCGGAGATTCATGCCAACGGCGAGTGCATCCGCATTCCGGTGGTCAAGGTGGATGACATCGTGGATCCCACTGGTTGCGGCGATGCCTATCGTGCGGGGCTGCTTTATGGGCTGTCCCAAGGTTGGGACTGGACTCGTACCGGACGCCTTGCCGCGGTAATGGGCGCGATCAAGATCGGTCATCGTGGTGGCCAGAACCATAACCCGTCGCGCAACGAAATTGCCTCGATGTACGAGGTGGCTTTTGGAGAGGCTTTATGGACTTGAGCAACGGAAAGACGCTGCGCGCGGTCTGCGGCGCACTGCTTGCAGGCTTGTTGATTACCGGCTGTGCTTCGGGTTTGGGCGGCGGGACTTATTCCCGTGGCGAAGCCCGGCGCACCATGGTCGTGCAGTTTGGCTCAGTGGAGTCGGTGCGGGCCGTGCAGCTGGAGGGGACCAAGAGCCCCGTCGGGACAGTGGCGGGGGCTGCGGTGG
Organism: Azoarcus sp.; assembly: GCA_023230755.1. Classification (GTDB taxonomy): domain Bacteria; phylum Pseudomonadota; class Gammaproteobacteria; order Burkholderiales; family Rhodocyclaceae; genus Parazoarcus. The sequence goes on from JALNWS010000189.1 coordinate 3,813, forward strand.
GTGGCATTGCCGGCAGCACGGTCGGCGGCGGGCGAGGGGCATCGGTTGCAGCCGTCCTGGGTGCGGTGGCCGGGGGGCTGGCTGGTTCCGCGATCGAGGAAGGCGCGACTCGCGAGCAGGGGGTGGAAGTGACGGTGCGGCTCGATAACGGGCAGTACCTTGCCGTTGTGCAAGAGGATCAGGGCGAGCACTTCATGCCCGGGCAACGCGTGCGCATCCTGCGCGACGGCGGGACGACCCGGGTTACGCCTTGATTCTGCCCGCGTGGGTTCAACCGAACAGCACCAGCGCCCAGACTGCTGCGAGGTTGATCAAGGCGATGAGGACGGCGGCGCTGCCAATGTCCTTCGCCCGTTTGGCGAGTTGGTGACGCTCCAGGGATACCCGGTCCACGGTCGCTTCGACGGCGGAATTGAGCAGCTCTACCATCAGGACAAGCAAGGTGCTGCCGATCAGCAGCGCCTTGCCGATCCCGCTCGTGGGCACGAAGAATGCGGCGGGAATCAGGATTGCGGCCAGTAAGCACTCTTGCCGGAAAGCGTCTTCATGCAAAATCGCCGCACGCAGGCCGGCAAGCGAATAGCGCAGTGCGTTCCAGATTCGGACGAGGCCGGTCTTGCCCTTGAAAGGGCTTTCAGCTTGCGGTGTGTTTTCAGGGGAGCTCATTGTCTCGCTTCTGGAAGCGTCGGGGGCGACAGCAGTGTGGCATAGCGTGATGACTGTGCCGTGACTCGGGTTCGCCGGTCGCCCGGGTCAGGGATAGAAGACGTAGACGCGATAGCCGGTCGGTGCAACCGCCGTCACGTCGAATGCCAGTCGGACTGCGGCGTCGCCGCGTGGCGCGAATCCGGTTTCGATGCGCGCGCCAGTAACCCACTCTGCAGGACTGAATACCTTGCGCACCAGCGCCGAGTCATTTGCGTCAGTGAGCGTGAGCTCAAGGTGCGGCCAGGCTTGAAGGAAGTCGGCGCGGTTCTTCACCGTCGCATGCAGCACGAAGCGACCGGGACGGCCTGGTTCGGATTGCAGGTCGGAGGTGTCGATCGAAATCTGTGCCGCTTCCCGCGGAAGCGGCATTTCGCAGCCCAGGCGCTCGCAGGCGCTGACCAACAGTGGCCTCAACCCTGGCAGCACGCGCGCCAGATCCTGTCGAAACAGGTAGCTGGCCTGCACTGCGAGTGCGCCTGCAAGCAAACCGACTGCCAGCCCCCAGAGCGTTCGTCTGCGCCCGCTTGCCTTCGACGGTTTGCCATAAATGGCGTCGAGGTGCTGACTGTCGAGTGCGGGAGCCTCGGGTAGGTCGGGGTCGCTATCAACTTCGTTGTCGCTGTGAAGGCGCTCGGGTTCGACGAGTGGAGCGTACTCATGGATGTCCGCATGCGTGAGGTGCGCATCGGAGTGTTCCGTTTCGCCTGGCTCGATGCGTGTGTCTGCACTTGCGCGGCGCTCGGCACGAATTACGTCGGGCAGCGTGACCGTGGTGGATGCTTCGATGCCGGGGCTGGCGTTCGCTTTCCGGTCGAACTCTTCATCGGCCAGCAGGACGGAGTTGGGCTCGCGCTCATCGATATGCGGTGTCAGCGCAGGAAAGTCCGGCATGCCCGGGCTTGACACGGAACGATGCTCATCCACAGCTGGCGGCAGTTGCAGGCTGGCGCTGTCGGGTTCGAAGAAGCTTGAAAAGTCGATCTCGTCGAGGCGTGGCTCGGTGCGGTCCGGCGCCCGGAGGCTGGCGTCCGAGCCGACGATGTCGTCAGGGATATCGAAATCGAGATTGCTGAGCAAGGCTGAGTCGCGCCGGGATTGCTCGCCGGGGGTGTGCGTGTCGGGCGCCTCGGAGATGGTCGCAGTGTCGGCATCAACTGCTGCCGGCGCGGGTGGCATTATCGAAGGTTCGCCGATTGCCGTGGGAGCGTCGTTTGCGGGTGGGGGCTCGAGCGGTTCGGGATTGGTGCTCGAATATCCTGGCGCGTCAGGCTCGCCCGCAGTGGCGGGCACGGGTTCAGGCGCGGAATCGTGGGTTGTCGAGGTGCGCAACAGCGCGTCCGCAGGTGCAGCCCCGGGCACGGGTGAAGGCTGGGGCGCGGCGGGGTCAGCAATGAGCTGTTCAAGTGCGTTGAACGGATTGAAGCAGTGTCCACATCGCACCTCCCCGTGGCGCGCGCGCAGCTGGTCGGCACGCAACCGGAAGACGGTCTGGCACGCCGGGCAGCGGGTCAGCATCATGGTCGGGCGCTTAGCGCCGGCCTTCCAGTCTGATCCAGCCGTCGCTGGTGGCACCAACCTCAAGGGTGATGTAGGGCGCCCAGGCGTCAATGACCTGTTCGGCCTGTTGCTCAAGCACGCCCGATAGCGCAACCCGACCGCCGGGTGCAACACGTGCGGCAATGGCTGGCGCGAGGATGCAAAGGGGGTTGGTCAGGATGTTGGCGACGACGATGTCGAATGTCTCGGCCAATGCGATGCCGGAATGCTGCAGCCGCATGGAGACTGCATTGCGTTGCGCGTTGTCACGCGCAGCTTCGACCGCCTTTTCGTCAATATCTACGCCGAGTACGTCCGCAGCGCCCAGGCGAATGGCGGCGATGCCGAGGATGCCCGAGCCGCAACCATAGTCGAGTACAGACTGACCGGGTTGCACTGTGTCGCACAGCCATTCGAGGCAGAGGCGGGTCGTTGGGTGTGAGCCCGTGCCGAAGGCCATGCCCGGGTCGAGTTCGATATTGATTGCGTCTGCGTCGGGGGCTTCGTGCCACGAGGGCACGATCCACAGGCGTTCGGTGATCCGGATAGGGTCGAACTGACTCTGGGTCAGTTGCACCCAGTTCTGTTCCGCCACGGCGTCGGTCGTGTAGGGCGGAACCGTGTCCAGGCCGACGGCCCTTGCGGCCGTGGCGAGCATGGATTCGAACGTGGCGTCGCGGTCGAACAGGGCAATTACCCGGCTGTGATCCCACAGGCTCGTGGGCAGGTGTCCGGGTTCGCCGAACTGGGGCGTCTCCGCCTCAGTGCCGGCGTCCGCGTCCTCGATGGAAACCGACAGCGCGCCGGCCTCCATCAGTGCGTCGGAGAGTGCTTCCGCCTTGTTGGCATCTGCCTGCAGGGTAACCGAAGTCCACATTGTTTGTGTTGTACTCAGCTGTGTTTGACTTCGCCACGGTCGGCGAGCTTGTTCTCAAGGTAATGGATGCTGGTGCCGCCTTCTACAAAGCGGGCATCGAGCATCAATTCCTGGTGCAGGGCAATGTTGGTCTTGATGCCGCCGACCGCCATTTCCGACAAGGCGATGCGCATGCGGCGAATGGCCTGCTCACGGGTGTCACCGTAAGAGATCAGCTTGCCGATCATCGAGTCGTAATGTGAGGGCACAGTGTAGCCATTGTAGACATGCGAATCCACGCGGATGCCGGGGCCGCCGGGGGTGTGCCAGTTCGTGATCTTGCCCGGCGAGGGGGTGAACTTGAACGGGTCCTCGGCATTGATGCGGCATTCAATCGAGTGGCCACGGAATTCGATGTCGCGCTGACGAAACCAGAGTTTCTCGCCCGCGGCGACGCGGATCTGCGTCTGGACAATGTCTACGCCGGTAATCATCTCGGTAACCGGGTGTTCGACCTGTACGCGGGTGTTCATCTCGATGAAGTAGAACTCGCCGTTCTCGTACAGAAACTCGAAGGTACCGGCGCCGCGATAGCCGATCTTGCGGCAGGCTTCGGCACAACGCTCACCGATCTTGGCGATCAGCTTGCGATCAATGCCCGGTGCCGGTGCCTCTTCGATCACCTTCTGGTGACGGCGCTGC
>JALNWS010000190.1 GCA_023230755.1 Azoarcus sp.
AAGCTCAGGTCGAAGCCTTGCTATCCGCCCCCGACACCGACACCGAACTCGGCATCCGCGATCGCTGCATGCTTGAGGTGCTGTATGCATGTGGCCTGCGCGTTTCCGAATTGACCGAACTCAAGCTGTTCGCCATCAGCCTGAACGAGGGCGTGGTGCGCATCATGGGAAAAGGCAGTAAGGAACGCCTCGTCCCACTCGGTGAAATTGCATCCGATTGGATTGCCCGCTATGTCAATGACGCCCGCAACACCATACTGGCCGGACGCAATTGCGACGCAATTTTCGTTACCCGCCGCGGCAATGGCATGACAAGACAGATGTTCTGGCGGATCATCAAGCAATACGCGGCGCAGGTCGGCATTCCCGCGCAGCGCATATCACCGCACACGGTTCGACATGCATTTGCCACCCATCTGCTCAATCACGGCGCCGATCTTCGGGTCGTGCAAATGCTGCTCGGACATGCGGACATTTCGACTACACAGGTTTATACGCATGTTGCCCGCGAACGATTGAGACAACTTCATCAACTGCATCACCCGCGTGCCTGAATGGCGAGACCGACGTTATCCATCGCCCGGCGCCTGCGTTTTATATCCATCGTGCGACATTGCCTTCATCAGGAAATCCGACCATGAGCAAGATTGAAAAACACGCCCCGGAAACACCCGCAACCCGCTTCTTGCGCCAGCACGGCGTTGCCCACTCCGACCATCTCTACGAATATGAAGAACATGGAGGAACGGAAGTCTCTTCGCGGGAATTGAATGTACCGGAACACGCCGTAATCAAAACCCTGATAATGGAAGACGAAAACACCCAACCGCTCGTCGTCCTCATGCACGGCGACCACAAGGTGTCGACCAAGGAACTGGCACGACAGGCCGGGCGCAAGCACATTGAGCCCTGCAAACCGGAGGTCGCAAATCGACACTCAGGTTTTCTGATCGGCGGCACGTCACCGTTCGGCACCCGCAAGAAAATGCCCGTCTACATGGAAAAATCGATTCTCGATCTGCCGTTGATCTATATCAACGGGGGGAGACGCGGCTATCTGGTCGGCATTCACCCTCACGACCTGGTCCGCGTACTGGAGGTCAATCTCGTTCAAGTCGCAAACTGAGCGCTTCGCAGTGGCGCAGCCATGGGTAAATTGACGACGGAAAAACGGAAATCATCCTGAATTCGGAAAAATCGTTTTATTTTCAGCACGATTTACTGTCAAAATACGCCCGTGCAATTGCATTGAGCAGCTGGATCAACATCCCACATTTCAATCGTGGGCATAAGCCGGAGAAAAATCATGGAACTTGGCAATCTGTCGCTGACCGAATTGCGCCGCCTGCAATCGAAAGTTGAAACCGAAATCCGTCGCCGCAGCGACACTGCGCGGCGTGACCTGATCAAGCGCATGCAGAAGATGGCAGCCGAACAAGGACTGTCGCTTGAAGACGTACTCGGTACGTCGAGCGCAGAGAAAAGCGCCACAAAACCGGCAAAGGCCGCTAAAGCTGCGAAGGTAAAAAAACCGGCCAAGGTCAGCGTCATCAAATACCGCAATCCGGCAAATCCGGATCAAGGCTGGAGTGGTCGGGGTCGAAAGCCACAGTGGGCGCTCGACTGGCTCGCACAGGGCAAATCGATCGACGAACTTGCAGTCTGAAATCCAGACAAATCCAAACCCGGCTCCGCCGGGTTTTTTTACGTCATCTGCTTTCAGTTCATTCCCGGCGGCAGAACAACACCCTCCCGTCCACGCTGAATGAATACGCCAACCCGGCGGACCCCCTTCATCACACCGATTTTGGCGATGCGCATCTTTACCCACGGCGCACCGAACTCCTCGAACAGCAAGTTCACGACAAACTCGCCAAGCGTTTCGATCAGATTGAAGTGACGCTCGGCCAGCTCTCCACGGATACGTTCGATCACCTCTGCATAATTGATCGTATCCGCAATGTCGTCCTGCTCCGCAGCTGCATCGGGCACCCCGAAGGTCAGGTGAAGCTCAACGGTTTGCGGCGCAATCTTCTCCCGCGGGTAGATGCCTACCCAGGCCTGCACCCGCAACTCTTCGATGAAGATGAAATCCATGTCGTTTCCCGATTAGAATCGCCGCAATTCTAGCCGGATGCTCAGGCTGCTTGCGCACGATGTGTGGCGCGAATCACAAGACCACCTGTCCCCGGGTGTCACGGAGAAATGATGTCTGTCCTGCTTTTGCTTGTCGCCGCCTACCTGCTCGGCTCCATTCCATTTGCGCTCGTTTCCAGCCGTCTTTTCGGCCTGCAGGACCCCCGCAGCTATGGTTCGCGGAACCCCGGCGCCACTAATGTCCTGCGCAGTGGCCATAAGGCAGCAGCCGCTGTCACGCTGATCGGCGACTGCATCAAAGGCTGGTTCGCGGTGTGGCTCGCGACCAGGCTGGGTTTCACCGCCTCCGAAGCGGCTCTTGCCGGGTTTGCCGCCTTTCTCGGACACGTCTTCACGATTTTTCTTCGCTTCAACGGCGGCAAGGGCGTTGCCACCGCACTCGGCGTGCTGGCAGGCATTGACTGGCGGATTGCCCTGGCCTGCCTCGGGACCTGGCTTGTGGTCGCCGTTGCGAGCCGATACTCGTCGGCTGCGTCGCTTGCGGCTGCCATCGTCTCGCCAATAGCGGGCTACCTCCTGTTGGGTGCAGACCCGGTCATCGCGGTATTGCTCGCCATGAGTTCGATGCTGGTCTGGCGTCATGCGGGCAATATCCAGCGCCTGCTTTCCGGCACAGAGGGCAGACTGGGCAGCAAGAAGCCCTGACCTCCACGCTTGAGCGCCCGGCACACGCTCACCCTCTGCCCGGCGTCATCAGTTCTGCCAGAGGCCATCGCGGCCGGATACGTACGCCAGGCGCCGGCGCCGGACGAGCGCCCCCTGCAAGCCGTAACGCGCCAGCAAAGGCGATCATCGCGCCGTTGTCGGTGCACAGCGCAGGTTCGGGGTAGTACACCCGGGCCCCACGGCGGCGCGTCGCGCTATCCAGCCCCGCGCGCAACTGCACGTTGGCCCCCACGCCACCAGCCACGACCAGCGACTTCAGCCCCGTCTGCTTCAAGGCGGCCAGCGCTTTCGCCGCCAGCACGTCCACCACCGCCTGCTGAAAATCCGCGGCCAGATCCGCCGCCCATGCAGCATTCCAGTCAGCCCCCGAGACCACATTCAGCACTGCCGTTTTCAGACCGCTGAAGCTGAAGTCCAGGTCTCCCGAATGCAGCATCGGCCGCGGCAGCTTGAAGCGCCCGGGGGTCCCCTGCAGCGCCAGCGCCGCCAGTTGGGGGCCGCCCGGATATCCGAGCCCAATCAACTTCGCCGTCTTGTCGAAGGCCTCGCCTGCGGCATCGTCGAGCGATTCGCCAAGCAGCGTGTAGGCACCGACGCCGGTCACCGCCATCAACTGCGTGTGCCCGCCCGACACCAGCAAGGCGACAAAGGGAAAATCCGGTGGGTCCGCAGCAAGCAGTGGCGACAGCAGGTGTCCCTCAAGGTGATGCACGGGGAGCGCCGGAATGCCGGCCGCCATGGCCATCGACTCGGCCACGCTGGCGCCGACCAGGAGGGCGCCTGCCAACCCCGGTCCCGCCGTGTAGGCAATTGCGTCTATCGCCCCGATTTCGAGCCCGGCATCGGCCAGGGCCTGGCGCACCAGGATTGGCAAACGCCGAATGTGATCGCGCGAGGCCAGTTCGGGCACGACCCCGCCATACACCGCATGCAGATCAATCTGCGAATGCAGGCTTTGTCCCAGCAATCCCGCCTCGGTGTCATACACAGCAACGCCTGTTTCGTCGCACGACGTCTCGATTCCAAGTACCTTCATTCCCCGCATTCCCGGCCGTCAATGCGTCATTTTAACTCCCGTCGCGGTGTTTTTCGGCAATGAAACGCGCCAAGACACTTGCCAGAGTCCGACTTACCCGCTATATTTGCGATCTTTCTGCCCTCCAGACACTCAAGGAAGCAAGCAATGCCGGGTATCCGCGTCAAGGAAAACGAGCCGTTTGAAGTTGCTATTCGTCGCTTCAAGCGCACGATCGAGAAGACCGGTGTGCTGACTGAGCTGCGCTCGCGTGAGTTTTATGAAAAGCCCACTGCCGAGCGCAAGCGTAAGCTGGCCGCCGCAGTGAAGCGCAATCATAAGCGCCTTCGCAGCCAGACGCTGCCGCCGAAGCTCTACTGATCCCGCACCGGTTTTTCCGGTTGCCTGCACGCCGGGCGAAGATCGCTTTGATCTTCGCCCGGCGTGATATTTTTTCTGTTCGATGATTCCTCAGTCTTTCGTTCAGGATCTGCTTGCACGCGTCGACATCGTCGACGTCATCGAGCGCTACCTGCCTCTCAAGAAGAGCGGCGCGAACTACTTCGCCTGCTGCCCCTTCCACGGCGAAAAGTCAGCCTCATTTTCCGTCAGCCCAAGCAAGCAGTTCTACCACTGCTTCGGTTGCGGCGTGCACGGGAGCGCAATCGGCTTTTTGATGGAGTACAGCGGCCTCGGCTTCGTCGAAGCAGTCAAGGAACTCGCGAATCAAGCGGGGCTGCAGGTGCCGGACGACGGGAAGCCGGGCCAGAACGCCATTGACGACAGCACCGCAAAGCTCGTCGACGCCATGACCGAAGCCGCCAGCTTCTATCGCGATCAACTCAAGCACAGCCCGGAAGCGATCGACTACCTCAAACGTCGCGGCCTCTCCGGCGAGGTTGCCTCCCGCTTCGGCATCGGCTTTTCTCCAGACGAGTGGCAGGCGCTCCAGCGCATCTTTCCCGACTACCAGAGCAAACACCTGGCTGAAGCCGGACTGGTGATCGACAACGACCAAGGTCGACGCTATGACCGCTTCCGCCACCGGATCATGTTTCCGATCCACGACCGACGCGGCCGCATCATCGCCTTCGGCGGCCGCGTGCTCGACGGCGGCGAACCCAAGTACCTCAACTCGCCGGAAACGCCACTCTTCGAAAAAGGGCGCGAACTCTACGGTCTGTACCTGGCACAGAAAGCCATTCGGGACGCCGGTTTCGCACTTGTCGTCGAAGGCTACATGGATGTTGTCGCACTCGCCCAGTTTGGCGTTGATAACGCCGTCGCGACCCTTGGCACCGCAACGACACCCCACCACATCAACACGCTACTGCGCCACACCGACCGCATCGTCTTCTGCTTTGACGGCGACGCTGCGGGCCGCCGGGCAGCATGGCGAGCACTTGAAAATGCACTAGAGGCGCTGCGCGACGACACGACGCTCGCCTTCCTCTTCCTGCCTGCCGAACACGACCCCGACTCCTTTGTACGCAAAGAAGGTGCGGAAGCCTTCCGCAAGGCCGCGGCGAGCGCATCTCCGCTGGCCAGCGTATTGCTGCTGGAACTCAAGGAGCGCTGCGAACTGGACACCGCAGAGGGGCGAGCCCGACTCATCCACGAGTCGCGCCCGCTTGTCACGCGCATTGGCGCTCCGATGCTCCGGCTGCAGGTCATCAAATCGATTGCCGAAGCGGCCGAGATGACGCAAACGGAAGTCGAGCTGGCATTCGGACTCAAGCCAGCCGCCGCACCACAACGACAGAGTTTTCCAAAACCGGATTTCAAGCGTGGGCAGCGCCGGACAGAGCCATTTCGCCCGCAAGGGCGACGCAAACCACCATCGACCATCGGCACCCTGCTGCGACTCATCCTGCAGCACCCCGAGCGCGCAACACGGCTGCCGATCGACCTGATCCCGGACGACTCGGCAGAGGGGCGCGCAATGATCGCCATCATTGATCTCGTCAGCCTCGGCGAACCTGTCCCCGCGGGGGGCCTTGGCGCACTGATCGAACGCTTCCGCGACACGCCACATGAAGAAACGCTGGCAAGGCTGGGAACGGAGCAGGACGAATCAGAGTTCGACGAGTCCGTAATCGAAATCCTGTTTGAAGACACATTGCGCAAGCTGCAAAGCGACGCAATCGCACGCGAGATCACCGAACTGCTGGAACTGTCGAAGCAGGGAGCGCTCTCCACGAGTGACCGCCATCGCCTGTCGGAACTTCTTCTGGAAAAACGGAACCTTGCCAGCGCAGGCAAAGTCGCAGATCTATAGTATAATTTTCGGTTTACCCATTTATTTCGCCCTGATTCGAGGAGTGCCATGGCACGCGAGAAAGCCAAGGATACGCGCAAGGACAGCCCGAAAGGTCGCACTGCCAAGGCCAAGGCCAAGGACAAGCTCGCGCTGATCATCGAAAGCCCGGAAATTGCGCCGCTTGACGCCGAGGTCCGTCGCACGCGACTGAAGACCCTGATTACGCTCGGCAAAGAGCGTGGCTACCTCACGTACGCCGAGATCAGCGACCACCTTCCGGACGACGTCGCCGACGCCGAGCAGATCGAAGGCATCATTGCAACGTTCAACAACATGGGCATCCAGGTCTACGACGCAGCCCCCGCTGCCGAAGACTTGCTCATGTCGGACAACGTTGCCTCCACGGTGGACGAGGACGTCGCCGAGGAAGAAGCCGAGCAGGCACTGTCGACCGTCGACTCCGAGTTTGGCCGCACGACCGACCCCGTCCGCATGTACATGCGTGAAATGGGCACGGTCGAGCTGCTGACGCGCGAGGGCGAAATCGAAATTGCCAAGCGTATCGAAGACGGCCTCAAGCACATGGTCCTGGCCATCGCTGCCTGCCCGACCACGATCGCCGAGATGATCGAAATCGCTGACAAGGTCATCCGCGAGGAGATGCGTATCGATGAAATCGTCGATGCCGTGATCGATCCGAATGCGCCCACGCCCGAAGAAACCGCGGCCGCAGCAGCCGAGGCGGCAGAAGAAGCCGCCGACAGCGACAGCGACGATTCGGACAACGACGACGACAGCGACGACGACGACGACGACGACGGCGACAGCGAAGGCGCTGCCAATGCTGCCTCCTTGCTGCAGCTGAAGAACGACGCACTGGCCCGCTTCGAGACAATCCGCGGTCACTACGAACGGATGATGAAGGTTCTGGCCGAGAAGGGCTCGCAGGACAAGGCCTACCTTGAATACCAGCAGCTGATCTCCGAAGAGCTGATCAACATCCGCTTTACCGCGAAATCGATCGAGCGCCTGTGCGACTCCGTGCGCAAGATGGTTGAGCAAGTGCGTGGCCACGAACGTCACATTCTGCAACTGTGCGTCAATCGCGCAGGCATGCCGCGTCAGCACTTCATCAAGATCTTCCCCGGCCACGAAACCAGCGCCGACTGGATCGACAACGAGCTTGCCTCAAACAAGAACTACGTCGATGCCCTGTCGCGCGTGCACCCGGCGATCACCGAGGAACAGGCAAAGCTGCTCGATCTGCAGGACAGGATCGGTATCCCGCTGAAGGAACTGAAGGACATCAACCGTCAGATGTCCACTGGCGAAGCCAAGATGCGCCGCGCCAAGCGCGAGATGACCGAAGCCAACCTGCGCCTCGTGATCTCGATCGCCAAGAAGTACACCAACCGCGGCCTGCAGTTCCTCGACCTCATCCAGGAAGGCAACATCGGCCTGATGAAGGC
>JALNWS010000191.1 GCA_023230755.1 Azoarcus sp.
CAATTTCTGAGCTGCCTGTCCGGCAGTGACGGTATGGGGTTTCTGACGACACGGACAGGCGCATTTCTGAGCTGCCTGTCCGGCAGTGACGATTACTGCAGCATTCACCGCCTACGCCGAGAATTTCTGAGCTGCCTGTCCGGCAGTGACGGGTCAGCGTCACTGCGACATTCACGGAATTCGTTTCTGAGCTGCCTGTCCGGCAGTGACGCGTGTGCGGCGCTGTCTGCAGGACTTTCGGAGTTTCTGAGCTGCCTGTCCGGCAGTGACGTGTTCGGCCGCTGCATCTTGTTGGCCGTGTCGGTTTCTGAGCTGCCTGTCCGGCAGTGACGGAAAACGAGGTGCGCAGTGCCGTCCGCGAGGCTTTCTGAGCTGCCTGTCCGGCAGTGACGAACAACCGGCGCTTCCTGCGGGTCGGCGAACATTTCTGAGCTGCCTGTCCGGCAGTGACGTTTCCAACCCTGCTACTGCAACTGGCGCTGACTTTCTGAGCTGCCTGTCCGGCAGTGACGCTCCGACTGCACATCCTGCGTCGTCATGATTGTTTCTGAGCTGCCTGTCCGGCAGTGACGTATTTCTTCGACACCGATCACCCGGTCGGAGATTTCTGAGCTGCCTGTCCGGCAGTGACGAAGATCCACAACGCGTGGAGGCACCGGGTACATTTCTGAGCTGCCTGTCCGGCAGTGACGTACACGTATTCGAACCACTCAAACAACGTAACTTTCTGAGCTGCCTGTCCGGCAGTGACGTCACGGAAAGCACCGCGCTTGCAATCGTCGGCTTTCTGAGCTGCCTGTCCGGCAGTGACGGCCGTGACAGCGGAGAATAGACGCCTTAACTGTTTCTGAGCTGCCTGTCCGGCAGTGACGAGCTGTGCCGCTGCCGACTTTTCGCGCGGACATTTCTGAGCTGCCTGTCCGGCAGTGACGTAGGCTAGACCCCCACAAGCACCGAGCGACGGTTTCTGAGCTGCCTGTCCGGCAGTGACGAGGTGGCCGAATCTCCGGCGCGGAGTGTGGAATTTCTGAGCTGCCTGTCCGGCAGTGACGTACGGTGACGAGTACGAACTGCTGCTCGAAATTTTCTGAGCTGCCTGTCCGGCAGTGACGTACGACTGAGCCGATGGTGATGCCCATGCCCTTTTTCTGAGCTGCCTGTCCGGCAGTGACGTGTGTTCACGTTGGCGCTTGATTCGATCGCGATTTCTGAGCTGCCTGTCCGGCAGTGACGGCTTGTATGACGTCGATTGCGCTTTGCGCGGCGTTTCTGAGCTGCCTGTCCGGCAGTGACGCTCGTCGGCCGTCATGCCCTGCATGCGGCGGTTTTCTGAGCTGCCTGTCCGGCAGTGACGGCCCTGGGTGGCATCGATTGCGGTGTTGAGCATTTCTGAGCTGCCTGTCCGGCAGTGACGGCCGACCTTGATGCTGCACGTGCAAACGCTAATTTCTGAGCTGCCTGTCCGGCAGTGACGACGACCTGCCCGGCGAAGTGCGCGGCATTGTCATTTCTGAGCTGCCTGTCCGGCAGTGACGAGACCAACGGCAAACGTCGCCGAGTAGGTGTATTTCTGAGCTGCCTGTCCGGCAGTGACGCGGCTGGTCGAGCAGGCGCGGTCGGAGTTCGATTTCTGAGCTGCCTGTCCGGCAGTGACGAGATTTTCCGGATATGGGCCAATGCCGCATATTTTCTGAGCTGCCTGTCCGGCAGTGACGGCTTGCGGCGGATGCACTTGCGGGCATCGAATTTTCTGAGCTGCCTGTCCGGCAGTGACGGGTAACGCGGGCGATTGGAAGCGACACCGGAATTTCTGAGCTGCCTGTCCGGCAGTGACGCCGTTTTGGCCGCCGTTTATTCGGCGGGTGATTTTCTGAGCTGCCTGTCCGGCAGTGACGATCGCCACAGCGCGCAAGCATGACCTTGCTGTTTTCTGAGCTGCCTGTCCGGCAGTGACGCATCATCGACCTGACCACCGGCGGGCCGTTCGATTTCTGAGCTGCCTGTCCGGCAGTGACGCAGCGGCTCACCGAGCAGCTGGGAACACTCGATTTCTGAGCTGCCTGTCCGGCAGTGACGCTTTCCCGCGTATTCCGCAGCTTCTTTTGAGATTTCTGAGCTGCCTGTCCGGCAGTGACGGAGCGCATGCAGGATGCGGCCGAGGGCGGGAATTTCTGAGCTGCCTGTCCGGCAGTGACGCGCCACCGCGGCAAAACGTATCCCGCTGGCGATTTCTGAGCTGCCTGTCCGGCAGTGACGGATCAGCTGCATGGATGCCGGGGAGGTCTGCATTTCTGAGCTGCCTGTCCGGCAGTGACGATCGGTGATTTGATGAAGCTCGGAAGAATGGATTTCTGAGCTGCCTGTCCGGCAGTGACGATCGTGCCGGTCTTCGGATCAACCGTGTAGTTTTTCTGAGCTGCCTGTCCGGCAGTGACGTCGGCCATGTCCTTGGTGTAGCCGATGTACCATTTCTGAGCTGCCTGTCCGGCAGTGACGAGCGAGCGCGACGGTACTCGGGGCCGGCACCTTTTCTGAGCTGCCTGTCCGGCAGTGACGGGTGTCGGATTTGATACCGATCACATGACGCATTTCTGAGCTGCCTGTCCGGCAGTGACGGGCGTAGGGGTCAAGTTCGATCATCGTGCAACATTTCTGAGCTGCCTGTCCGGCAGTGACGAATAAATGAACCATGAAACGCTGCCGGCGCAATTTCTGAGCTGCCTGTCCGGCAGTGACGGCCGTCCGGGCGGGCGTAGGGGAACACGCTGCTTTCTGAGCTGCCTGTCCGGCAGTGACGGAAAACACGTCCGGTGCGCGCGGTATCGACTTTTTCTGAGCTGCCTGTCCGGCAGTGACGTAGAGCACCTACGCGCTAAGATACTAATTGTTAAAGAAATCGGGCGCAAACGCGCCCGATTACCTAAAAACGAAGTAAAGCGCTAAGTGGCTGTTTTTATTCAGACCGCTGGTAGTGCTAAAAAAAGGGGCTAGAACCAGGGGACCGTCGCCGTGTTACTTAGGCCGTAAGCGCTGAAGCTACCCGTAATTGGCACAGACTGCGGGGCCATGTGTTCGATGAACAGTCGGAAACGCTGACCTGTGGTGCGGCTGGACATCTCCAGGTAGGGCAGTGTCAGACGTTCCGCGCTTGAATCGGGAATGGCTGCCAGAGCATCTTCAGCGCCGATGCGCTTGCGAGACATCAGCCTGCGGCGCAGTCGCTCGGGATTGCTTTTGCCCTGCACCCTGCGTACGACGCGATGCTGAACGGTTGTTGGAATGGGACGTGGCTCAATGAGAGCAATGTGGTCACGCATACCTTGTGTCCACCCGTTCTGCATGAGCAGACGCAGGCTGGTTGCGTTTCCATGCAAACGCAACTTGCTGCCCAGCGCCAAGGTCTTGCCGCCAACTTCCGGAAAACTGACGCCGATGTCGCCACCTCCATGATCAACCAGCCCACGATGCAGTTTGGCAAACAGCGCGTTCATCAGCATGGGCGCTGAGAACTCGGGGTCGGGCAGCAGCGCAATGTCGATGTAGTGGTCCATGCTCAGCCCGCCTCGCCAAAGACTCCGCCACGTACCAGGGTGGCAATGACGAAGTGTTGCTGCTCCACCGGTGGCGTCTGGTCCTTGATGATCCAGTTGTCGAGCAGGTTGTAGAAGTCGAGCTTTTGCTTGGGTTGGCGGTAGGCCTTGCCTTGGGTGGTGACGGAGCCGTACGGTTCCACTGCGATGGGGCCCAGTTCGTCCGCGCCTTCGTACCAGGTGTCGATGGTGCGCAGGGCGTTGCCAATCTTCTGCGAATGGATGCCGGCGATTTTGTTGACCTGGTAGAGGGTCTTGCTCTTGTCGCCGCGGCCACGGTCGAGGATGAGCTCCTGCGACGGGAACACCTCCTGTCCCGCACCGATGCGGACGAAGGCTGTGACCTGCAGGAGCACATGTTGTTGCCCTGCCAGCCCGCCGGTGATCATGCCTGCGAGGCCGTCTAGCGCGTCTGCGGCTTCGGAGGGGACATCAAAGCTGCGCAGCGAAAGCGCCAAAGCGTCGAAAGCCCAAGTTTCCTGCGGCACACCGCTCACCAAGTGAGCAATGTGAACTTCCACCTGTTCCGCGCCGATGCGGTTGCGCCACAGGAAGCGGCCGTTGGCTAGGTTGCAGGCATAGCGGCGACCGAGTTCCCTGAAGCCCTGAGTGTCGACGTAGCCGCTGACGGTGTTGAGCAGCTTGTTCAGGTAGTCGGCGTCATTGCAGGCAGAGGGTTTGCCGGTGCCGCCAAGCACGCGCAGCGTGAATACGACCTTCAAGGTGTCTGCGCTGCTGGGCAGGGCGGCGACGTCAACTTTCTGCAGGTTGGGATTCTCTATTGCGGCATCGAGCTTGGCGGGGTCCTGGTCCTTGGCTTTCAGCCGGTTGGAAATGGTTCCGCGTACGGACTTCTCGGTGATCGATACGGCGTGCCAGCCCTCAATGATGCCACGCTGATCCCAGTTGCCTGCGTAGAACAGGGCGTCGGACGGATCGAGTTTGCGTTCGAAGGCGAGTACTGATGCGGTCTTGAGTGTCATGGTCTGGATTCCTTGTGATGTCAGTTCGATACAGGGTTCAGGCGGTTTGCAGGGATGCGAAATCGTTGCGACAGCGGTACAGTCCCGCAGCTGCGTCGGTGCTGGCGTACCAGAGCAATTGATCGGCTTTGTCCAGCCGGTGCGGGCTGATCCATTGGCCGATGGAGTACAGGCTTTCGACGAAGCGGAACGGGGTGTCGCGGTCGCGGGCGCGTTGCACTTCTCCCGCGGGAAACAACTCGGTCAATGCGCCGAAGCCGACCGGGATCGGGACGATCCAGCCCGGTCGTGGCTCGGGTTTCCACTCGACCTTCGCAGTTGATGTGGTGGGGACATCGTTGGATGCGGAGTCGGATCGAACCGGTTGCCAGTTGAAGCGTGAAAGATCGAGCAGGGCATCCAGCGCCGAAGGCTCTGGCGCGGATACCCGTAGTTGATCGAGACGCGCGTGCAGCAAATCGTCCCGGCATACCAGTGCAAAACCCGGCAGCCAGCGGCGACGCAGATGGCGGAAGCGGCGGCGAACGTCCTCGGTATCGTCGCTGAATCGGATGAGTTCCGGGCGGCTACGCCAGTCATGGCTGGGAAGCACACTGCCGCCCGCAATGCGCATGCCGGCAAGTTCATGTGACACGGTTTGGGCGATGGCGTCATGAGCCTTTTCGTCGAGCTCGACGAAGCCGCCGCTGACGCCGAAGATCAGTGTGATCTCCATGTGCATGCGGCCTTCCTCGACGATGGCGGAGCTGCCGCCGTCCTTGTCCACCGGGTTGCGCGTCAGGCGAAAGGCCTTCACATACCCGCCCTCAGTGGCCTGCTCGTCGAAGTCATGGCAAATCACGCCGACACTGTCGAAGGCGAGTGGCAAATCATGCGCTTCCAACTTGCGGGCGAGTGCCCACATCAGGCCGAGGAAGGCGGTCATCGCCGGAAAACCGTGGGTCAGCGGGCTGGAGATGGCATTTGCGTTCTGCACGCGCAGGCGCGGCAGGATCAGCAGGCCACCGCTGTTGGGCAAGGTGTTCATCACACAGCCTCCCGTACCGGAATGTAGGTCGGCGCATCGCCCTGGACTCGCAGCCTGTGCAGCTTGCCCGCCCACGCTGTGTGGAGCAGCAGTTCGTCGCGCCAGTGGCGGCCCTCAATGTCGCCCAGTGGCAAGGCCTGGCCGAGTTCGTGGTTCAACCAGTTGCCGAAGCGGCGGCCGACTTCGGCAGGCCAGTCCATGCGATGCCACGCTGCTTGAAACTCGGTGTCGGTGTCGTCTTCGGTTTCGGCGCGCCCAGGGTCCAGCCAAAGCCGCTCGGCCTCGACAAGCCGGCAGTCGGCAGCGAGCGTCCAGCATGCGGGCAGGGTGGATTGCAGCGGGTTAGCGAAGTCGACGAGTTCGTCGACCAGCTGGTCGAGCAGGGTATCGCGACGGTTGCGGGTTTCCATGGTGGGCGGCGGGCCGCTCTTCAGAAAATCGCGCAGGGTGCGCACTGCAGTCCGCACCTCCGGAATGCGGCCGAATCGCGGGAACACTGAATCGGTGAGCAGCGGGGCCTTCACCGCGAGCGTCGTCCATTTGGGCGGACGCGATGACAACAGGTAGTTGTTGCCACCGCGTTCGCTGTTCAGCTGGCTGATGTTTTGCGGCTTGGTGCCGCCGAACTTCTGCACGGCAAGGTCGGGATAATCGCGGTAGCCGGTGTTGTGGTCGCGTTGTGCGTAGCGCGCCTGACGTGCGAGTTTGCCAGCTTCGCCGAAGCGGTCCTCGTTGATGGTCTGGAAGACCGCGTGAGCCAGCGTGCTCGAATAAAGCGGTGCGAGCAGGTGATACTGACTGTTGTCCGCGGGGTCTTCACCAGCCAGCCAGTAGAGCTGCTTGGCGAGGGTGTGTGAGCTCGGTGTGGCGCTGCGAGGTGCGGTGATGCCGGTGAAAGCGGTCAGCCATTCGCCTGCCTGGTCGGCGTCGTCGCTGAGTGCGGCGACCAGATCAGGGTCCCCGTCCTGCATCCAGGCGAGCAAGGGGCGGCCTTCGGCTGGCAGTTTGAGCAGCTTGAAAACGTCGAGCGCGGCGGCGTTGCCGACCACGTCGCTGCTAAAGTTCTGTCCCAGAACGTGGCTGCCGACTTCCCGGTGCGCAGGCAACTCGCGGGGTTCGCGGAAGAGGTTGGTGCCGCGGGCGTCGGGGTGGATGGGTTTGAGGGTATGGGTGACGATCTGGATCTGAGTTACGCGCCGCGCGGCGTCAGCCAGCCAAGTCTCACGAGCGTGCTGAGCGATCAGCTCGTCGCGCTTCGGGTCGTCGGGTGGGAGCTTGTCCAGCTTGGCATCTAGGCGCTCCTTTAGGAAGTGCTCGATGGCATTGCGGAAAGCGACCCGGCGTTCGGTGGGTGAGGTCATCACGCGTCTCCCGTATCAGTGAGATAGATGCTCGAATGTGATTGCATTCCATTCCTCCCCTTGTTCAAATGTTGTGGCTTACTCAGTTCAAAGGTGAACCATGAAACCGTCGGACGCACTTCGGCATCGCGAGCAGTCGGTCCGCGATACAGCCGCACGTTTCCATGTGCGTAATCCGCGAGTGTTTGGTTCCGTTCTGCATGGAACAGACAAGGACGGCAGTGACCTTGATCTTCTGGTTGATCCGCAGCCTGGAACGACCCTGTTCGACCTTGGGGGGCTGCAGGTGGAGCTTGAAGACATGCTGGGCGTAAGCGTTGATGTGGTTACGCCTGGCGATTTGCCCGCCCGGATTCGTGCGCAAGTGATTGGCGAAGCTCGCCCCTTATGAACAACACGGCGCGTCTCACGCTCTGGATCGAACAAATGCGCGAAGCTGCGGGAAATGCGTGCAGTTACATTGACGGACTCGACTTTGAGGCCTTTGAACATGACAAGCGAACCCA
>JALNWS010000192.1 GCA_023230755.1 Azoarcus sp.
CATCGCAGCGATCTGGAACGACTGCCGCGCACGCTTTGGCAACGGCGGCCCCTACCTGTTCGGCAACTTCAGCGTTGCCGACGCAGCCTTCGCACCGGTCTGCTTCCGTTTCAAGACCTACGGTGTCAAGCCCGACGGCGCGGCTGCGGAATACCTTGCCACCATGCTCGCCAATCCGCACATGCGCGAATGGGAAGCGGCTGCACTGGCCGAAAAGGAGTTCATTGTTTCAGAGGATCTCTACGGCTGATGCAAGCATTTGTTGTTGGCGGCGCGGTACGTGACGCACTGCTCGGGCTCCCGGTAAAGGATCGCGACTGGGTCGTGGTGGGCGAAACACCGGAGGCCATGCTCGCGCGGGGTTTCCGCCCTGTGGGCAAGGATTTTCCGGTGTTTCTGCACCCCGTCAGCAACGAGGAATACGCCCTCGCCCGCACCGAACGCAAGAGCGGGCGGGGCTACACCGGATTCGTCTGTCACGCATCGCCCGATGTCACCCTCGAACAGGACCTGCTGCGTCGCGACCTGACGATTAACGCCATTGCCCGTGATGCTGACGGCACTCTGACCGACCCCTATGGCGGCGTCGCCGACCTGAATGCGAGAGTCTTTCGTCACGTCAGTCCGGCGTTTGCTGAAGATCCGGTGCGTATCCTCCGCGTCGCCCGGTTTGCTGCGCGGTTCGGCGATTTTGGTCTGGCACCCGAAACACTCAAGCTGATGCAGGACATGGTCAGCGCGGGCGAAGTCGACCACCTCGTTCCCGAACGCGTCTGGCAGGAACTGTCCCGCGGCCTGATGGAGGACTCACCCTCGCGGATGATCCGCACCCTGCGCGCGTGCGGCGCCCTGGCGCGCATCCTGCCCGAAGTGGACGCCCTGTTCGGTGTGCCGCAACCGGCGCAACATCACCCGGAAGTAGACACCGGCGAGCATGTGCTGATGGTCATCGACGCATCGGCACGCGCGGGCTACCCGCTTGCAGTGCGCTGGGCCTGCCTGCTGCACGATCTTGGCAAAGGCGCCACGCCGGCCGCCATCCTGCCGCATCACTACGGTCACGAAGCACGTGGCGAGCACATGGCCCGCGAAGTATCGGAGCGGCTGAAGGCACCAACCGATTGCCGCGACCTTGCGGTGATGGTGGCGCGCGAACACGGCATTCTCGGCCAGATCGACATCCTGCGCCCCGAAACCGTCGTCAAGGTGCTCGAGCGCTGCGATGCGCTGCGCCGGCCTGAGCGCTTCCTGCTGATGCTCGACGCCGCGGCCTGTGACGCTCATGGACGAGGCCGGGAGCAGACCGCAGACTGGGACCCCGGCGCACGCTGGCGGCAGATACTGAACCGCGTGCGGGCCATTGATGCAGGCAGGATCGCCCGCGAATGCACCGCCAAAACACAGATTCCCGAGCGCATCCATTGCGCACGGCTTGATGCGGTCAAGGCGATCCGCGCCGAAACGTCAGCGGCCGACTGAGCACCATCGCACGGAAAAACCTTCAGATCGCGCGCAGGATGAACCAGGCAAGCAGGGACAGCAATACCGTAGAAGTGAAAGGGAAATGATAAGCTTTGCCTCTGAAACGGAATGCGATATCCCCTGGCAGTTGGCCAAGTCGCAGGCGCTGCGCGGCGCCGGGCTGAATCACGCCAGAGAGCACGACGATCAGAATGACCACCACAAACCATTTGAGCATCGGCCACCCCAGGCAAAGATGCCGGATTAGACCCCTTCAGGGGCGAACACTGCAACCAACAGAGCCCACAAAAAATGATCACCCTCCATACCTGGGGCACGCCAAACGGTCGGAAAGTCTCGATCGCACTGGAAGAACTTGGGCTGGACTACGTCGTCCGACCGGTCGACATCACCCGGGAAGGACAGTTTTCCCCTGAATTCGCCGTACTCAACCCCAACCACAAGATTCCGGTTCTGGTCGATAGCGATGGCCCCGATGGTCAGCCGTTCACGGTGATCGAATCGGGTGCAATCCTGATCTATCTGGCGGAAAAACATGCCCAACTGCTCCCCACCGATGCGCGTGGGCGCAGTGAAGCCATGCAATGGCTGATGTTCCAGATGGGCAGCGTCGGCCCAATGCTTGGCCAGGTACACCACTTCCTGCGCTTTGCGCCGGACGTCATTCCATATGCAATCGACCGCTATTCGCGTGAAGGCGCACGTATCTACGGCGTGCTCAACACCCGCCTCAAGGGCCGCGAGTGGCTGGCCGGTAACACATATTCGATCGCAGATATTGCGACTTACCCCTGGATTGCCCGCCACGAGTGGCAAGGTATCGACCTTGCCCGATTCCCGGAGGTGCAGCGCTGGTCAAACGCCATGTCTGCTCGCCCGGCAGTGCGGCGCGGCATGGAGATTCCCAAATGAATGCAGCATCACGCTTCGGCGACCTTGAAGTCCTCTGCCACTCCCCCGGGAAAGGCAAGCCCCACCCCACCCCGCTGCTCTTCGTCCATGGCGCCTATACCGGCGCCTGGTGCTGGGAAGAGCACTTCCTGCCCTGGTTCGCAGCCAGAGGATGGACTGCGTATGCGGTTTCCCTCTCCGGACACGGAAAAAGCCTGCACCATGACCACCTCGACTCGCTGTCAATAGATGACTACGTCAACGATCTGACCCAGGTCATTGCGCGCCTGCCGAGCGCACCGGTACTGATCGGTCATTCGATGGGCGGCATGGTGGTGCAGAAATACCTTGAGCGGGCGACGGCCCCTGCCGCCGTACTGATGGCATCCGTGCCACCGCAAGGCCTGATGGGGTCGGCTTTCGGGCTGATGTTCAAGAAGCCGCATCTGCTGGCCGACCTCAATCGTCTGATGAACGCAGGAGAGGCGCAACTGGAGAGTCTGCGCGAAGCCCTCTTCCACCAGCCAATCGACGAAGAGACGCTGCGCCGCTACTATGCGTTGAGTCAGCCCGAGTCGCACCGCGCAATCTGGGACATGACCCTGTTCAATCTGCCACAGCCGGCCCAGATGCACGACGTCCCGATGCTGATCCTGGGCGGGAGCCACGACCAGCTCATCCCGCCCGACCAGGTGTACATGACCGCCACCACCTACGGCCGGACAGCAGAGATCTTTGACGATATCGGACACGGAATGATGCTCGAACACGGCTGGGAAGGCGTCGCGAAGCGCATCGCGGAGTGGCTTGAGTCGCAATCGCTATGAGTGCCTGTGCGGGCAGCGGCCAGCTGCAGCAAAAATGCCACATCCGTGCTTTTTTCCTCGCCAGATGGTCGCCAAATTGTCATGATTTGTTCAAAGACGCGCACGTCACGTCTTGAACATTGCACCATCGATCCCAATCTTCGATTCAAGCCCGCCAGAACGCGGCCGTTAATGAAATCAGGAGACCGGATGATCCGGTCACTTTGCGGAGGCCATCATGGTGATCTACATGGACATGCAAACCGGCAAGGAAATTCGGGAAGCCGGCAGGTCTGACGAGGAAGTCCTTGCTACCACCAGGCGTCCTCTCCCCGAAACCGCCCTGCAGATGCAGGAAATCAACTTCAGCGAACGGGCACGGCCAATGCCGCTGCCACGCGATATTGAAACGTTCCTGAACGCAATGCGTAGCCAAGAGGCGTAAGCGGCCGGAACACGGGACATCCGACTGGCCCGCATATGTTCGCAGCACTTCAGAGCGTATGCAGACGATCGCCGCGAGCGAAACCGATCAATGGCACGTCGATGCCCCGGCCAACGGCAAGCACCTTGAACAGCTCGCCCATCTCCTGCGGCGTCGTCAGCCTTTGGGCGGCGCGCGCCGCGCGCACATAGTCGGCCGATCCTTCCGGGCCGCGTCGTGCCAGACACTCCAGCACCCCGCAATTGAACAGAAATTGTGCCTGGCTCGTGTAGCCGAGCACGTCCAGCCCCGCGTCGTATGCCGACTCGGCCATCGCGGTGAAATTGACGAATTCGGTAATGTCGTTCAGCCCCGGCCACAGAAAGGGGTCGGCGTGCGCATGATGTCGGTAGTAGCACAACAAGGTACCGTTCGAACGCGACGGCAGATAGTACTCGGCGCGCGGATAGCCATAATCGATCAGCAGCATCGCCCCCTGCTGCAAACGGTCGGCCCATGAGGCCATCCAGGCCTGCCCGGCAAGATTGATCTCGGTCAGGTATTCGCCCTCTGCGGGCGCGGGCAGATCCAGCATGCGGGCCGCTTCGAGCACGGCCCCCTGTGCCGGACTGTCACCCCAGCAAAATGCCGCGCCATCTTCATGTTCGACGAGAACGACACCGCGCTCGAACACACCTTCCGCACGCGATATGACCAGATGCACCGGCATCACGTCGAGCACCTCGTTGGCCACCACCACGCCAGCGAAATGTTCCGGCAACGCGTCCAGCCACACAACGCGTCCAGCAAGGTGCGGTACCCGTTGCGCCAGCGTGTCGAACTGACGTTCCCTGAGTTCAGCCGAGAGTTCAAGAATGCCATAGGAAACCGGAAGCGCCTCCCTGCGCTCGAGCTCGAGCAGGAGGTCGGCCGCAAGCAGCCCCGTCCCGGCACCGACTTCGATCACCTGCATGGCACTGCACCGCATCACCTGTTCTACCTGGCTTGCGAGTGCCTGACCAAACAGCGGCGTGAGTTCGGGCGCAGTAATGAAATCACCATCCGGCCCGAACTTTCTCGCGCCACCGCTGTAATACCCCAGCCCGGGCGCGTAAAGTGCCAGTTCCATGTAACGGGAAAACGGCAGCCACCCCCCTGCGCTCCGTATTTCGGATTGCAACAGGGCGGTCAGCCGATTGCTCTGATCAAGGGCTTCTGCAGCAGGCTGGGGCAAGGAAGACATGGCAGCGGAACAGGTTGGCGATGCGGCATTGTAGCCGAGCACGCGGGATGAACTGCAGCGCCGACGTCCTGCCCAGGCCAATCAACAACTCTCGACAAGCCGATACAGCACCATGAACGATCACACATCCGAGCCCGTCATTCTCGTTACCGGCGCAGCACGCAGAGTCGGTGCCGCCATTGCCCGCGAACTTCACGCGGGCGGCGCACGCATCGCACTGCACTATCGCAGCAGTCGGGATGAGGCCGAAGCACTCGCAGCGAGTTTCATCGCGGCCCGCCCCGGTTCGGCCATGACAGTTGGCGGAGACCTCGGTGCCGACGGCGTGCCCGAGGCACTGGCCGACAGGATCCTGAACCACTTCGGAAGGCTCGACGGACTGGTCAATAACGCCTCAAGCTTCTTTCCCACACCCTGGGGACAAATCGACTCAGGCGCGTGGGCTGACCTTATCGGCTCAAACCTGAAGGGCCCCCTGTTCCTGACTCAGGCGCTCGCACCGGCGCTCAAGGCGTCGCGTGGGGCGGTGGTCAACATCGTCGACATCCACGCAGAGCGCCCCCTGCGACATTACGCCCTGTATTGCGCCGCTAAGGCCGGACTGGCGGGGCTGACCCGCGCGCTCGCCCTTGAAATGGCCCCTGAAGTCCGGGTCAACGGGGTTTCTCCCGGCCCGATCGAATGGCCGGAGGATGGGCAGTTCGCGGGTGACGAGCGTGAACGGATCGTCAGCCAGACCTTGTTGCAGCGCGAAGGCAGCCCGACCGATATTGCCCGCACAGTGCGCTTCCTGCTGGTCGAGGCCCCCTACATCACCGGCCAGATCCTCGCGGTGGATGGCGGCCGCAGCGTGCGCCTCTGATCGCCTTCGGGAATGTAAATGTATAATCCGGAAAGAAATTCTTACCGAGCCCCATTGTGAATAGCGTTACGCCCCAAGCTGCCGTCGAACCCGCCGAGAATCGCCACTCCAACACCTTCCTGCGTCTGAAGAAAAAACTCGAACGCAGTGTTGGCGAAGCCATTGGCGACTACAACATGATCGGGGATGGCGATACGGTGATGGTTTGCGTTTCGGGCGGAAAGGATTCCTACACCCTGCTATCCTGCCTGCTGGCTTTGCGCGAGCGTGCGCCGGTCGATTTCCGCATCGTGGCAATGAACCTCGATCAGAAACAGCCCGGCTTCCCCGACCACATCCTGCCGACCTACTTCGAGTCCATCGGCGTCGAGTACCGGATCGTCACCGAAGACACCTACTCGATCGTCAAGGACAAGATACCCGAGGGCAAAACCACCTGTTCACTGTGCTCCCGCCTTCGTCGCGGCATCATCTACCGCACCGCTGCCGAGATTGGCGCCACCCGCATTGCGCTTGGACACCACCGCGACGACATGCTGGAAACGCTGTTCCTGAACATGTTCTTTGGCGGCAAGATCAAAGCCATGCCGCCCAAGCTGGTGAGCGACGATGGCAAGCACATGGTGATCCGGCCGCTGGCCTACTGTACGGAAAACGATATCGCCCGCTTTGCCCGCAGCATGGATTTTCCCATCATTCCATGCAATCTCTGCGGCTCGCAGGAGAACGCGCAGCGCAAACACATCAAGGCCATGCTGCAGTCCTGGGCAAAAGAACATCCAGGGCGCATCGAATCGCTCGCAACATCGCTCAAGAACGTAGTTCCATCCCACCTGGCCGACCAGAAACTGTTCGACTTCGTCGGTGTCGACCGAAATACAACACTGGACGAAGGTGATATTGCCTTCGACCCGCAACCCCTTCCGGATGGGAGCAGGGAGATCGTCCGGCTTTTTTCAGGGCGATGAAATATCCGTCAGGCATCGCTGGAAGGCTTGCATCGCTTGCAGCCTTTGATCATTATTGACCCGAGTGCGGCGTGTGCTTGCCGCCGGACAACCACCACGGTAAATCAATAATATGTCCGATCGAAAAAACCTGTGCGTGCTCGTTGCCGACGTAATCGGAGGAGATCACCTCATTGCTCGCCTCGGCAAAGATGAGGCCAACCATGCAGTAGACCGCTGCCTGAACCGTATTGACCGTGCGGTCGGCGGCAATAGCGGTACGGTCCTGGACCGGGCTGGAAGCAGCATTGCGGCCAGTTTCGAGCGCTGCGACTCGGGTGTTGTCGCAGCATGCGAAATGCTCGAACGCGTGCTGAGCCTGCCGCCCGTCAGCGGCACGCAGCTGAAGATCAGAATCGGGATTCACTATGGTCTGGCAGACGGCCAGACAGGCGGGGACGGGGTCGATGGTGCTCGCCGTCTGGCACAGACCTGCCTCCCCGGGCAGGCCTTGGCGAGCAGTACCGCAGTCATGTTGCTCACCCCTTCGGCCCGACACTTTGCCGGCGCCGAAGCCTTTCAGTCGGAAGCGCAGAGTGGTCTCGAGTGGCAGGTATTCACTATCGGACATCGCGTCGGCGTGGTGACATCACTGCCCCCGAATGCGAAACTCTCGCAGCGCCTGCGACTGCGCCATCAGGAAGAGGTGATGTTCGTCGAGGAGCACCGGCCCATCGTGCTGCTCGGGCGCGAACTGGGTAACGACGTCGTGATCATCGATGCCAGG
>JALNWS010000193.1 GCA_023230755.1 Azoarcus sp.
CGGGCACGAACTTGGCGGCGTTCGACAACAGGTTGATCATGACCTGCAGCAGTCGGTCGTGATCGGCCTTCAGCACTGGCACGGTGTCCGCCAGATCGGTTTCAACCACTGCACAGCGGTCAGAGAACAGCTGCGCGGTCGCGGCCAAAGCGTGCTCGACGAGTTCGTGCATGTCGATATCCGAATTGTGCCACTCGGCATGACCGGATTCGATCTTCGCCAGATCCAGCACCTGGTTGACGAGGCGCGTCAGCCGCTCGGTCTCGGAAACAATGATGCCGAGGAAACGTTTCCGGTTTGCGAGATCGGTCTTGGGATCATCCAGCATCATCTCGGACAGTGCCCTGATGGACGTCAATGGGGTGCGCAACTCGTGCGTCACCGAGGACATGAAATCGTCCTTGAGGCGGTCGAACTCCTTGAGCTGTTCATTGGCCGCGCGCAACTCGCGAGTGGCGGCTTCAAGCGCACGCGACTTCTCTTCGAGCTGATGCGAGTAGGCGCGGACTTGCGAGGCCTCGTCGAGAATGTCCATCACCTCGTCCAGACCCAGCGGCTCCTCCTGAACCACGGTAGACACCATCACACGGGCCGATGCGCTGCCGATCGCGCCGGCAAGCAGGGACTCGGCGAAGTTGACCAGCTCGGGGTCGGCCTTGAGCTGATCCGGACTGGAAAGTGAATGCGAGCGGGCGTAACGCTCAAACGCCTCTTCTGTCCGGTGCCGGCCAAGGAAACGGGCAACCAGCGGAATCAGCTCCCGGACCTCGGCACCCGTGCGCCAGAAGCTTGCAGGTGTGCTCGGACCACGCCGGAACACATCGACGAACAGCGTTGCCTGGCTGGCCTCGGGGCCGGTTGGTGAGCGCAGCAAGGACACCGCGACATAACTGCCGACGTTTGCGAACAGACTCCAGAACAAGGCATGGCTGAGGCTGTCCAGATCGTTCAAGCCGAACAGTTGCTCGGGGCGCAGCAGCTCGATACCGAACGGGCCATGCAACAACAGGCTCATGTCGAGCCAGCCGGATTTCGCGAACGAGGGCAGCATCAAGGTGTAGCCCCACACCAGAAAACCGGCCAGCAGTCCGGCTAAAGCACCGTCGCGGGTGCCGCCGCGCCAGTACATGC
Source organism: Azoarcus sp. (assembly GCA_023230755.1). Lineage (GTDB taxonomy): Bacteria > Pseudomonadota > Gammaproteobacteria > Burkholderiales > Rhodocyclaceae > Parazoarcus. The sequence continues at coordinate 1,132 of JALNWS010000193.1, forward strand.
CACCCAGCATTGCCGGCGCAAACTGCGCCACCGCAGCAAAACTGATCAGGCCGATACTCACCAGCGCATAGGCCTCGCCCGCGAGCCGGAAGTAGAGATAGCCCAGCAACATCACTCCGACGATGGCCCCGCGCCGGATCATCAGCAACAGGCCAGTGAGGTCGCGCCCATCGTCGCGGGCCACATCGGTGCGCCGCAGCAGCAGCGGCATCACCAGGTCGTTGCACACCATGGTCGACAGCGCGATGGTTTCGACGATGACCATTCCGGTGGCCGCCGACAGACCGCCAATGAACACCAGCAGGGCGAGTTCGATCTGCCCATGCACCATCGGCAGAGTGAGCACAAAGGTGTCGGGGTCGACCGCACCGCGGCCGAAATGCAGCAGGCCACCGAGCGCGATCGGCATCACGAAGATGTTGATTGCCAGCAGGTAGGCCGGAAACATCCAGCTCGCGCGCCGCAGGTGTTGCTCGTTGACGTTCTCGACCACCACGATCTGGAACTGGCGCGGCAGGAAGATGATCGACAGCATCGCCAGCAGCATCAACGAAAACCACCCACCGTACCCCCCCTTGTCCGCGCCGTCGAAACTGAGCAGGGAGAGCAACTCGGGGTGCGCGGACACGCGCGCGTAGATGTCGCCGATGCCGTCGTACAGAAAATAGGTGACGTACACGCCAACGGCGAGAAACGCGAACAGCTTGACCACTGATTCGAAGGCGATCGCGGCCACCATGCCCTCGTGACGCTCGGTGGTGTCGAGGTGGCGGGTGCCGAACAGCACGGTGAAAGCGGCCAGCGTCAGGGCGAGGTAGAGGGTGCTGTCATCCAGCCAGCCGCCCAGGTGCAAGGGCCGGAAGTTGCTGTCGTGATCACCGGTGAGCAGTGCGTAACCGCTTGAAATCGCTTTCAGTTGCAGGGCGATATAGGGCACCGTGCCGACCACCGCAATCACGGTGACCAGCCCACCCAGCAGATGGCTCTTGCCGTAGCGCGAGGCCACGAAATCGGCAATCGATGTAATCCGGTGCGCCTTGGCGATGCGGATCATCTTGAGCACAACCAGCCACGACAGTGCCAGCCCGAGCGTGGGGCCAAGGTAGATGGGCAGAAACCAGATCCCGCCCGAAGCGGCCCGACCCACACTGCCGAAATAGGTCCAGGCGGTGCAGTACACCGCAAGCGACAGCGAATACACCCATGGGTTGGAAATGACCGAACGCCCCTGGTCGGCGCGACGGTCACCGAAGTAGGCTACCGCAAACAGCACCAGCAGGTAGCCGACGGAGGCGCCGATGATGACACTGCCCGGAAGCATCAGGGATGCCCTCTCATCGGGAACCACGCTCCGCAATCCAGGCCATGAGCGCAATCAGACCTGCCCATGCGATGAAAAGCGAGGCATGAAACAGCGGCAGACCGAACACCATGACGGGCCGGTCGAACAATGACATCAGCGGATAATTGAACAGTAGAACGCCGACCAGAAAAACGGCGACCAGACGTTGCCCGGCAAGACCCTTGCGCATCATGTACCCCAATGATGACGGCGTTGCCCTGAGTATAGCGGAGCCGCGATCCCGTTCTTGAGGACGGGATTCGCGGCTCACGACAAATTGGGGACGCATCTGACGTGCGCCTTCCCTCTCCTCAACCGGGTCCGGATACGTGTCCGGACCTTCTCCTGTCGACTGTTACAGGCGCCGGCCGCACTGCCGCCGGCGCCGGGGGATGATCAGCCCTTGAGCTGCGACAGAATCCCGGGGTTCTCAAGCGTCGAGATATCCTGCGTGATCTCCTCGCCCTTGGCGAGTTGGCGCAGCAGACGACGCATGATCTTGCCGGAACGGGTCTTGGGCAGGTTCTCACCGAAGCGGATGTCCTTCGGCTTGGCGATCGGTCCGATCTCGTGACCAACCCAGGTCTGCAGTTCCTTGATGATGGCCTTGGCTTCATCGCCGGTCGGACGTGCGCCCTTGAGCACCACGAAGGCAACGATCGCCTCGCCGGTGAGGTCGTCCGGACGGCCAACGACTGCGGCTTCGGCAACCTTCTCGTGAGCCACCAGCGCGGATTCGATTTCCATCGTGCCCATGCGGTGACCGGAAACGTTCAGCACGTCATCGATACGACCGGTAATGGTGAAGTAGCCGGTGTCCTTGTCGCGGATCGCGCCATCACCTGCCAGGTAAAGCTTGCCCTGGAAGTCAGCCGGGTAGTAGGACTTGATGAAACGCTCGGGGTCACCCCAGATGGTACGGATCATGGCCGGCCACGGACGCTTGACCACCAGGATGCCGCCCTGGCCCCAGGGCACTTCGGTGCCGGTCTCGTCGACCACTGCGGCCTGGATGCCCGGGAAGGGCAGCGTGCAGGAACCCGGCACCAGCGGGGTCGCGCCCGGCAGCGGGGTGATCATGTGACCACCGGTCTCGGTCTGCCAGAAGGTATCGACGATCGGGCAGCGACCGCCACCGACGTTGTCGTAATACCACTCCCATGCAGCCGGGTTGATCGGCTCGCCCACCGAACCGAGGATGCGCAGGCTGGAAAGGTCGTATTTCTTGGGATGGACGGCGGGGTTGTTGTCCGCCGCCTTGATCAGCGAGCGGATCGCGGTCGGGGCGGTGTAGAAGACGGTAACCTTGTGATCCTGGATCATCTTCCAGAAACGGCCGGCGTCCGGATAGGTCGGCACGCCTTCGAACACGATCTCGGTCGTGCCGCAGGCAAGCGGGCCGTAGGTGATGTAGGTGTGACCCGTGACCCAGCCGATATCGGCCGTGCACCAGAAGACATCGTCAGGCTTGATGTCGAAGGTGTAGTTCATGGTCAGGATGGCGTGCAGCAGATAGCCGCCGGTGGAGTGCTGAACGCCCTTCGGCTTGCCGGTCGAACCCGAGGTATAGAGAAGGAACAGGGGATGCTCGGCACCCACCCACTCTGGTTCGCACACATCGGACTGGTTGGCGACGGCGTCGTGATACCAGGTGTCGCGTCCGGCCTCCATGGCGCAATCCACGCCGGTGCGCTTGACCACGATGACGTTCTTGATCGTCTCGCAGCCACCGAGGCCGAGTGCTTCGTCGGCGATCGGCTTCAGCGGCAGTGCCTTGCCACCGCGGAACTGACCGTCAGCGGTGATCAGCGCAACAGCGCCGGCATCGTTGATGCGGTCACGCAGTGCCTGGGCGGAGAAGCCGCCGAACACGATGGAGTGCGTGGCGCCGATACGGGCGCAGGCCTGCATGGCGACGATGCCTTCGATCGACATCGGCAGATAGATGACGACGCGGTCGCCCTTCTTGACGCCCATGCCGCGCAACGCGTTGCCCAGCTTGGACACGCGGGACAGCAGGTCTTTGTAGGTGACACGGGTTACTTCACCGTTGTCAGCCTCGAAAATGATTGCGACCTTGTCGCCCAGACCCTTGTTTACGTTGCGGTCGAGGCAGTTGTAGGAGACGTTCAGTTCACCGTCGGCAAACCACTTGAAGAACGGGGCATTGCTCTCATCGAGCACCTGGGTGAAGGGCTTCTTCCAGTCCAGCAGTTCCCGGGCGTTGCGCGCCCAGTAGCCTTCATAGTCATCAGCCGCTTCCTTGACCAACGCCTCGTACGCTTCCATGCCGGAAACTGCAGCGTTTTTCTTGAATTCTTCCGTGGGGTTGTAAATGCGGACCTGTTGCTCGTTCGACATGCTGACCTCTCCTCAACTAATCAAAGAATTGACGCTGACCCTGACGGCGCGGCTGGTTATATCCAGCCTCTGATTCGGACTTCATTCCTGCCGTGGAATGGACGGCATTTAATAACACCTATCTTACACAGGACTTACACCTTCTGCGCGAACCCTCGCCCCGCCCGCGAGTGCTAGAATTTCGGGCTGCAACCCCCCTTCGCTCAAGCCACTCCGGAGATCAAGCATGACCGTAATTCGCGAAGAAGACCTCATCCAGTCAGTCGCGGATGCTTTCCAGTACATCAGCTACTACCATCCGCTCGACTACATCAAGGCGCTCGGCGAGGCCTATGAGCGTGAGGAAAGCCCCGCCGCCAAGGACGCAATCGCCCAGATTCTGACCAACTCGCGCATGGCCGCCGAAGGACATCGCCCGATCTGCCAGGATACCGGCATTGGAATGGTCTTCCTCAAGGTAGGCATGAACGTCCGCTGGGACGATGCCACCATGAGTCTGCAGGAGATGATCAACGAAGGCGTGCGCCGCGCCTATGCCAATCCGGACAATCCGCTGCGAGCATCCGTGTTGGCCGACCCGGCCGGCGCGCGTCGCAATACCAAGGACAACACCCCCGCGGTGGTCCATTTCGAGATCGTACCCGGCGACCACGTCGAGGTCATCTGCGCGGCCAAGGGTGGCGGCTCCGAGGCGAAGTCGAAGTTCGCCATGCTCAACCCGTCCGACGACCTCGTCGAGTGGGTGCTCAAGATGATCCCGCAGATGGGCGCTGGCTGGTGCCCGCCCGGCATCATCGGTATCGGCATTGGTGGCACACCCGAGAAAGCGATGCTGCTGGCCAAGGAATCCATCATGGCACCGGTGGACATCCACGAACTCAAGGCAAAGGCCGCCTCTGGCGCGAAGCTCACCCGCCCCGAAGAGCTGCGTCTCGAGCTGCTCGAAAAGATCAATGCGCTCGGCGTTGGCGCACAAGGCCTGGGCGGCCTGACCACGGTGCTTGACGTCAAGGTGCTCGACTACCCCTGTCACGCGGCCAACCTGCCGGTGGCACTGGTGCCGAACTGTGCGGCAACGCGCCACTGCCACTTCCACCTCGACGGCAGCGGCCCCGCAAAGATCGAGCCGCCGCGCCTCGAAGACTGGCCGGACGTCACCTGGACGCCCGACCTCAAGACCGCCATCCGCGTCAATCTCGACACGCTGACCAAGGAAGAGGTCGCGTCCTGGAAGCCGGGTCAGAAGCTGCTGCTCAACGGCAAGATGCTCACTGGCCGTGATGCGGCGCACAAGCGCATCCAGGACATGCTGGCCAAGGGTGAAAAGCTTCCGGTGGACTTCACCAACCGCGTCATCTACTACGTTGGCCCGGTCGATCCGGTCCGTGACGAGGTCGTCGGCCCCGCCGGCCCGACTACCGCCACCCGCATGGACAAGTTCACCCGCATGATGCTCGAGCAGACCGGGCTCATTTCCATGATCGGAAAATCAGAGCGCGGCCCCGTCGCAATTGAGGCGATCAAGGACAACAAGTCTGCCTACCTGATGGCGGTTGGCGGCGCAGCCTATCTTGTTGCCAAGGCCATCAAGGCGGCCAAGGTCGTCGGCTTTGAGGACCTCGGCATGGAGGCCATCTACGAGTTCGACGTTCAGGACATGCCGGTTACGGTTGCGGTCGATTCCAGCGGCACCAGCGTGCATGAAACCGGCCCGAAGGAATGGCAGGCAAAGATTGGCAAGATTCCGGTCAAGGTCGCCTGATCCGGTAAGTACGCAGCAAAAAGCCCGACCAGAAATGGCCGGGCTTTTTTTCGCCTGTCGGTTCGGATCAGCCGAACACGTAGCAAATCAGTGCAGCATTGTCTCCGCCTCGGCACCGGCCGGCGACTCAGCCGACGTTCTGTCCCAGAGGTACTTGTCGCCGAGCGACATGAGACGACGCAGGGCGGCGGGCGTGACCAGACAACGCTCGAAGCAGTCGATGCTCGGGTCAAAAGTGCCCAGCACCACCCCAAGCGACATCAACTCGTCACGATCGGACACGAGCGCAAAAATATCGACAAGCATTGCGCAGTCATCTTCGCGCGACAGCACCGGGGACGACATATAAGGGGACATCAGATTCACGATGGAGCTCCTGCACTTGCCTGAACAGGCCAACATGGCCCTATATGGCGAAAGCATCCCACATTGCAAGACCGTAAACAAGGAACAAAGTCACACTTTTGCGCGCCGGCCCGAACGCACCGCCTGTCCGTTCTTGATTCAGATCATGGAGCAACGGCACGTGGAAAACCAGAATCGCCCTACCCAATGGTTCCCTTCCACTTTCCGGACATAACGAGACAATCATGAGGAGCACTCCATGAGCGGCATTTTCACCAAGGCAATGGCGCGGAATATCTTCTACGGGGGCACGGTTTTCTTCTTTCTGCTGTTCCTCGCGCTGACCTTCGACACCGAAAAAACCCTTCCCAAACGCGACAACCGGGAGAACCTCACCGCGGAAGTCATCGCGGGCAAGAAAATCTGGGAAACACGTAACTGCATCGGTTGCCACACCCTTCTCGGCGAAGGCGCCTACTTCGCGCCCGAG
>JALNWS010000194.1 GCA_023230755.1 Azoarcus sp.
CCCGCTGTTCCGTTTCAAGGACGAGGCCGAAGCCATCCGCATGGCCAATGACACCGAGTTCGGCCTCGCCGCCTATTTCTACGCCGCCGGCATGAACCGCGTGTGGCGCGTCTCCGGTGCCCTTGAATACGGCATCGTCGGCATCAACACCGGGATCATCTCCACCGAAGTCGCCCCCTTCGGCGGCATGAAGTCCTCCGGTCTCGGACGTGAAGGCTCCAAGTACGGCATCGAGGATTACCTCGAAATCAAATACCTGTGCATGGGCGGCGTGCAATAAGGAGACCGATATGACTGATTTCGTATTCCGCGCTCCGCCACGGATCATCTCCGAGATCGACGGTCTCGAACGCCTCGGTCAGCTGGCACAGGAACTGGGGATCAAACGGCCGCTGCTGGTGTGCGACCAGGGGATCGTTGCCTGCGGCATCGCCGGTCGGGCAAGCAAGGTCCTCGCTGCGGCGGGGCTGAAAGCCGCGACCTTCGATGCCGTCCTTGCCGATCCACCGGTCCAGATGGTGCGCAAGGCGGTCGAAGCGGCCAGAGCCGCCGAGACCGACGGCGTCATCGGCCTCGGCGGCGGCTCCTCACTGGATACCGCCAAGGTCGTGGCCTTGCTGGCACATTCAACACAGACGATCGAAGAGATCTACGGCGTCGACATGGCCACTGGCGGCCGCCTGCCGCTGATTCAGGTACCGACCACGGCCGGTACAGGGTCGGAGGTCACCTGGGTGTCCGTCATCACCAACGAGAATGGAGAGAAGAAGGCCGTCTATACGCCCCAGCTGCTGCCCGACATCGCCCTGCTCGATGCCAGACTGACCGTGGGCATGCCACCCAAGGTCAGCGCGGCAACCGCGCTGGATGCAATGGTGCATGCCATCGAGGCCTACACCAGCCGCACGCGCAAGAATCCGGTTGCCGACGCCCTTGCACGCAAGGCGCTTGAACTGCTCGCACGCAACCTGCCCCTCGTTCTCGAGAACGGTCAGGATCTGCAGGCGCGTTCGGCCGTGCTCGAAGGCGCGATGCTGGGTGGAATGGCCTTCGTCAATGCTTCCGTTGCAGCCATCCATGGTCTTGCCTACCCGCTTGGCGCGCGTTTTCACGTCCCACACGGCCATTCCAACGCTCTGGTGATGGGACCGGTACTGCGCTTCAACCTCAGGGCTGCCACAGGCGCCTACGCTGAGCTGGCGCGCTGCGTGCTCCCGGGCCGCAGCTTCGCATCCACAGCAGAAGCCGCAGAGGCTTTCGTCAGCCGCATGGAGGAGATGGCCGGGTATGGTGGGCTGGAAACCCGCCTGAGCCAGCTGGGGGTCGGTGAAGCCGACATTCCCGGCATGGCCGAAGAGGTGGTGACCCAGATTCAACGCCTGATCGCCACCAACCCTTGCGACATGAATCTGGAAGACGTCACGGCAATCTATCGATCAATTCTGTAGATCGGTTTTCCGTGTTCGACAAGTGGGGAGGATCCGATGGATTCCTCCCCATTTTTACGTCCACCGCGATGACTGGCAGCATCGAAACTGCGCAAAAAGCGGTATGTATAAGCTGTTATTCAGGCACCGTGCAGATTGTGGATAAGTTGAGTAAACATCACCGGCAGAAATTTCATCAACAAATGATCCTGTCGTTTACGAGGGTGCTGTGCACACGTTTACGAGACAAACAAGATACTGTTTAATATGATTAAAAACTGGTTATCCACAGATTTCAGGGCACTATAATCTTTATAGTCTTTTAAATCTTTAAATACTGTGTACACCCTTGGCACACCCAAAAAAAAAGCGCCGCCGCAAATGCGACAGCGCTTTCTGCCCTCGGGCTTACGCCCTCGTGCCGATTCAGAACGGTGGATCACCTGCGGCTGACTTCGTCACCGTCGAATGGGTCTCTGTTGTGGCTTCCTGCTTCAACTCGCCACCCAGTGCTTCCACGACAGCAGGCAACAACTGCCCCAGCTCGCCGGTCATCAGCGCAAACTCGGCGTTGAACAGGGCCTCTTCGTCTTCAGCCTGACCGTCGATCTGGTCGCGCACGACGTCCAGGAAGTCGATGCGCTTGATCTCGAACTTGTCGGTGAGGACGAAGCTCACCCGGTCATCAAAGGTCAGGGCCAGACGCGTGGGCAACTTGCCCGCTTCGAGGTGAGCCTTGATCTCGTCGCCTTCGAGCGGATGACGGACATAGCGCACTGCCGCCTTGTCTTCGGTGATCGAACGCAGTTCGCAGTCCTGGTCGATGCTGAAGCCAGCCGGGGCTTCATTGCCGGCAAGCCAGTCGGCCATTGCCGAAACCGGCGAACGTTCGGTACGCACCAGCGTCAGCGGGAAGCTGTCGAGGCAGTGACGCAGTTCTTCGATGACATCCTCGGCACGGGCCTGACTCGGTGCATCGACGGCCAGCCACCCGCCAACCGGATCGATCCATGCGTGGAGGCGACGACGACGCGTAAACGCGCGCGGCATCAGTTCCTGTGCGACCTGTTCGCGCAGATCCTTCATCTGTTTGCGACCGAGCTTGAAGCCTTGCTGGTCGGCCATTTCCGCAGCGCGTTCGTCTGCTTCCTGCTTGACCACCGATGAAGGCAGCAGACGATGTTCGAATCCGAGCGCAATCAGCCACTGGCCACCGACGGAATGCACCAGGACGTCGTTGCCCAGGGGCGACAGCCAGCCGCGGCTCTCCATGTCCTGGCTACCGCACGGGTTGAAGGGCTTCTTGGCCAGCTGCTCTTCCAGTTTTTCGATGCTCATGTCCCACCCTGCGGGCAGGCGATACAACTGCAGGTTCTTGAACCACATGATTTATGTCCTGATGTGAACGAAAAAGCGCCCGCTGCACCCGCAACGGACGCCGGATGGAAAGAATTATTGCAAGCGTCCCGATTCGGCGATCATGCGGATGACCTTCATGGTGTCGATATCGGACTGATGGTAGGCGGAACGAACGACGTCGGCATACTTTGCCTCTTCGCTTCCGTTCGCTTCCGACAGGTTGGTCGAATAGACGAAGCGCAGAAAGAGCATCCCGGCTTCGGGTTCTTCGATGCTGATCGTGAGCTTGCCGCCAGCGTGCTGTGCAGTGGCTTCGGACTCAAAGCTGATCCATTCGAGTTCGCTGAAGAACACCTGGTCGCGAATGCTGACCTGCCCGAAGTCGAGTTCGCGCAGGAGTTCGCCCTCCCTGCGCTCGAGGATGATGCAACGCTCGAGTCCCGGAAGAAAGGCACGCGAATCTTCCGCACGGCACAGCAGGCCGAACCAGACTTCTTCGCGGCTGAGCACGGGCAGCAGTGGGTTGGCGAGGTCATTGACCTCGATGAGATGTTCGAATTTCAAAGACGGTCTCCTTGCCGGTCAGGCTGTCAGTTTACCCCGACGCAGCCGGTGGCCGCAGCGCTGCGGCCGGCCCCGACGGAGATGAGATGAAGCACAGGTGGCATCCGCGATACCATGCCAGCCATGCAAATCGAACGACTTCTCCACTCTCAGGGTTTCGGCAGCCGCAAGGAATGTCGCGCCCTCGTCCGTGCCGGCCACGTCAGTGTTGCCGGTGTTCCGTGTGACGACCCTTTCGCCGACTTTGAACCCGGTGGCAGCAACGGTGTTCCCGGGCTCGCGTTCACCATCGGTGATCAGTCGTGGCAGTTCCGCGCCGAGGCTTATCTGATGCTGCACAAGCCATCTGGCTACGAATGTTCGCTGAAACCGACTTTTCATCCGTCGGTGTTCACGCTGCTGCCGCCGCAGATGCTGCTGCGCGGCGTGCAGAGCATCGGCCGACTTGACCAGGACACGACCGGGCTGTTGCTGTTTTCAGACAATGGCAAGTTCATCCACTACTGGAGCTCGGGCAAGAAGCGCACGCCAAAGGTCTATGAAGTGACGCTCAAGCACGAAGTGACCCCCGAACTGATCGCTGCGCTCCTCGCTGGCGTGCAGATGCATGACGAACCTGCACCCGTTGCTGCAACGGCCTGCGTCCAGACCGGCACGCATACGCTGCAGCTCACCCTGTGCGAAGGCAAGTATCACCAGGTCAAGCGCATGATCGGTGCAGCCAGCAACCGGGTCGAAGCCCTGCACCGCAGCCGTGTGGGTGGACTCGAACTCGATGCGCAACTGGCACCGGGTGAATGGCGCTGGCTGGAAGCCGCCGACCTTGAGCAGCTCAACAACTATTCCTGATTGACCCGCAGGCGGTCATGAGTTCCGGCGGGTATGTGCCGGGCTCAGACCGCCTTTTTTTTCGAGCTTTTGTTTGTTGTTTACTTTATTAAATATAAAGATAAAGAAGTAAACAGTGGACCGAATTCTGTGGATAACTCAGTTGCTGCCTGTTGCAGTGCGACATTTTCGGTCTGACAACCAGGTTGATAAACCCCGTAATCAGTTGTGCATCAAATGTCCATGCTTTTGCGGTCATTTCTCTCACAAGCCTTTGTCCACATCCTCTCCCGCCTTAATCCCCTGACTTGTTCACGACGATGACTGAAAACCCGTTTCTTTCCCCACCCGACTACGAGATTTTCTGTCAGGTTGTGGATAACTATGGGGATATCGGGGTGTGCTGGCGACTTGCACGTTCGCTCGTGCACGATCACGGGTGTCGGGTGCGGCTTTGGGTGGATGACCTCGGCGCGTTTTCGCGACTGTGTCCCGCGCTGCAGAGCGCTTCGGAACAGACGGTGATCGAGGGCGTCGACATCCAGCGGTGGACCCAGCCCTTCGCACAGCTTGAGCCAGCCGCGGTGGTCATCGAGGCCTTTGCCTGCGACCTGCCTGCGGCTCACATCGAGGCCATGGCCGCGCGAGATGTCGCACCGGTGTGGATCAACCTCGAATACCTGTCGGCTGAGAACTGGGTGAGCGGTTGCCACGGTCTGGCTTCGCCTCATCCGGCGCTTGCCCTGACCAAACATTTCTTCTTTCCTGGTTTCGATACCGCAAGCGGTGGCCTGCTGCGCGAGGAAGGCCTGATTGCGGCCCGTGACGGCTTCCGTGTGAATGGGGGAAGGGAGGCGTGGCTGAGGGCAAACGAAATCGCTCTGCCGGGCGGAAATGCCCTGGTCGTCTCCCTTTTTGCCTACGAACAAGCGGGGATGACCGATCTTGTCGAGCTGTGGGCTCAGAGCAGCCGCCCCATGCTGCTGCTGGTTCCGGAAGGGCGGGTGCTGGGCGATCTCGCACAGGCCTTCGGCGTGCGCGAGCTGAGGGCCGGTATGCGGCTGCGCAAAGGCACTCTGTCGCTGGCCGTTCTGCCCTTCACCGATCAGGACGCTTACGACCGCTTGCTGTGGGCCTGTGATCTGAACTTCGTTCGCGGCGAGGATTCGTTTGTGCGTGCGCAATGGGCGGGAAAGCCTTTCGTCTGGCACATCTATGCGCAGGAAAACGAGGCGCACTTCGACAAACTTGATGCATTTTTGCAACGCTACTGCGTGGGCCTGGATGCGGCGTCGGCACATGCGCTCGTGACTTTCAATCATGCCTGGAACGGGCGCGGAGAGCCCGCTGCTGCGTGGTCTGCGTTTGCCGAAGCCCTTCCCGCAATCGATGCGCACGCCCGCAGCTGGGAGGCTGAACAAAGCGCTGAGCCCGATCTCGCGCTGCGCCTGATGCATTTCTGCAACCACATCGTTGACGCGAGAGGGTAGAATCGCGCGCTTTCGTATCGGGTTTGCGTCTACGGTCGCGCCGCATCAAGTTCAGGACACAGCATGAAAACCGCACAGGAACTCCGCTCGGGCAACGTCATCATGGTCGGCGCCGACCCGCTGGTCGTACAGAAATCCGAGTACAACAAGTCCGGCCGCAACTCTGCGGTCGTGAAAATGAAGCTCAAGAACCTGCTCACCGGTGCGCCGTCGGAGTCGGTTTACAAGGCTGACGACAAGTTTGAAGTGGTCCAGCTTGATCGCAAGGAAGTGACCTACTCCTACTTCGCCGATCCGATGTACGTGTTCATGGATGCCGACTACGAGCAGTACGAAGTCGAAGCCGAGAACATGACCGACGCGCTCAAGTACCTCGAAGACGGCCTGGCCTGCGAAGTGGTGTTCTACAACGGCAAGGCCATCTCGGTTGAGCTGCCCAACGCCGTTGTGCGCGAAGTGGAGTACACCGAGCCGGCCGTGAAGGGCGACACTTCGGGCAAGGTGATGAAGCCGGCCCGCATCAAGACCGGTTTCGAACTGCCCGTACCGGCCTTCGTTGAAATCGGTGACAAGATCGAAATCGATACCCGAACCGACGAATACCGCGCTCGCGTGAAGTGATTTGTATCGATCCAAGACAAGGGGCCCTGACGGGCCCTTTGTTTTGGTCAATACGGGAAGTATCTGACAGAATTTTCCGGTCAGGCGGTGCAAGCTTCAAGTTGTTCAAATGCATGAGAAGAGACTGATGAAAACCCTGCTGGCCGCCATGGCCGCCGCAAGCACCCTTTTCCTCGCTGGCTGTAGCGAGGAGAAACCGGTCGACAAGGCCGAGCAATCCGCCAGCGAGGCGGTGGACGCCGCCAAAGAGGCGATCGAAAAAGCGGGTGAAGCGGCTGTAAAGGCAGGAGAAGCCGGCAAGGCGGTTGTTGAGGCCGTGACCGAGCAGGCTGCGGAACAGGCCGAGAGCGGCAGCGAGAAGGCGGCCGAGGTCGTTGAATCGGCGGGCGAAACTGCGCTTGATGCCAAGGAGGCCACGGAACAGGCGGCCAGACGGATTGCCGATGCAACACTGGAAGCCGCAAAGCGGATCAAGGACGCAGGCAAGGACGTGGTTGATGCGGTGCGTAACAAGCCCCAGGAAACACCGCAGGACAAACCCGCGGAATAGGCTTCAGCGGCGGTTTCATGCGCTACTCACTCCTGACCGGATCGGGCTGATCCGGTTTTGCATGGCGCATTCGGTACGATTGTGATGACTGCTTGAACCTATCGTCCCGGGATGGGGTCTGCAGCCTACAATGACCATCTTGCGCCCCTCCAGCAGCCCAGTCATGCCCGACCCCAAAGACAGCATCCGCATCCGCGGCGCACGTCAGAACAATCTCCGCAATCTCTCGCTTGACCTGTCGCTGAACCGCCTCACGGTGGTGACCGGCGTATCGGGTTCCGGCAAGTCCTCGCTGGTGTTCGACACCTTGTATGCCGAGGGGCAGCGCCGCTACGTGGAGACCTTCTCGCCCTATGCGCGGCAGTTCCTCGACCGCATGGACAAGCCGCAGGTTGACCGGATCGAGGGGGTGCCGCCGGCGATCGCGATCGATCAGACCAGCCAGGTGCGCACCTCGCGCTCCACTGTCGGGACCATGACCGAGCTGGCGGACCACTTCAAGCTGCTCTATGCCCGCGCCTCAAGTCTGTACTGCCGTTGCTGCGGCAAGCCGGTCAAGCGCGACTCGGTCGACAGCATCGGTGAGGACCTC
>JALNWS010000195.1 GCA_023230755.1 Azoarcus sp.
CAGGCCATGATCCACGAACACACAGGTCAGCTGATCGCCAATGGCACGGTGAATCAGCGCGGCAGCGACGGATGAGTCGACGCCGCCGGAAAGGCCGAGAATCACCTCTTCGTCACCCACCTGGGCACGGATCCGCTCCACCGCCTCGGCGATGTAGTCGGGCATGTTCCAGTCGTGCCCACAACCGCAGATCTCGTGCACGAAGCGGCCGATGATCTCCTTGCCCTTGAGCGTGTGTGTGACTTCAGGATGAAACTGCACACCATAGAAACCACGGGTCTCGTCTGCCATCGCGGCAATCGGCGTGGATTCGTTGCTGCCGATCACCTTGAAGCCGGGCGGCAGACCGGTGACTTTGTCGCCGTGGCTCATCCACACGTCGAGCAGGCCATGACCGGCGCCATTGCACCGGTCCTCGATACCTGAGAACAGCTTGGAATGCCCATGCGCCCGCATCTCAGCGTAGCCGAACTCACGGGTGGAGGAACTCTCGACGTTTCCTCCCAGTTGCGAGGCCATGGTCTGCATGCCGTAGCAGATACCCAGCACCGGGACGCCTGCTTCGAAAACCGCCTGCGGCGCACGCCAGTCTGCCGCTTCGTATACGGAGTTCGGACCACCCGAGAGGATGATGCCGTCTGCCGCGAACTCGCGAACGAACTCGTCGCTGACATCGAAGGGGTGAAGCTCGCAGTAAACCTGCTGCTCACGCACACGGCGCGCAATCAGCTGGGAAACCTGGGAGCCGAAATCAAGAATGAGGATTTTCTGGTGGGACATGACTGCCTCAAAATGAAGAAAGGCGGCCCGAGGCCGCCTGTTCCGGATCGAAAACGCGTTTAGCCAACGTGGTAGTTGGGCGCTTCCTGGGTGATCTGCACATCGTGCACATGCGACTCGCGTACGCCGGCCGACGTAATCTCGACGAACTCGGCACGTTCGTGCATGGCGGGGATGCTTTCGCAACCCAGGTAACCCATCGAAGCACGCAGACCACCGACCAGCTGGTGGATCACGGCGCCGACCGAACCCTTGTACGGTACGCGCCCCTCGATACCTTCGGGGACGAGTTTGTCGATGTTGGCCGAGCTGTCCTGGAAGTAACGATCCGCAGCGCCTTTCTCCATCGCAGCGAGCGAACCCATGCCACGGTAGGACTTGTACGAACGCCCCTGGAACAGCACCGTCTCGCCCGGCGCCTCTTCGGTACCGGCAAACAGACCACCAAGCATCACCACGTTGGCACCGGCTGCGATCGCCTTGGCAATATCACCCGAATAACGGATGCCGCCGTCCGCAATCATCGGCACGCCGCTGCCAAGCAGGGCGCGGGAAACGTTATCGATGGCGGTGATCTGCGGCACGCCGACACCGGCAACGATACGCGTGGTGCAGATCGAACCCGGCCCGATGCCGACCTTCACGCCGTCAGCGCCGGCGTCGACCAGCGCGCGGGCGGCGTCGCCGGTGGCAATATTGCCGCCTACGACCTCGACCTTCGGGAAATTGCGCTTGACCCAGCGCACGCGGTCAATCACGCCCTGTGCATGACCATGGGCAGTATCGACCACGATCATGTCCACGCCGGCCTCTGCCAGCAGTTCGGCGCGTTCTTCGGTGCCTGCACCGACGCCGATGGCAGCCGCAACACGCAGACGACCGAGTTCATCCTTTGCCGCGAGCGGATGCTCGGTGGACTTCATCATGTCCTTTACCGTGATCAGCCCACACATTTCGCCGTCGTCGTTGAGTACGAGGACGCGTTCGAGACGGTGCTTGCGCAGCAGTTCGCGCGCCTCGTCGAGACTCGCGCCCTCTTTCACCGTGACCAGGCGGTCTTGCGGGGTCATGATGGCTGACACCGGCTGTTCGAGATTGCTCTCGAAGCGCAGATCGCGGTTGGTCACGATACCGACCACCTTCTTGCCATCGATGACCGGCAGACCCGAGAACTTGTGCTGACGGGTCAGGGCCACGACGTCGCCAACCGGCATTGTCGGCGGGACGGTAATCGGATCCTTGAGCACGCCGGATTCATGGCGTTTGACCTTATGCACCTCTGCAGCCTGTTGCTGCGGGGTAAAGTTCTTGTGCACCACACCAATCCCGCCATCCTGAGCCAGGGCAATGGCCAGACGGGACTCGGTAACGGTATCCATTGCAGCGGATACCAACGGAATATTCAGGCGGATGTTGCGGGTAACCTGACTCTGCAAGCCGACATCGCGCGGAAGAACCGTCGAGTGGGCGGGAACAAGAAGGACGTCATCAAACGTCAGCGCCTTCTGGATCACTCGCATGGCTTTTATCCTTTCGACCAAATCCGTATTATACAGAGGCCTCTCGCGCCATGTAAGCGGCGCAGCAACCCGGAGATCTCCCTGATGATGCGTTCCACCCTTGTTTTGATCGCGCTTCTGACCGCGCTGCCGGTTTCAGCCGAAATTTACAGTTGGAAAGACAAGGACGGAAAAGTCAATTTTTCTGACGTTCCCCCGCCCACGGGAGAGGTCAAGACCCTGCGTGAGGCCCCCGCACGGCCTCCATTGACAGAAAAATCAGGCGAGGCTGAGGCACAACCCAAGACCCTGGCCGAGAAAGAACTGGCGTTTCGCCAACGTCGAGCGGCAGAGGCCGAAGCCAAAGCCCAGGCGGAAAAAGAACAGAGCGAGGCGGCGGATCGCGCGCGGGCGTGCGAAGACACCCGCAATCAGTTGGCTGCGCTCAAGTCCGGACAAAGAATCGCGCGCTTCAACAGTGCGGGCGAACGCGAAATGCTCAACGATGCCGATCGCGCCAAGGAGATCGAGCGGATGCAGAAGCAGATCGACGAAATCTGCAAGTAAGTCGCGCGCTCGTGCCGGTCAAGCCACGCTCAGGCTTCTTCGGCCGGACCACCACCCTTCTTCATGACCTTGCCCTCGTCCGCACGTTTCTTGCGCACCGCTTTTGGGTCTGCAATCAGCGGACGGTAAATTTCTACACGATCGCGATCGCGAAGCGTCGCATCCGGCTTGGCCAGCTTGGCGTAGATGCCAAGCTTGTTTGCGCCATCGATGTCGATCTCTGGGTATTTTTTCAACAGCCCGGACGCTTCGACGGCATCGCGCACGCTTGAACCTTCCGGCAGAAGCAGACGGACAAGCTCCTGTCGTTGCGGCAGGGCATAGATAACTTCAATGTTGATGGTCGCAGCCATGTTCATCTCTTTGCATAGACCTGTGCAGCACGTTTGACGAAAGAATCGACGAAGGTGTTGGCGATGTGGTTGAACACCGGCCCCAGCACCTTTTCCAGCAGCTTGCTCGAAAACTCGTAATGCAGGTTGAACTCCACCTTGCATGCGGTCTCGCCCAGCGCAGTAAAGCGCCAGCTGCCGTCAAGCTGATTGAACGGGCCATCGGTCAACCGGATGATCATCTCGGTTGGCGGATGTTTTTCGTTTTCGGTGCTGAAATGCGCCTTGATCCCGTGATAGTTGATATGAATCGTCGCAGCGGTGATCTTTTCGGTGCGCTGATGCACTTCGGTGCCTCCACACCAGGGCAGGAACTGCGGATAGTCTTCGCAACGATCCACCAGTTCGAACATCTGGGCGGGCGTGAATTCGATCAGAACGAGTTTCTTGACGTCAGCCATCGGGTATCGGGCGATCCAGTCGCCGAACTGCTAAAATGCGCGATTCTACCGCAAAGGCTCGGTCCGTCATTCCGGACGAACACATCCGCCCATGAGCATCATCGACAACCGCAAGGCCTTCCATGACTACTTCATCGAAGAGAAGTACGAGGCCGGGCTCGTCCTCGAGGGCTGGGAGGTCAAGGCCATCAGGGCTGGTCGCGCGAACATCAAGGAAGCCTACATCATCATGCGGGGCGAGGAACTCTTCATCCTCGGCATGCACATCACCCCGCTGACGAGCGCGTCCACCCACATCCACGCCGACCCGGTCCGCACCCGCAAGCTGCTGTTGCACGGTCATGAGCTTGCCAAACTGATTGGCAAGGTCGAGCGTGCCGGCTTCACGCTGGTTCCACTCGACCTGCATTACAGCAAGGGCCGGGTCAAGGCCGAAATTGGCCTGGCAAAAGGCAAGAAGCAGTTCGACAAGCGCGAGGACGACAAGAAGCGCGACTGGGAGCGTGAAAAGCAACGCCTGATGCGGGCGAAGGGCTGATTCAGCGGGCGCGACAGGCGAGCCTCCTGCACGCGCCCCCCTGACCTCAGGAGCTGCAGGACAGCATCGAGCATCCGGCTCGATTGCGTGCCCACTCCGGTCTCCGGGCGGCAAAGTGCTCTCGTCCGGGCTGCTCTTCGTAGGGATGGCGAAAGGTATCAAGCAGCTCATTCACGCGCGACAGATCCCCCTGCATGGCCGCGTCGATGGCCTGCTGCGCCAGATAGTTGCGCGGCACGTAAAGCGGATTGGCCGCATTCATCCGTACACGACGCCCCTCAGCCAGCTCACCACCCTGCTCCACCCGCGCGGCGTATTCTGCCAGCCACGCCTCAAACGCCGGTCTGGATTGTACACGGCGACTCTCGTCGTAGAAGACACCGCCAAAAAGGTCGGCATCCGGCGACCTGGTATCGACCTCGGCCAGGGTGCGATAGAACAGGCTCATGTCCATCTCGCCCTCGTACATCAGACGGTGCAGGGATTCGAGCAAGGTGCCATCGCCGTCGCGCCATTCATCCAGCCCCAGTTTGGCGGCACTCATCCGGCTGTTCTCCTCCTCGTAGACATCGCCAAACAGCGCAAGCGCCCCTTCAAGGGCGGCCGCATCGCGCATTGCCGGATACAGCGCATTGGCAAGCTGCCACAGGTTCCAGTGTGCAATCTTCGGCTGATGGCCAAAACGATAGCGGCGCATGCCTTCGTCCGTGGTGTTCGGCGTCCAGTCCGGGTCGAAGTTGTCGATCCAGCCATAGGGGCCATAGTCGATGGTGAGGCCGAGAATCGACATGTTGTCGGTGTTCATCACCCCATGAACGAAGCCGACACGTGTCCAGTGGGCCACCATGACGGCCGTACGACGGCACACTTCCTCGAACCAGCGTACGCGGCGGACCGCGCCATCGCCTTCGAGCTCGGGAAAGTCGCGCTCGATGGTGAAGTCGATCAGCCGCCCGAGCAGGTCCACCTCTCCGCGCGCGGAAAAGATCTCGAAGTTGCCGAAGCGAATGAATGATGGCGCCACCCTGCACACCACGGCACCGGGCTCCTGCTCCGGATTGCCGTCATAGAACATGTCGCGCACCACCGCATCGCCCGTCCCCACCAGTGACAGCGCGCGGGTGGTTGGCACCCCCAGATGATGCATTGCTTCACTGCACAGAAATTCGCGAATGGATGAGCGCAACACCGCACGACCATCCGCCCTGCGCGAATAGGGCGTCGGACCGGCGCCCTTGAGCTGCAGCTCCCAGCGTTGGCCCTTGGCGTTGATCGTCTCACCGAGCGTGATGGCGCGACCGTCTCCGAGCTGCCCCGCCCAGTTGCCGAACTGATGCCCGCCGTAGCAGGCCGCGTACGGTTCCATGCCCGTCAACAGCCGGTTGCCGCCGAAGACCTCGGCGAACATCGGGTCCGCCACGTCGTTTGCATCCCAGCCGAGAAGCGCTGCAACCTCGGGCGACCACGCAAGCAGCCGAGGCTGGCTGACTGGGGTCGGATCGACTCGCGAATAACACGCCCCCTGCACCTGCCGCAGGCGGCTCCCGGCCTCCGGGTCACCGGGCAGCTCACGGACGAAACGATTGTCGAACTTAAGGTCTTTCATGGGGTTGGGCATTGGGGGTCCAAAATAAAATCCTGTTTTCGCAGCATGGTTTGAAAATGAGCGGTTTCACGTCACATGAACCCGTGAGACCCGCTAAAACCGTCTGCGTCGCTTCATCGCTGACAGGGGATAGAGCCGCAATCACGAGATGAGTTCGATGCCCCGCTTGCGCAAGTCCATGCACACCCGTAGCAAGAAACGCACACATCGCCCACGACTCGTCGAAACCCGGGCGGCTGCCGTCTCCCCTCGCAACGCTCAGTGCCGCGGATCGAAGGCGTCCCGAACCACATCCGCAAACAGATTGGCCGCGAGCACAAGGACGAACATGAAGCCGAATGCTGCGGCCAGCGACCACCACACCATCGGCTCACGTGCGAGTTCGGCCCGCGCCATGTTGATCATGGTGCCAAAGCTGATCGTTGTCGGGTCCACGCCAATACCGACATAGGACAGCACGGCCTCTGCGAGGACCAACCCGGAAAAATCCATGACCAGCGCAATCATCACGATGTGCATGACGTTGGGCAGGATGTGGCGTCGCAGGATGGTCGCGGTACTGGCCCCGAATGCGCGAGCAGCCTGTACATACTCAAGCTCGCGCAACTTGAGGGTTTCCCCCCGCAGCAATCTGCACAAGCCGGTCCAGCTCGTAATGCCGAGGATGAAGCACAAGGCCAGCAGACGTGCGTCCGAACGCTCCGCGGCGGTCTCGAACCAGTCGGGATGGGTGTCGATCACCACCTGCATCATCAGCACGGCTGCTGCGATCAGCAGGACGCCAGGAATCGCATTGAGCACGGTGTACAGATACTGGATGGCATCATCCACCCAGCCGCCCAGATAACCGGCCGCAATCCCGAGCGCAACCGCGAATGGCAGCATGACCAGCGTCGTGATCGTGCCAATGACGAGCGCGGTGCGCACGCTCTTGAGCGAAAGGTAGAGCACGTCCTGCCCCACCTTGTCGGTCCCGATCACGTGATAAAGCGGCGCAAGCACATAGGCCGCCGCAACGAGCAGCGTGATCAGTCCGGTGGTAATGAGCGCGGCTCGCCACGCAAGCGTCGTACGTCCACCAAGTATCGCTTGCAGCGCCTCTCCATAACGCCCCTGACGGCCCCGCCCCACCGCGAGCGTGAGCAAGGTCAGAACCGACAGCACTGCAATGCCGGCATCACTCACGATGGCAAGGAGGTGGGCTGCCATATCCGCCGCGATCGAGGCCCCTTCGGGAAGGTGACTGCCGCCGTACTCAAGGCGCGGATAGATCCGGGTCTGCCCCCCGCCAGGGAGCTCGACGGTTTCACGCTGATAGAGACGGTCGGCGAAGGGTGCCGAGTAGGTCTTCTCCGTGCGCAGGCGCAGCGGCGCCAGGGCGTGATCCAGCACACTCAACACTTCGGACGAATAGATCGGTGCGGCGTCTGCCTGCCCCTCGACCGGCGGCAAGGCCGCACGGTAGTGCGCGCTATCGAGTAAGCCAATCACGACGAACGCCACCAGGACGGTCATCGAGGCCATTCCCGCCGGACGCTGTCCGACCTTGCGCCAGGCCGCTCGCAAGGGCTCATGATTGCGAACATGCACAGTCATCGCCAGCGCAACGGCC
>JALNWS010000196.1 GCA_023230755.1 Azoarcus sp.
GTTCCCGAAGCTCGACCCGAAGATGTACCCGATCGTCGATGATCAGGCCTTCATCGCAGAGCTGCTCGAAGAGGAGCGCGTGTTGCTGGTTCAGGGCACCGGCTTCAACTGGCCGCAACCGGACCACTTCCGCCTCGTTTTCCTGCCCCATGAGGATGACCTGCGCGACGCAGTCGGGCGCATTGCCCGCTTCCTTGAAAGCTATCGCAAACGTCACGGCACCTGAGCCGTGATGTTCCAATCCTTCAACGACCAACACGGAAGCACTGAATGAAACCGATCAACGTGGGCCTGCTGGGCATCGGTACCGTCGGCGGCGGCACCTTTACCGTCCTCAAACGCAACGAAGAGGAAATTACCCGTCGTGCGGGGCGGCCGATTCGCATCACCACGGTGGCGGACAAGAACCTCGTACTCGCGCGTGAAGTGGCCGGTAACGACGTCAAGCTGACCGACGATGCCTTCTCGGTGGTTACCGACCCCGAGATCGACATCGTCATCGAGCTGATTGGCGGCTATGGCGTGGCGCGCGAGCTGGTGCTCAAGGCCATCGAGAACGGCAAGCATGTGGTGACGGCCAACAAGGCGCTGCTCGCAGTGCATGGCAACGAGATCTTCGCCGCGGCCCAGGAAAAGGGCGTGATGGTGGCGTTCGAGGCCGCAGTGGCCGGTGGCATCCCCATCATCAAGGCGCTGCGCGAAGGCCTGTCGGCCAACCGCATCCAGTGGCTGGCCGGCATCATCAACGGCACGACCAACTTCATCCTGTCCGAGATGCGCGACCGCGGGCTGCCGTTCGCAGACGTGCTCAAGGAAGCGCAGGCACTGGGCTACGCCGAAGCGGATCCCACCTTCGACATCGAAGGCGTTGACGCCGCGCACAAGGCCACCATCATGAGTGCCATCGCGTTCGGTATTCCGATGCAGTTCGAGAAGGCGCACATCGAGGGCATTACCAAGCTCGAGTCGATCGACATCACCTACGCCGAGCAACTCGGTTACCGCATCAAGCTGCTCGGCATCGCCAGGAAGCGCGATGATGGCGTCGAGCTGCGCGTGCATCCGACCCTGATTCCCGCGAAGCGCCTTATCGCCAACGTTGAGGGGCCGATGAATGCAGTGCTGGTGCAGGGCGATGCCGTGGGCGCCACCCTGTATTACGGCAAGGGGGCCGGCGCGGAGCCGACTGCATCGGCCGTGATCGCCGATCTGGTCGATGTCACCCGTCTGCACACGGCTGATCCCGAGCATCGCGTGCCGCATCTGGCCTTCCAGCCTGATCAGCTGCAGGATCTTTCCGTGCTGCCGATCGAAGAGGTCATTACCTCGTACTATCTGCGCATGCGGGTCGAGGACCAACCGGGCGCGCTGGCCGACATCACCCGCATTCTTGCCGACAGCGGGATCTCGATTGATGCGCTGATCCAGAAAGAGCCGGCCGAAGGCGAATCGCAGACCGACATCATCATGCTCACGCATCAGACGGTAGAGAAAAACGCCAACGCCGCGATTGCCCGCATCGAGGCACTGGATGTGGTCGAAGGCAAGGTCACCCGGCTTCGTCTCGAAACGCTCTGATCTGAGTCCCCGGACCGCGCCCCCGAGGCGCGGTTCTGCTTTCTGGCGTCTCCTTTTCTGCCGGCAGCACGTGCTGGCCGTGCGTGGGGCAATCCGCATGAGACATGTAGAGAAACACCATACCCATCGCATCGGCTGGCTTCGTGCCGCCGTGCTTGGCGCCAATGACGGCATCGTCTCCACATCAAGCCTCATCCTCGGCGTGGCTGCGGCACAGGCGACGTCCTCCAGCATCCTGATCGCGGGTGTGGCAGGCATGGTCGCAGGAGCGATGTCGATGGCGGCCGGCGAGTATGTCTCGGTCAGCTCGCAGTCCGATACCGAGCGCGCCGATATCGAACGCGAACGCAGGGAGCTTGCAAGTGACCCGGTCAACGAGCTGAAGGAGCTCTCCGCGATCTACGTGAGTCGCGGGCTGGACCGTGAGCTCGCGAGGCAGGTTGCCACCGAGTTGATGGCCCATGATGCACTTGGGGCCCACGCGCGCGACGAACTCGGGATTTCGGAAACCGTTACTGTGCAGCCGGTTCAGGCTGCATTGTCTTCGGCTGCCGCGTTCTCCGTGGGTGCGCTGCTGCCGCTTCTTGTTGTGATGCTGGTGCCGGTTGCCGCTCTGATGTGGGCGGTGTCGGGCAGTTCGCTGCTGTTCCTTGCCTTGCTGGGGGCGCTCGCGGCCAATGCGGGCGGGGCGCCCGTGCTGGCGTCGGTCGTCCGGGTCGTGTTCTGGGGGGCGCTCGCCATGGCGCTGACGGCAGGGGTGGGGGCCTTGTTCGGCGTCATGGTCTGAGCTTGCCTGTTGGGGCAGGGCGGTGGCTGGTCACCCGCTCCATCTCGTGTGTCGCGAGTCCGACACTGGTTGTGGCGTTACCTTCTCCGGTGCTCCACCACATCGACACCCAGGCCCGGCCGTCGGCATCGAAGCGTTCGATCTCGCAGATCGCGCCCAGCATGAATTCGAACATTTCGCGTTCATCGTCGTCGATGTCGGAATCCATGCTGATGCTGAGAATGCGCACCTCATCCCCGATTTCGACAGGGTTTCCATGCCTGTCGGTAGGGCTGGCGACTTCGTGCATGATGCTCTCCGGTTGACCATTGGGGCGCAGACCGCTGCACCCCTTCCAAGGTCAGGAAAGCATGATGAGTGCCAGTCTGATCGCTCGCCGCCGCAGGAGTGACGGCCAGCCGGATCAAGTTGGCGTTCAGGCCGCGAAGCCCTCGAGCACGATCTTGCCGCGCGCCTTGCCCGATTCCAGCAGGGCGTGAGCCCGCTTCAGGTTGGCGGCGTTGATGCTGCCGAAATGCTCGGCCACCGTGCTGCGGATCGTTCCAGCGTCGACCAGCCGGGCCATTTCGTCGAGCAGGCGATGCTGGGCGATCATGTCGTCGGTGCCGAACATCGAGCGCGTGAACATCAGCTCCCAGTGCAGCGAGACGCTCTTGCGCTTGAGCAGGCGGACATCGATCGGCTCGGGGTCGTCGATGAGGCCAAACTTGCCCTGGGGGGCGATGGCTTCGACGATGTGCGGAAAATGCTCATGCGTCTTGGTCAGGCTGACGACGTGGGTGACCTCGTCGATGCCGATGCGCTTGAGTTCTTCCGCGAGCGGAAGGGTGTGGTTGATCACGTGGTGCGCACCGAGTTCGCGCACCCAGGCTTCGGTCTCGGGCCGCGAGGCGGTTCCGATGACCGTGGCACCGGTGAGCCGGCTGGCGAGCTGGGTCATGATCGATCCGACCCCGCCCGATGCGCCGATGATCAGCAGACGCTCGTTCGTCGGCGTGGTGTCGGCCTTCAGGCGCAGGCGGTCGAAGAGCATCTCCCAGGCCGTGATCGAGGTCAGCGGCAGTGCGGCGGCCTGGGCAAAATCGAGCGACGCGGGCATGTGTCCGACGACGCGCTCATCGACCAGGTGGAGTTCGGCATTGGTGCCCGAGCGGGTGATATCACCGGCATACCAGACGCGGTCGCCGACCTTGAATTCCGTCACCTCGGGGCCCACCGCACGAACAAGGCCGCTGGCATCCCAGCCAAGCACCTTCCAGTCACCGTCTGCAGCGCTGGCGTTGGCACGGACCTTGGTATCGACCGGGTTCACCGAAACGGCCTTGACCTCGACCAGCAGATCGCGACCGGTGGCAACGGGATCGGGCAGAACGACATCCTGCAGGCCCGTGTTGTCGGTAATCGAGTGAGCGTTCTGATATGCGACTGCTTTCATTTTGAATCCTCTTCGTGACCGGTGCGTTGCGAATGTTTGGATGATGCACGACTTCATTTGTGTGAATAAGGCAGATAATGAAGAAGCTATTTCAAACAGAATTTGAAAATGATTGCACTCAAGGATCTCGAGATCTTCGTTCGCACTGTCCAGGCCGGCAGTCTGAGCGCGGCTGCGCGCCTGATGGACATCACCCCCGCAGCCGCCAGTGCGTCGCTCAAACGGCTGGAGGCGGACCTTGGCGTGCGGCTTTTCGTGCGCTCGACCCGGCGCCAGCGTCTGTCGCAGGAGGGTGAGGCCTACCTGCAGCATTGCCTGCAGGCACTTGAACTGCTTGATCAGGGCCGACGGGCAGCAACCGCGGGGCAGCTCGAGCTCAGTGGCACCTTGCAGCTTTCAATACCATCGGACATCGGGCGTCGCCTGTTGTTACCCTGGCTGGACGAGTTTCTTGCCGACTATCCGCGGCTGCAACTGCGGGTGCAGGTGTCGGACCGGGTTGCGGATGTGTTCCAGCAGCCGGTGGATATTGCGCTGCGCTACGGCAATCCGCCGGACTCGCGGATGGTGGCCTTGCCCCTCGCACCTGATAACCGGCGCGTACTCTGCGCCTCCCCAGCCTATCTCGATCGTTGCGGCACGCCCGAAACACCGGCTGACCTCGTTCGTCACAACTGCCTGTGCTTCATGCTCAACGATCAGGTGCACGACCGCTGGCGCTTCTCGCGCGGCAACGAGGAGAGTCTGGTCAACGTCAGGGGCAACCGCATTGCCGATGACGGGGAGACTGTTCGACGCTGGGCGGTGGCGGGACATGGCATCGCCTACAAATCGTTTCTCGATGCACAGCAGGACTTGCGTGACGGACGTCTGGTTGCGCTGTGCACCGACTGGTCCGGGGAACCCAGCCCGCTGAACCTGTTGTGCGCCAGCCGGCGCCAGATCGGCCCGGCGGTACAGTTGCTGCGTCAGCATCTTCAGCGCCGGATCGATCAGCTCAAGCCGAGCGCGTGAAGGGCGTGAAGTGGGCGGGTGTGCTGCAAGTCATTTTGTGCGCCGCAGGCGGGCCACGCCGAGCATGGCGGTCTCGAGCCCTTGCGCAGCAATGTGTGTCGGTAGCGGCAGTTTTCGTACCAATGCCGCACAGGCTTCGCCCATGGCCGGCGAGGTCTGGATGCCATAGCCGCCCTGTGCGGCAAGCCAGAAGAAGCCAGGCACCTCATCGTCGAAACCGCCGACCAGCCCGCCGTCGGGCGAAAAGGTGCGCAGGCCGGCCCACGGGGTTTTCGGACGGCTTGCGTCGAGCGTGGTCATCTCTTCGACGCGGTACATCGCCAGGGCAATGTCGAGGTCTTCGGGCTGTACATCCTGTGGCGGCACCGGGTCGGCGTTGGCGGGCGAGGCGAGCAAAGCGCCTGCATCGGGCTTGATGTACCAGTCCTCCGTCGCGCCGAGCATCATCGGCCAATGTGCGATGGTCATGTCGGCGGGCGCAGGCAGGATGCAGGCAGAGCGTCGTTTCGGCACCAGGCCCAGCGGTGCCACACCCGCCAGCTCCGCGACGATGTCGGCCCAGGCGCCGGCAGCGTCGATCAGCACCGGTGCACGCCACTGGCGGGTGCCGGCCGTAACCGTCCACGCCCCGCCGTTGGGTTCGATGGTGCTGACCTCGGCATCGCACACGATCTGGCCTCCGGCGTGACGCACCCCCTTGAGAAAGCCCTGATGCAGGGCGTGAACATCGATGTCGAAGGCATCCGCTTCGTACACTGCCGCCGCGACCTTTGATGGGCGCAATGCCGGCACCATGGCACAGGCTTCGGCCGCAGACAGACGGCGGGCCGAGGGTGAGGTCTCCCGTATCTCATGCCAGAACGCCTCGAGTTGGGGCAACTGATCTTCGCTTGCGACGACCAGTACGCCGCGGGGGCTCAACAAGGGGTGCTCGGCAAAGCCTGCGGGGGGCGACTGCATGAAGGACAGGCTGGCGCGCGTGATCGCGCGGACTTGCGCGTTGCCGTAGCCCGGCACGAAGATCGCGGCAGAGCGTCCGGTGGCGTGATAGCCGGGCTGCGTTTCGCGCTCGAGGATGACGACGCGGCCGAAGGGCGCCAGCCAGTATCCGACCGAGGCACCGGCGATGCCCGCGCCGACAATGATGAAATCCGCTTCGGTTCGAGCCTGCGTTTCCGAGTTCACTGCTGTCCCTGTTGTGCGCAAAGGGTGAACTCTGGCGCAGATCCGGAGCCGCGTCCAACGCCATGGCGGCGGCGCGGTGCGCGTCTCAATGGAAGTCCCTGCTGTGGGTCTCGAGCTGGCCGAGCAGGGCAGAGTGGTCGACCACGCGGCCGGCGATGAGGTGTACCACCACGTCCTGCCGGCTGATCTGTCCGTACACGCCCAGCAGCTTGGCGCCCAGCAGTTCGCGGCGCTGACGCTCGACAAGCTCCGGGCGGACGATGATGTTGATGAGGCCGGCTTCGTCCTCCAGGGTAATGAACATCGTGCCATTGGCGGTGCCAGGGCGCTGGCGGCAGGTCACGATGCCGGCGGCGCGGGCGAGCATGCGGTCGGGGCAGTGCATGATCTCGGTGGCGTCCAGAAAGCGCATGTCGCGCAAGGTGGGACGTAGCAGGCTCAGCGGGTGGCGCCCGAGGGTGAATCCGAGCCTGTTGTAGTCGGCACGCAGATCCTCCGCTTCCGAGGGGGGGGCGAAGCGAAGCGCGGTTTCGTGGCCGGCTGCGCCCTTGAGCATGCCGGGCAGCGGACTGTTACCCGTGGCCTGCCACAAGGCCTGACGCCGGTTTCCGGCCAGCGATTTGAGTGCGTCGGCCGCGGCCAGGCGTTGCAGGGTGGCCGCGTCCAGACCGGCGCGCGTGGCGAGATCGGCCACGTCGTCAAAGGGCCGTGTGGCGCGGGCGGCCGCGATGCGTTCGGCGATTGCGGTGCCGAGCCCGCGGATCATGCACAGCCCCAGGCGTACGGCAGGAGGCGTGTGTGCGCGATCCTGATCGGGGCCTTCACTGCCAGTCGCCTCCAGCGTGCATGCCCTGTCGCTGGCATTGACGTCCGGGCTGCGCACCTCGACCTGATGGCGGTGTGCATCCTGGATCAGCTGCGAGGGCGAGTAAAAACCCATCGGCTGGCTGTTGAGCAGCGCGCACAGGAAGGCGGCGGGCTCGAAGCATTTGAGCCAGGCCGAGGCATAGACCAGCAAGGCAAAACTGGCCGTATGGGATTCGGGAAAGCCGTAGCTGCCGAAGCCTTCGATCTGCCTGCACAGGCGCTCGGCAAATTCGGCTTCGTAGCCGTTGTCGGCCATGCCTTGCAGCAGCTTGTTGCGGTAGCGTTCGAGTTCGCCCTTGCGCCGCCATGCGCCCATCGAGCGGCGCAGCTGGTCGGCTTCGCCGCCGGTGAAGCCGGCCGCCGCAACCGCGAGCTGCATTACCTGCTCCTGGAAGATCGGCACCCCCA
>JALNWS010000197.1 GCA_023230755.1 Azoarcus sp.
AGACGAAGCGGAACATGCCCGCCAGCATCTGGTAGCTGCTGGTGCCATCGTGCGAGTTGAGCAGGATGATCTCGTTGGCCTCGGCCCCGTTGATCTGGCTCGCGTGGCGAAGGCGCAGCATGTGCTTGGTGTAGTCGCGGCGGTCCTCCTGGCGCACGCGCGTCTGGCACACCATGAACGGCTGGAAGCCTTCCTTGCGCAGTTCGGTCAGCACAGCCGCGGTGGGGATGTAGCTGTACCGCTCGGAGCGACTATCGTGCGGGGTGTCCGCGAATATGGAGGGTGCGACGGCTCGAATCTGGTCATCCGACAGTGGGTGATTCGACCGCAGCACTGGGGAGCGAGAGGCGAAGCGGGATGCGAGTTGCATGACGATCTCCTTGGATGAGAGACCGGAGCGCCGCCCCACCGGGGAGGAACCCCGGCGGGAGGTGAAACGCCGCTGGCGCGGCGGTAGGAATCAGACCTTGGCGAGATGCCAGTCCTGGGACAGCGGAGCGAACCCGTAGCCCAACACACCGAGACGGTCGCGCTGCTGACGCAGGACGCGCCGGTCGACGGTGGCGTCGAGCTTGACGACATCGCCCAGCGGCCAGAGCGCGCCGAACAGCGTCGCATCGTCTGCGTCGGCCGAGGCCTCGGGGAATGCGGTTCTGGGCTCGCTGCCGAACGGCGTGGTATCGACCAGAGGATCGCGCAGGTTGTGCGACTTCGCCTTGGGCTTGGCCTTGGGGCCGGCCGGCCCAGGCGTCTGCGCTTCCTCGTCGATTGGATCGACTTCCTGTGGACTCAGCCTGCGAGCGTCGTCGCGGCTCAGGGCATCGATGTTGGACAGGGTCATTCCGCCCAGGAGGGCGCGAATCTCGATGACCATGCGGCCGCTGGCGTTATAGGTGGAGGGGCGAATCTCGGCGATGACGAAATCACCGTCGTACTTGCCCTCCGC
This sequence comes from Azoarcus sp., assembly GCA_023230755.1. GTDB lineage: Bacteria > Pseudomonadota > Gammaproteobacteria > Burkholderiales > Rhodocyclaceae > Parazoarcus. The sequence goes on from JALNWS010000197.1 coordinate 947, forward strand.
GTACTGATCGAGTTCGGCGTTCTTCACGACGAATTCGCCGATGGAAGTCGCCAGGCGGCCAACGTTGAAGTCGCCGTTCCTGCCGTGAATGGTCTTGATGGCCAGTTGGCCGGGGAGGGTGATCATGAAGGTCTCCTGCTGACGATGAGAAGGCAAGGCCCCGGGGCGCAGGGCCTTGCGGATCAGAACGACTCGGCGGTAGCCAATGCGGGGGCGTCGGCGTCGCCGGGAGCTTCTTCAGCGGACTTGGAAGGCTCCTGTGCCGAGGCTTGTTGCGCGACCGGTGCGTCGGACGTCACAGGGACTTCCGCGTCGCGCCCGTCGCCATCGGTCGGCTTCGGCTCGGCCTTGTAGACGAGCTTGCCGTCGACCTTGATCCAACTGATGAACAGCAGGCGGGCCTTGAGGCTCACACCCTGCTCGCCGGCACGCTTCCCCTTGGAGTAGGTGAAGGTGTCGGTCCACAGGTCGCCCAGACGGAATCCGATCATCACTTTCTTCTCGGCCTCGACGGCATCGATGCAGCGATGAACCAGGTGCTGCGCTTCCGAGCCTGATACGCGCGTGTCGAAACGCACGTACGAGACGTCATCGCTGGGACCGTTCAGGGCTGCGATGTCGCAGGCCAGGAACACATCACCTTTCTTGGGCTTCACTTCGCGGATGCGATTGAGATACCCGAGGCCGGTGATGTGCAGATCGAAGTAGGACTTCTCGGTGGACGTGGTCATGGTGAATCTCCTGGAGAACAAAGAGGCGGAGACACACCCGACCCAGGCGGGGAAGGTGTGGAACCCCCGCGTGGGTTGATGGAGCAGCTTGGTGGCATCACCATCGGCAGCGCCGGTGGACGTTCGCGCGTGGATGCCGGGTGCGAACGGGGGTGATCAACGCAGTCGCAGTCGCGCCGTAGCCTTGAGGATCGTGGCTACCTGGGCATGCTGCTGACGGAAGTCAGCGGAACATGGCGGGAAGCGTGGGGGTAGGACGGTGCCCGCGCGAGCAGATATGGGGATTGGTCAATGCCCGTATTGGTGGTGCTTCAGTTGATGAGCCGTCGAACGTTTACGCGGCAATTTGGGCAGTTGATTGGGATGACTGTCGTGGAGTGGCTTCATGCCGAGCGACTCGCGCTGACCCAACGCCTGTTGGAAAGTAGCGATCACTCCGTCGACACCATTTCATCACTTGTTGGTTTTGGGTCGCCTGAGTCTCTAAGGCTTCATTTCCGCCGCGCGTTTGGGGTGTCACCGACTGCATGGCGGTCTTCCTTCAAGGGGTGTGCCATTGTGGGTGCAGTCCGGGAGGAGTTCATATAAGAGATTCCTTAAACTTGGTGTTGAAAATCTCGCTTTTTTGCCGTGAAGCGCTGCTCGTCGCCACTCTCGAGGAATTAGCATTGCGGATTTTCTTGGTTCGCTCGCTGCATGCTCGCCGCTAGAGTGCGAATGCTCGAAGGTGCGCAGCGAGTGGCGCTGCGTTGCCTGCCCCCGCCTGCAAAGCTACCGGAGCGCCGCCCATGGACGCCATCACCACGAACGCACTATTCGCCGAATCCTCCGGGCGCGCCTCGCGTGCGCGCGAATTTCTGGAGCGGCTGCCGCTTGCGCGCGGCGGCTCGAAGCAGTTGCGGCGCCTGCCTGATGGTGGCGTGGTGGGCGACTGGTACGGGTGCGAATTGTCGAGCGTATTCCAGCCCATCGTCGATCCCGAGAGCGCTCGCATCGTCGGTCACGAAGCCTTTCTGCGCATCCTCGGCAGTGGTGGGTACGACCTGTCACCGTGGACGCTGTTCTCGGCCAATGCGGACGATGCCCGGCTGGTGGCGCTCGACCGGCTTGCGCGCACGGTCCATGCGCTCAATTTCCTTGCTTCGGCGAATGGTGGCGCGAGCGACGACACGCTGCTGTTCCTCAATGTCCATGGCCGTCTGCTCGCGGCAGTTGACGCCGACCATGGCGCAGCTTTTCGCCGGGTGACCGATGCGCTCGGCATTGCGTCCGGGCGCATCGTGATCGAGACGCCGGTCAGTGCGAGCTCGCAGCCTGACCTGCTCAACTTCGTACTGCGCAACTATCGCCAGAACGGCTTCCAGGTCGCGGTGAATGTGGAGTCGCCCGCGCAGTGGCAGGCATTGGCGGCGACGAGCCACGCTCAGTACATCAAGGTGGACGGGAGCAAGCTCAGCGCGGAGCGCGATGCGCCGGAGCGCATCCGCTGGTTCGCTAGCCTGCGCGGCGCGGCGACGCCGATTCTGACCCGACTCGAATCGCAGCTGGCGCCGGACTGGGTTGAACACTGCCTGGTGCAGGGCGATGCCTATGCGCCTGCCAGTGGGGCCCCTCAGGGTGGGCTGTGGCACGATCGCCGGCCGTGAACGGCCGACCGGCGATCGTGCCACTGTTTTGCTACACCGCGGCGAGCGCTTGTGCAAGGTCGTCGATGATGTCGTCAATGTGCTCGATGCCGATCGACAGGCGCACCGTGTCCTCGGTCACACCGGCCTTGGCGAGTTCATCCGGGGCAAGCTGACGGTGGGTGGTGGAGGCCGGATGGCAGGCAAGCGACTTGGCGTCGCCGATGTTCACCAGCCGGGTGACCAGTTTCAGTGCGTCCTGGAAACGGGCACCGCCCTCGCGACCGCCCTCCACCCCGAAAGTGAGGATGCCGGACGGCCGGCCGCCGAGGTATTTCTGCGCTAGCGCATGGTCGGCGTGGTCTTCCAGTCCGGCGTAGTTGACCCACTTGACCTTCGCCTGAGCCTTGAGGAACTTCGCCACTTGCAAGGTATTGGCGGTAATCCGCTCCATGCGCAGCGCGAGGGTTTCGATGCCTTGCAGGATCAGGAAGGCGTTGAACGGGCTGATGGCGGCGCCGGTGTTGCGTAGCGGTACCACCCGCGCGCGACCGATGTAGGCCGCCGCGCCGAGCGCTTCGGTGTACACCACGCCGTGGTAGGACACATCCGGCTCGTTCAGACGGCGAAAGCGCGTCTTGTGCTCGGCCCACGGGAATTTTCCGGAGTCGACGATCGCGCCGCCGAGCGAGTTGCCGTGACCACCGAGGTACTTGGTGAGCGAATGCACCACGATGTCCGCGCCGTGCTCGAAGGGACGCAGCAGGTAGGGCGTGGGCACAGTGTTGTCGACGATCAGCGGTACGCCGTGACGGTGGGCAATCTCGGCGATCTTCTCCAGATCGGTGATGTTGCCCAGCGGGTTGCCGATCGACTCGACGAAGACCGCCTTGGTCCGATCGTCGATCAGGTGCTCGAACGAGGCGGGGTCGCGGTGGTCGGCGAAGCGCACCTCGATGCCGAACTGCGGCAGGGTGTGGGCAAACAGGTTGTAGGTGCCGCCGTAGAGCGTGGCGGCCGAGACGATGTTGTCGCCGGCCTCGGTGATGGTCTGGATCGCGTAGGTGATGGCCGCCTGCCCCGAGGCCAGCGCCAGTGCCGCGATACCGCCTTCGAGCTGGGCCAGGCGCTGCTCCAGGACATCCTGGGTCGGATTCATGATCCGGGTGTAGATGTTGCCCGCCACCTTGAGGTCGAACAGATCTGCCCCATGCTGGGTGTCGTCGAACGCATAGGACACGGTCTGGTAGATCGGTACCGCCACGGCCCGGGTGGTCGGATCGGGGCTGTAACCGCCGTGCACGGCGATAGTTTCAATTTTCATGGGAGTGCTTCTTTATCAGGAAGAGTGAGTTGACAGGGCTCGATCATAGAAAGCGCCTCGGTCAACCGGAACCAAGAAAAGATGCAAAGTAAATTCCCCGGCGCTGCTATCCATAGCAGGAAATAGTATTGGAGTATCCCCGGCCGCCCCCGCACATTGGTACTACACCAAACGGATGAACCCGCCTGGCCCGCCCGGCGGTTCGCAAAGGAGCGACGATGAGGGCACTGATTGTGGGAGCGGACAAAGTGCGTGTCCTGCGCAACGAACTGGAGCAGTTTCCGAGCCTCGGGGTGCAACGCACCGAGCACTGGTCCGGGCGTCATGTCGGTGACGTGCGCAGGCAGATTCCATCGGATACCGGGGTGGTGATCGTGCTCTGCGATCGAGTCAATCACGACCTCCTGTTCAGCGTTCGGCGCCAGGCGGCCAGTCGCGGCCTGCCGGTGGTCTATTGCCGCCACTCGGTGATCGACATGCGCGACAAGCTCGGCCGATTTGCGGCTGGCCTGGTCCACTGAACGGTGCCACGCTGAACGGGGCCGGTTCGAATGGCGTCGGTTCGAATGGTGTTGGTTCGATGAGGTCAGTCGGGCCGATAGCTCCAGCGTGGCGTCAGCAGCAGGACGAGCAGCGATGCGACCGCGAAGGCGCATGCGGTCCATACGAGCGCCGGATTTTCCGCAACGCGTTCGGGGTAGATCCTGAACACTGCGCCGAGCCCGATGGTGTTGCCGCCGGCAACCAGCACCGCGGCCGCATAGTCGTGAAAGCGACGGGCTTTGTTCGCGCTTACTGCCCAGCGCGGATCGGTGTTGTAGCTGGGCAGGCTGAGGTGGGCGTCATCGAGCCGTTCGAGATCGGAGAGGAAGCGGCGCAGATTGGTGATCGCGCGCTCGGCCTTGTAGTTGAGGAAGGTCAGGCAGGTCGAGGCCACCGGAAAGCCGAACACCAGCCATTCGGCCGGTAGCGCGGTGCTGCCCGAACCCGGCCTGAGCGCGACCAGCGCCGCGAGCAGACTCACCACCAGCGTTACATAGAGCGCCAGGGCCTGCTGACGCTGGGCGATGCGGGCATTGACTTCCTGGCAGGCGGCGATGAAGCGGTAGTTGGCATCGACGTGGGATTTGATCGGCATGGCGGCTCACCGGGCAGCATTTCTTGCGTACTGAACGAAAACCGGGCCGGGATCCTGCGATCCCGGCCCGACCTGGACCATCGTCATACCCTGATCAGCGTCGCGCGAGTCGGTGCAGTACCGCCACCAAGGTGTCGACTTCCTCGCAGGTGTTGTAGAACGCGAGTGAGGGCCGCACCGTCGCCTCGTGACCGAATCGACGCAGAATCGGCTGGGCGCAGTGGTGGCCGGAGCGCACTGCGATGCCTTCCTCGTTCAAGGCGGTGCCCACCTCTTCCGGCTTGTAGCCCTTGAGCACGAAGGACAGCACGCTGGCCTTGTCGCGCGCGGTACCGACCAGGGTCAGGCCCGGCACGTTGAGCAGCCCGTGGGTGGCATACACCAGCAGGTCGTGTTCGTAACGAGCGATGTTCTCCATGCCGATGCGCTCGACGTAGTCGATTGCCGCACCCAGGCCGACCGCATCCGCGATATTGCCGGTGCCGGCCTCGAACCGGGTCGGAGGGCCGTGGTAGATGGTCTTCTCGAAAGTGACGTCGGCAATCATGTTGCCGCCACCCTGCCACGGCGGCATGTTTTCGAGAATATCGCGCTTGCCATACACCACGCCGATGCCGGTCGGGGCGAACACCTTGTGGCCGGAAAACACGAAGAAGTCGGCGTCGAGCGCCTGCACATCGACCCGCATGTGCGACACCGACTGTGCGCCGTCGACCAGCGCCACGGCGCCGACACGATGGGCCATCGCGACGATCTCCCGGACCGGCACCACGGTCCCCAGCGCATTCGAGACCTGCGTCACCGACACGATCTTGGTGCGATCGTTGAGTAACTTGCGATACTCGTCGAGCAGCACCTGACCCGAGTCATCCACCGGGATCACGCGCAACTTTGCCCCCTTGGCGGATGCGAGTTGCTGCCAGGGCACGATGTTGGCGTGGTGTTCGAGATGCGAGACGATGATCTCGTCGCCTTCGCCCACGTTCTGCCAGCCCCAGGTCTTGGCGATCAGGTTGATGCCTTCGGTGGCACCGCGTACGAAGATGATCTCCACCGACGAGGATGCGCCGAGGAAGCGCGCCACCTTGTCGCGCGCGCCCTCGTAGGCATCGGTCGCCCGTGCCGCCAGTTCATGCGCGGCGCGGTGGATGTTGGAGTTCTCGTGCTGGTAGAAATAGGCGAGGCGGTCGATCACCGCCTGCGGCTTGTGGGTGGTCGCGGCGTTGTCGAACCAGATCAGTTGCTTGCCGTTGACCCGCTCCTGCAGGATGGGGAAGTCGCGCCGCACCGCGTTGACGTCGAACGGCGGGTGCGCTGCCGGTGCGACCGTCGGCGCGGGGTCACCCGGAGCCGACTCGATGAAGTAGAACGCAGGGGCGGACGGTGACGCAGGCGAGGCGCTGCGCTGGCCACCATCGAGCCCGCCGAGCAGGGCGCGCAGTTCCG
>JALNWS010000198.1 GCA_023230755.1 Azoarcus sp.
AAAACCACCGAAACAACAAAAACAGAAATCCACTTCAAAAACTTCTGCAAAAACAACCGCTTTCTTGCCTCCACCCCGTTTCGCCAACTGCGTTTCGCGGTGAAGAGGTGCGCATTATAGACACCTCAGAAAGTTCGTCAACACCTAAATTCAAGAATTTCGAAAAGAAGCTCGATTCACGTCCCGACGCCCTTCTGATGGCGCATCAGCGCCCAGGCGACATGCTCACGCACCATCTCTGAAGGATGATCCGCCCGCGCCTTCAGTGCAGCGACGACTTCAGGAGTATCGGGGCCGTTTCCAAGTGCTACTGCAATATTGCGCAGCCATCGCTCGTGGCCGATTCGATGAATCGGGCTTCCTGCCGTCAATCGCCCAAAGTCTTCTGCACTCCATCCAAAGAGCTCAATCAGTGAAGCACCATCCAGCCCGTTGCGCACTGCAAAGTCCGGGTCGGCCGCCCGCCTGGCGAATCGATTCCAGGGGCAGACCAGCTGACAGTCGTCACACCCATATATACGGTTACCGATAAGCGGTCGGAATTCCTCAGGGATCGCTCCATGCAACTCGATGGTCAGATAGGAGATGCAGCGTCTCGCATCAAGCCGGTAAGGCGCAACAATTGCCCCCGTAGGACAGGCATCCAGGCACGCCATGCAACTGCCGCAGTGCGCATTCACTGCCTCATCAACAGGCAAGGGAAGATCGGTGAAGATCTCTCCGAGAAAGAAGAAGGACCCGAGCGACCTGTCTATCAATAGTGTGTGCTTGCCACGCCAACCGAGGCCACCCTTCGCCCCCAGCTCCACTTCGAGCACCGGTGCAGAATCGACGAATACCCTGTAGGCAGCCGGCGAAGCACTGACGATACGATCGGCCAAGCTCTGCAGACGGGATCGCATCACCTTGTGATAATCCCGCCCCAAGGCATAGCGGGATACGTAAGCGAGCGACGGATCGTCCAGAACACTCTCTGCGGATTGCGCATCCGGCCAGTAATCCATACGCACCGAGATGACGCGCAGTGTTCCCGGCAGCAACTCGGCCGGACGCGCCCGCTTCAACCCATGGCGCGCCATATAATGCATCTCGCCATGAAAACCGGCTTCAAGCCAGCGCTCAAGCCCGGGCTCCGCCGATTCAAGACCGGTATCGGCCACGGTAACGGCACCAAACCCGAGTTCACGCGCCCACACACGGACATGACCAGCCAACGCCGCCATGCCCTCTGAAGACCCTTGGATAGTCGAGGAAGACTCATGCTCAATCTTGTTCACCCTGCGGATGATATCGACACCGCGCTCACGGCGCACCTCGACAACGAAAACGACACGCTAGAACTGGGCGCCATCCTCGCCACAGCCCTGACACCGGGACTCAAGATCTGGCTAAACGGAAACCTCGGGAGCGGAAAGACCACACTCACGCGCGGAATGCTTCGAGAACTTGGTCACACTGAAAAAGTCAAGAGCCCGACGTATACTCTCATTGAACCTTATGTAGTTTCTAGATTAAACTTATATCACTTTGATTTTTATCGACTGAATTCACCTGAAGAGTACCTTGATGCAGGACTGGACGAGTACTTCAGCGGACAGGGCGTGTGCATTGTCGAGTGGCCAGAACAAGCTGTTCCTTATCTCGCCGCGCCAGACCTCGTCGTCCTCCTCGAACCTGAAGGAGACGGACGTCGAGCCACCCTCCGGGGTCACACCGAAGCGGGGCGAACATGTATAGAACAAATAGCGAAACACCCGATCACTCCACCCCCTCGCCGCGGAAGATAAACCGACGCACCCTGCTCAAGTTCGCAGGTGCATCGCTTGCGCTTGTCGTCAGTCCGGTTGGCATGGCTGCGGGCAGCCTGCTCGCCGTCAGAGTCTGGCCTGCCGAGGAATACACCCGAATCACGCTCGAAGGCAGCAACGAACTCAAATTCACTCACTTGATGGTGAAGGATCCTGAGCGGCTGGTGGTCGACCTCGAAGGCATCGAGCTCAACAGTGTTCTGCAAACACTCCCGGGAAAAGTACTCGACTCGGACCCCTATATTCGCAATATCAGGGCGGGGCAGAACCGCCCGGGCGTCGTACGTGTTGTGGTCGAACTCAAGGCTGAGGTCAATCCGCAAGTATTCACGCTCGCACCAGTCAGCAATTACGGACATCGTCTGGTGCTGGATCTTTATCCGACCATCGAACAGGATCCGCTGCTGGCACTTATCGAAAAGTCATCGCCGATCGACGCGGCAGCCGGCGAATCGGGTGCTGCAAAGGCAAACGGCACCCCGGAAGTCGCACAACGTGACAACCCGCCTTCGCGACGCGAACGCAAACCCGCCCCCCGCGTAAACCGCCTTTTCACCGTCGTACTGGACGCGGGACACGGTGGCGAGGACCCTGGTGCGGTAGGCCGCGGCGGCAGCTACGAAAAGAACGTCACACTCGACATCGCCAAGCGCCTGCGCAAGAAAATTGACGCCATGCCGAACATGCGCGCGGTACTGACCCGCGACGGCGACTATTTTGTTCCGCTCGGTCAGCGCGTCACGCGTGCGCGAAGGGTTCAGGCTGACCTGTTCGTTTCAGTACACGCCGACGCCTTCGTGCGCCCGGAAGCCCGGGGCAGCTCGGTATTCGTACTTTCCGAAAGTGGAGCATCGAGCTCGGCTGCAAGATGGCTGGCGCAAAAAGAGAATGATGCAGACCTCATCGGGGGCGTCAATCTGGCAAAGCAGGACGGCCACCTTGCGCGAACCCTGCTTGACCTGTCTCAGGCCGCGACGATCAACGACAGTCTGAAACTTGGCAAGGCAGTGCTGGCCGAACTCGGCGACATCAACACCCTGCACAAGGCTCATGTCGAACAAGCGGGTTTCGCCGTGCTGAAAGCGCCCGACATCCCGTCGATCCTTGTTGAAACTGCGTTCATCAGCAACCCGGAGGAAGAGCGTCGCCTCAATGACGATGCCTATCAGGACAAGATGGCCGAAGCGATCATGCGCGGGATCAGGCGCTATTTTGACGACAACCCGCCTGCGCCGCGCACCCGCGTTGCACAGCTGGGCTGATTTGCCCCCTCCTTTGCCGGTATAATCGCGGATTTTTTCAGGCGGTTATGCAGGTTTTTCGCGGGTTCCCCGAACAGGCAAAGGAAGCCTGCGTGCTGACCATAGGCAACTTCGACGGTCTGCATCGCGGGCATCAGGCGCTGCTCAAGCAGCTCACCGACAAGGCTGGCGCACTTGGCGTGCCCGCAGTCGTGCTCACGTTCGAGCCTCATCCGCGCGAGTATTTCACCCCGGACAAAGCCCCTGCGCGCCTTGCTTCGCTGCGTGAGAAGCTGCAGTTACTGGCCACAAGCGGAGTTGATCGCGTGCACGTATGCCGCTTCAACGCACGTTTTGCCGCGCAGAGCGCAAGCAGCTTCATTGAAGATGTGCTGGTCAAAGGGTTGGCGGTACGCCATCTCTTCATTGGTGACGATTTCCGTTTTGGCGCCGGGCGCACCGGAGATTTTGCGATGCTCCAGGCGGCAGGCCGCGACTTTGGTTTTGGCGTCGAATCGATGCCGACACTTGCTGTGGCCGGTGAACGCGCTTCAAGCTCTGCAGTCCGCTCGGCCCTCGCGAACGGCGACCTCGATCATGCGACGCATCTGCTCGGACGCCCGTACAGCATAGCCGGGCGTGTCGTGCACGGCGACAAGATCGGACGCCAGCTCGGTTTTCCCACACTGAACATCCTGCTCAAGCACCGTCGCCCGCCCCTCTCGGGCGTCTTTGCGGTTTCGGTGGAAGGGCTGGAGGGAAGCAGGCTGGCCGGCGTCGCCAATGTGGGGGTCAGGCCGACTGCCACCGATGCCGGGCGCGCCCGGCTTGAAGTTCATCTGCTGAACTGGAGCGGCGATTGTTATGGCGCCCATCCACGCATTCATTTCCTGCTCAAGATTCGCAACGAGATGAAGTTCGCCTCACTCGACGAACTGAAGTCACAAATCGCCCGCGATGCCGATACTGCACGCAACTGGTTCGCCCTCAATCCGAATTGCCTTCTAGGCTGAACAGAGACAGACGCACACGCCATGGCCGACTACCGCAAGACGCTCAACCTGCCCGACACCTCTTTCCCGATGCGCGGCGATCTGCCAAAGCGCGAACCTAAGTGGATTGCCGAATGGCAGCAGAAAAAGCTCTACCAACGCATTCGCAAGGCAAGCGCCGGGCGCCCCAAGTTCGTGCTTCACGACGGCCCCCCGTACGCAAACGGCCACCTCCATCTCGGCCACGCCTTGAACAAGATTCTCAAGGACATCATCGTGCGCTCGAAGACCATGGCTGGCTTCGATGCACCGTATGTGCCGGGCTGGGACTGTCACGGCCTGCCTATCGAACACAAGATTGAAGTCACGCATGGCAAGAACCTGCCAGCCGACAAGGTGCGCGAACTGTGCCGCGCCTATGCCACCGAACAGGTCGAGATCCAGAAGCAGGAGTTCATCCGCCTTGGTGTGCTTGGTGAATGGGACAACCCCTACCTGACGATGAACTTCGCCAACGAGGCGAACGAGATCCGCGCACTGGCCGAGATGACCAAGGCGGGCTATGTATTCAAGGGTCTGAAGCCGGTCAACTGGTGCTTCGATTGCGGTTCGGCACTGGCTGAAGCGGAAGTCGAGTACGCAGACAAGCAATCCCCGACGATCGATGTCGCATTTTCCGTCACGGAAGCCGACGCGCCGAAACTTGCCCACGCTTTCGGCCTCGACGCGCTGAGCAAGCCCGCCGCGGCGGTCATCTGGACCACGACCCCGTGGACCATCCCGGCCAACCAGGCACTGAACGCACACCCCGAATTCGACTATGCGCTGGTCGACACCGGTGCACGACTGCTGATCATCGCCGACGAACTGGTGGCAGAGTGCCTTGAACGCTACCAGCTTGAAGGCAAAATCGTTGCGAAGACCAAGGGCGCGGCCCTGGAACGTATTGAGTTCCGTCACCCGTTCTACGACCGTGTCTCACCCGTCTATCTTGCCGAGTACGTCGGCCTCGACGCCGGCACTGGCATCGTGCACTCGGCGCCAGCGCATGGTGTGGACGACTTCAACTCCTGGGGCACCTACGACCGCAGCAATGATGAGATCCTGTCGATCGTCATGGGCGACGGCGAATACGTACCCGACCTGCCATTCTTTGGCGGGATGAACATCTGGAAGGCCAATCCGGTCATCATCGACAAGCTCCGCGAGGTTGGCGCACTGCTCGCGGACAGCAAGATCAAGCACAGCTACATGCACTGCTGGCGCCACAAGACGCCGCTGGTGTACCGCGCCACCGCGCAGTGGTTCGTCGGCATGGACCGTCAGGCAGCGGATCACTCCACACTGCGTGAGCGCGCACTGCGCGGTGTCGAATCCACCAAGTTCTTCCCTGCATGGGGGCAATCACGCCTGCACGCGATGATCGCCAACCGCCCGGACTGGTGCATTTCACGCCAGCGTACCTGGGGCGTACCGATCCCGTTCTTCCTGCACAAGGAAAGTGGCGAACTGCATCCGCGCACCATCGAGCTGATGGAGGAGGTGGCCAGGCGCGTCGAGAAAGAAGGCATCGAAGCCTGGTTCAAGCTTGAAGCCGCGGAACTGCTTGGCAGTGAGGCCGCCCAGTACGACAAGATTGGTGACACCCTGGATGTCTGGTTCGACTCTGGCACCACGCACTGGCACGTGCTACGCGGCTCGCACAACGACGGACATGCTGAAGGCCCGCGGGCCGATCTGTACCTCGAAGGCTCCGACCAGCACCGCGGCTGGTTCCATTCTTCCCTGCTGACGGGCTGCGCCATCGATGGACACCCGCCCTACAAGGCATTGCTGACGCACGGCTTCACGGTGGACCAGCAGGGCCGGAAAATGAGCAAGTCGCTCGGCAATACCATTCTGCCGCAGGAAGTATCGGACAAGATGGGCGCCGAGATCCTTCGCCTTTGGGTGGCCAGCACCGACTACTCCGGCGAACTGGCGATGTCCAAGGAAATCCTTGCCCGCGTAGTCGAGGGATATCGGCGCATCCGTAACACCTTGCGCTTCCTGATGGCCAACACGGCCGACTTCTCCATCGAGGCGGATGCGGTGCCCATCGAGCAGTGGCTCGAAATCGACCGCTACGCGCTGGCCTTCACCCGTCAGATGGCTGCGCAGGCTGAGGCCGACTACGGCAAGTTCGAGTTTCACAAGATCGTCCAGGGTCTGCAGATCTTCTGCTCTGAAGAGCTGGGCGCCTTCTATCTCGACATCCTCAAGGACCGCCTGTACACCACCAAGGCCGACAGTCTCCCGCGCCGTGCGGCGCAAACGGCCTTGTGGCACATCACCCAGACGCTGCTCAAACTGATGGCGCCAATCCTCTCCTTCACGGCCGAGGAGGCCTGGGCCGTCCTCAATCCGGGCAAGGACGACAGCGTGATGCTTCACACCTTCCATGCCCTGCCCGCACAGGAAGGCGAGGCCGGACTCATCGCACGCTGGGAAAATATCCGCAGCGTACGCGCCGACGCGCTAAAGGTCATCGAAGGCCTGCGCGTCGAAGGCAAGGTCGGCGCATCCTTGCAGGCCGAACTCGAGTTGCATCTGGCTGCCGACAAGTTCGTTGCCATGCAGAGCCTGGAAGACGATCTGCGCTTTGTCACGATGACCTCCCGCGTGTCGCTGGTCGAGGTTGCCAGTGCCGAGGAAGAGCACATTGTTGCCACGCCGAGCGAGAAGCAGAAATGCGAACGCTGCTGGCACTACACGGATGACATCGGACACAACCACGATCACCCGACGCTGTGCGGTCGTTGCGTGAGCAACCTGTTCGGTACTGGAGAATCGCGCTCGCATGCCTGATCCGAAGCGAACTGTCCGACCGCCCCTGGCTGCAATGCTGCCGTGGCTCGCACTCGCCATACTCATTGCAATGCTCGACCAGGTCACCAAACAGGTCGCACTGCAGACGATGGAGTACGGAGCACGCATTCCGGTGACCGCGTTCTTCGACCTCGTGCTGGTCTTCAATCGCGGCGCAGCATTCAGCTTTCTGGCCGACCATTCAGGCTGGCAGCGCTGGTTTTTTACCGGACTGGCGGTCATCATCTGTGGCTGGCTGACCGTACTCCTGCACCAGCACCGGAATGAACGTCTGCTGCCAACTGC
>JALNWS010000199.1 GCA_023230755.1 Azoarcus sp.
CGTCTGACTGCAGGCAAAATCGCCGCAACTCAGATCCCAGTTCCAGGCGGCCGACGCTGCACCACTGAAGGCCGACAGCCCCGACACAAGAAGCGCAACTGCTGTGTATTTTTTCATTTTGAAATCCTCGGCATTTTGACCAAATTTTAGCAAAAATCGCGCCAGAATTAGTTTGCCCTTATTTTTCAACAACTTAAAATCACATTAAAACGCGATAAAAGCAAGAATGTAAAATTTTTCGACACCTTTGCACGCCACTACCGACTGACCTTGCGCAGCAATTCGCGCGCTTCGAGTTCGCCTTCGAAAGCCCGCCCATCCTTGAGCGCTGACTCGAGTTCTCGTCGTGCCTCTGCCTGCCTGTTCATTTCTGCAAGCACGTAGCCCAGATGCCACTTGATGTCCGCGCTGTCAGGCATGCGCAAGCGGGCTTCACGCAGATGGGGCAGCGCTTCTTCAAAACGTTTCTCGCGCGCCAGCGCCCACCCCAGCGTATCCCGCGCATTTGCGCTCTCCGGCGCTCGCGCAACGGATTGCTCGGCCATCTGGATTGCAGCCGGGTCGTGCAACTGGATCAGGACATTGGCAAGATTGTTATAAACGCTGCCATCCGCACCGTTCTTCGCTACAAGCTTCATGTACTCGGCCTTGGCCGCGGGCCAGTCTCGCGCCTGCGCGTGGAGGTCGGCCAAGGTCCGTCGCACCCGGCCATCCTCAGGATGCGCCTTGAGCCACTGCGTGAGCAGAGGAACACCACCTTTCGGATCACGCTGTGCGATGAAGACATTGACCTGGCGCAGCAAGGATTCGGCAGACGGTGTCAGTTTTGACGCCTGCCGATACGCATCACCCGCCAGCTTGTAATCCTTGCGCGCCAGCGCGACGTCGCCAGTCAGTGAAAAGCCTCTCGCATTCGACGGATGAGCCGCACGCAGCGCTGCAACCCGTTTCTCAGCGCCATCAAGATCCCTTGCAGCCAAGGCGGCCTCGGTTGCGAGGATCATCGCACCCGCATCGTTCGCATGCCCCTGAAGGGCTTTCTGTGCGCTGTAGGCAGCCCCGCTGACATCCGATGCCGCCAACTGCAGATAGCCCACCCTGACCAGCGCAGCGGCATCGAACTCGGCCAGGCGTGTCATGTCCTTCAGCACCTGCTGCGCCGACTTGAGTGCACCGACATCGATCTCCGCGCGTGCAAGCGCTTCCAGCACCACCAGGTCGTCACGCTGCCTGACTGACAGTGCTCGCGCCGCTTCCCGCGCCCCCAGCTTGTCCCCCGTGGCCGAACGCAATTCGATGAGCCCCAGGCCGATTCTCGCATCGTCGGGCTGCTCTGCCGCAGCCTTTTCAATCCAGCGCAAAGCCTCGTCGAGCCGACCCGCACGTCGTTCGAGCAAAGCGGATTCAAACATCGCAGTCGCGTCCCGCCTATCGACATGCAACATCTGGGCGTAGGCCTTCCTCGCTTCTTCGAAGTGCCCCGCCTCAACATCGAGGCGAGCGAGATTGAGCCGCGCCGACTTGAACCCTGCATCGTATTGCAGGGCCTCCGCATAGGCACGGCGCGCACCGGCAATGTCTGCACTCGCGCCCTTCACGATCCCCATCAGGTTCAGCACCGCGGGGTTGCCCGGAAGCGCTGCGTTCAGGCGCTGCACGACGGCAAGTGCGTTCTTGGTGTCACCTTGCCGCATGTACAGGTTGGTCAGGGGCATTGCGAGCGTGAGGTCAGCGGGCGCCTTATCGAACGCAGCCTGAAGGTTTTTGGCGGCATCATCGGAATTGCCCTGACCAAGCTGGCTGAAGCCCAAGGATGCCCGCAGCCCCGCATCGACCCCACCGCGCGCGACCGCGCGTTCGAGCACATCAGAAGCCTTGGAATATCGTTTCTGGCCGAGATAGGCGCGACCCAGCAAGTGCAAGGCCTGCGGATCATCCGGCTGCGCCCTGAGCACCTGCTCCAGCAGGCTTATCGCACGCGGATAGTCTTCGGTATCGACATAAACCGCAGCAAGCAACTTGCGCGCACCGAAATTGCGCGGGTAGCGCGAAACCAGCACGTCGAGGTACTTGCGCGCCTTCTCATACTGGCGCCCGGCGTGATGCGCCAGCGCGCCAGTCATCAGCAACTGTTCCTGGCCTGCAACCCATTCCGGCGGAAGCGCATCGACAAGCCTTGCGACATTTTCGAGATGCAAGGCCGCGGCCTGGGAATCTCCTCGCCGGCCGGCAAGAAGTGCGCGCAGATACGCCACTCGCGGCTCGAACGGCGCGAGCACCGCAAGCGCCGCAAGGTCCTCGTCTGCGTCCGCATCGCGACCGAGGTCGATCAGGATGCCCGCGCGCGCGACGCGCGCGTCCAGATACTTGGGCTGTACCGCAATCGCCTGTTCATAACCCTTGAGCGCGTCGTCGAGTTTTCCCGCCGCATGCGCAACCGAGGCGCGGGCATTGAGCGCCTCCGCGCTGTCTGGCGCCAGGTCGACGGCGCGGATTGCCAATTCCCGCGCGGCTTCCCCCTTCCCCGCAGCGAGCAGGACCGGCACCTCGGCCACGAGTGGGGCGATCGAAGCAGGGTCGATCGCACGCGCATCGGCAAAGCTGCCCGTAGCCTCCGCAAGCATGCCCAGCGCAGCGTATGCCTTGCCACGCAGCACCAGCACCTCGAGTCGCGTCGCAGCAGGCAAGCCTTCGGCAGGAATCGAGTCGATCAGCAGCTTCGACCTGCCCTGCATCAGATAGATGCGCCCCAGCGGAACGGCCACTTCGGCGCGGCTCACGCCCAGCTTGAGGGCTTCACGAAACTCAACCTCCGCCGGCCCAGCATCGCCACCTTCGAGATAGGCCTTGGCGAGCAGCAGATGCGCAGCGAGCATGTTTCGGTCCTGCTGCAAGGCATTCTTGAGCTGGATGATTGCGCCAGGCAAATCCTGCTTGCTGAAGCGGGACAGACCATCTTCGTAGTACCGGCTGGCCTCGACCGCATCCGCGTGCGCAGGAAGCGCCAGTGCCAGAAGCAGCGGCAAAACAGCAATACGAAGGGAGCGGGGGATTCGACTGTTCATGACTCGCGAGACTTCCGGATTAAGACGTATCGAGTGTGCAATATATGCAAAAAGTGGAAAAAGGGCCGTTAAATCCTCCCTCACCACGCGCAACTCTGCATCCACGCGAAAGACATAACGCCAGCAACCGACGCTTTTGTCATATTCATCAGCAACGACAGTTTGGCGCCCGCAGCGCGCCGGACATGCATTTTCGCCCTGCAGCGCCGGCCGGCGCACGGCTTGCTTGCATTACACTGCAAGGCATACCAACGATAAAGTCGCAGCACATTCATGGAAGCACACGCAGCCTTCCCTTTCCTGAAGGAGACCATCCTCTTCCTCGCGCTGTCGGGAATCCTGATTCCGCTCCTGGCCCGGCTGCGCATCAACCCGGTCCTCGGCTTCCTGTCCGTGGGGACATTGCTGGGCCCCTACGGGCTGGCGAGTTTCAGCGACACCATGCCGTGGCTGAGTTACGTCACCTTTTCACGCCAGGACGACGTTGAAACCCTTGCCGAACTGGGCGTGATCTTCCTCATGTTCATGATCGGGCTCGAGATGTCCATCGACCGCCTGTGGTCGATGCGCAAGCTGGTGTTCGGCCTTGGCAGCCTGCAGGTCGGGCTCACCACACTCGTGATCGTCGTGGTGGCGGCCGGCTTCGGTCATGGCACAGAGGCCTCGGTCGTGCTCGGGCTCGCGCTGTCCTTCTCGTCCACGGCCATCGTGATGCAGTTGCTGATCCAGCGCCGCGAGCTCGGCACGCCGCTTGGGCAGGCCGCCTTCGCCATCCTGCTGCTGCAGGATCTGGCCGTGGTGCCGCTGCTGGTACTGATCAGCATCCTTGGTGCCAACGACAGTGACGGCAGTTTCGGGGTCCTGCTCGGCACCGCCGCCATCAAGGGGCTGGTGACGGTCGGACTGATCTATCTTGTCGGGCGCCGCGTGGTGCGTCCGGTCTTCCATCAGATCGCAACAAACCGCCAGCCCGACACTTTCATGGCGCTCACCCTGCTGTCGACGCTTGGCGTTGCGGCGCTGACCTGGGCTGCAGGGCTATCGATGGCGCTGGGCGCGCTGCTGGCAGGCCTGATCATTGCCGAGACCGAGTTCAGACACGAAGTCGAGGTCACCATCGAGCCCTTCAAGGGCTTGCTGATGGGCCTGTTCTTTCTCTCGGTCGGCATGGGCATCGACCTCAGGGCGCTGTTCGCGGAGCCGCTGTGGACACCGTTGTCGGTGGTCGGGCTGATCCTGATCAAGGGCACCATCATCTTCTGCCTGTTACGTGCGTTTGGCCTCACCTGGGGACGCGCGGCCGAGGGCGGATTGCTGCTCGGTCAGGGCAGCGAATTTGCCTTCATCGTGATCGGGCTGGCGCTGTCCTTCAATGTTCTGCCGCGCGATACGGGGCAGTTCATGCTCCTCGTGGTCGGTCTGAGCATGCTCGCAGCCCCCCTCGTAGCCCGCCTCGGCAGCATGATCGGCGCCCATTTCGAGCGCCGTCAGGTACAGCGCGAGCTGCCCGAATCCAGCGAGTTCGGTGAAATGCGCGGCCACGTCATCATTGCCGGTTACGGCCGCGTCGGACAAATGGTCGGGCAGTTGCTGGCTGAACAGGGCGTTCCGCATCTGGCCATCGAAAGCGATGCCAAGCTCGTCGCCAGGCAGCGCAAGGAGGGAATTCCAGTCATCTACGGCGATGCCAGTCGCCCCGAGCTCCTTCGCCGCCTGCGCCTCGACCGTGCACAGGCGGTAGTGCTGACCATGGATCACGTGGCCGCCGCCATTCATGCGGTCAAGGGCGTGCGCCAGACCATGCCACACATCCGCATCATTGCCCGTGCGCGCGACGAAAAACATGCCCTGGCGCTGCGCGAGGCGGGCGCGAGCTCAGTGGTACCGGAGACGCTGGAATCGAGCCTCAAACTCGCAGGATCGGTACTCGAAACACTCGGCGTGCCGTCCGACGCAGCCGCCCGCCTGCTTGAGCAGGAACGCGAACGACGCATCACCGCTTTCCGCGATTGAGCGGGGCTCACTTCGAGCTTCGCCCCCGAGCGGCTAAACTGCAGATATGTCCGAACCGACCCGGCCCGACCGCATGAATCCCTTTCCCCGGCTTGCCCTCTTACTGGGCTCGCTCCTCGTCGCTACGGCATCGCTCGCAGCGCCCGGCACACTGGATCGCATTCACGCCCAGGGCGTCATTCACCTTGGCTACCGCGTGTCCTCCGCCCCGTTCTCCTATCTGGATGCGAATGGCGAGGTGCAAGGCTACTCCCATGCTTTTGCGCTTCGGATCGTAGAGGCCGTACGCCACCATCTCAGACTGAAGACAATCGAGATCAAGCTGGTACCGATCACCTCGCAGAACCGTTTCCTGCTGGTGGACAGCGGCCGCATCGATCTTGAGTGTGGGTCGACAACCCACAATCGCGACCGCGAGCGTCTGGCGACGTTCTCGAACACGCTGTTCATCGCAGGCACCCGCCTGCTGACCCGCAGCAACAGCCGGATTCACGATCTCGACGATCTTGGCGGCAAGCGCGTGGTGACCACTGCCGGCACAACGTCGGACCAACTGCTGCACCGCCTGAACGCAGAGCGTGAGACCGCGATGACGATACTGTCTGCACGCGACCACGACGACGCCTTCGCCACACTGGAAGCCGGGCGTGCAAGCGCCTACATGATGGACGACGCACTCCTGTACGGCGCGCGCGCAAAAGCGGCGAAGCCCTCAGACTGGCGGGTCACCGGAAAGCCGCAATCCTTCGAGGCCTACGCCTGCATGCTGAAGAAGGGGGATCTCGCCTTCAAGCGTGTCGTCGACCAGGCCATCGCCACAAGCATGCGCAGCGGCGAGGCAGAGAAGCTCTATCTGCAATGGTTCACCCGGCCCATTCCGGCACACGGGCTGAATCTTGAATTTCCGCTGTCCGAGGCCATGCGGGCGCTGTTCAGAAACCCGAACGACGAGCCATTCGAATGAGCCACAAACCGAACATCGCGCTGCTTGCCACCGGCGGCACGATCGCCGGCGCAGCGACCTCGGCCAGCGACACCACTGGCTATGCGGCCGGCACGATCCAGATCTCTGCGCTGCTCGAAGCGGTGCCCGGTCTGGACGCAATCGCCGACATCCAGGCCGAAACCCTGTTCTCGCTCGACAGCAAGGACATGACGCCGGCACACTGGCTCGCCCTGGGACAACGCGTGCAAAGTGTCGCTGACCAGAACGACATCGATGGCGTCGTCATTACCCACGGAACGGACACGCTGGAGGAAACCGCCTATTTCCTTCATCTGACGCTTACCACCTACAAACCGGTGGTGCTGACCGCCGCCATGCGCCCTGCCACCGCACTCTCTGCGGACGGGCCGATGAATCTCTTCGCAGCGGTAAGCGTGGCTGGATCAGCCGATTTTCGCGCCCTGGGCACGCTGATCGTGGTCAATGACCGTATCTTCGCCGCACGCGAGGCAAGCAAGTGGCACACCCGGGCGGTGGAAGGCATCGGCAGCCCCGAAACCGGTGCGCTGGGCTGGGCCAACCCGCCACGCCTTAACCGCCCGCCTCTGGCCCGCGACCGCGCGCTGCTGCCCCTGGCAGCCATCGATGCTGCGCACTGGCCGCCCGCAGTGGAAGTCTTCTACCTCACGGCAGGCGCCTCTCCCGCCCTGCTCGACGCCGCAATCCATGACGGCCTGCGTGGTGCCGTGCTGGCTTGCGCAGGCCACGGCAGCCTGCCCGATGACTGGCTGCCGGCCATCGAACGGGCGATCGCCAGCGGCTGTGCCGTGGTCCGTGCCAGCAGGGTCGCCCAAGGCGGCGTCGACGCAGTTCGTGGCCCTGAGGGGCTGCTCCACGCCGGCACATTGTCACCATCCAAAGCGCGCATCGCCCTGATGCTCAGCCTGGCAAGCGCGGCACCCGAACGCTTCGGAGAGATCACGCGCTAGAGCTGGTAGTTGTCCGCCGTGCCACTCAGAGCCGTTTCGACCATGCGCCGCGTCAGGTGCGGCGCGAAGCCCTCGATGAAGGCGTATACATAACCGCGCAGCCACGCCCGACGGCGCAGTCCGATGCGGGTGGTGCTGGATTCGAACAGGTGAGCGGCGTCGATCATGCC
>JALNWS010000200.1 GCA_023230755.1 Azoarcus sp.
CGCTCGTAACGGGTGGAATCTGCCAAACAGCAGTCATGAGGAGACAAGCCATGGGAACAAACAACGTCCTTCTGCAACCCGACCCGGACACCCAGGAAACGCAGGAATGGCTGGAGGCAATCGCCGCAGTCATCGAGAACGAAGGTCCCGAGCGCGCTCATTACCTGATCGAGACACTCATCGACAGCGCACGCGAAGAAGGCATCAACCTGCCCTACTCCGCGACTACCCAGTACATCAACACGATTCCCGCCGATCAGCAGCCCAAGTACCCGGGCGACCCGGACATGGAGATCAAGCTCCACTCGTACATCCGCTGGAACGCCATGGCGATGGTCGTGCGCGCCAACAAGCACACCAACGTCGGTGGCCACATCTCCTCATTTGCTTCTTCAGCGGCCCTGTACGACGTGGGTTTTTCGCATTTCTGGAAGGCGACGAACCACGAATCCGGCGGCGACATGATCTTCTTCCAGGGTCACTCCGTCCCCGGCGTGTACGCCCGCGCCTACATGCTGGGCAGACTGACTGAAGGCCAGCTCGACGGCTATCGTCAGGAAGTGGACGGCACGGGTATTTCCTCCTACCCGCACCCGTGGCTGATGCCTGACTTCTGGCAGTTCCCCACGGTATCAATGGGCCTCGGGCCCCTGTGTGCGATCTACTCCGCACGCTTCATGAAGTACATGGCGAGCCGTGGCCTGATCGATGCGACCAAGGCTGAACAGCGCAAGGTGTGGGCTTTCCTCGGCGACGGTGAAACTGACGAAGTCGAGTCGCTCGGTGCGATCGGCATGGCCGCGCGCGAGAAGCTCGACAACCTGATCTTCGTCATCAACTGCAACCTGCAGCGCCTCGACGGCCCGGTTCGCGGCAACGGCAAGATCATTCAGGAACTCGAAGGCGAATTCCGCGGCGCTGGATGGCACGTCATCAAGCTGGTGTGGGGCACCCACTGGGATACCCTGTTCGAGCGCGACAAGGCTGGCATCCTCAAAAAGCGCATGATGGAACTGTGCGACGGCGAGTACCAGACCTTCAAGGCCAAGGACGGCGCCTATGTGCGCGAGCACTTCTTCAATTCGCCTGAACTCAAGGCACTGGTTGCCGACTGGACCGATGACGACGTATGGCAGCTCAATCGCGGCGGCCACGATCTGTTCAAGATTTTTGCCGCCTACGATGCAGCCGTAAAGCACAAGGGCCAGCCGACCCTGATCCTGGCAAAGACCATCAAGGGCTTCGGTCTGGGCCAGTCCGGCGAGGCGATGAACATCGCCCACAACACCAAGAAGCTCGACGTCGAGTCGATCAAGCGCTTCCGCGACCGCTTCGGTCTGCCGGTGTCCGACGACAAGGTTGCCGATCTGCCCTATCTGAAGTTCGACGAGGACTCCGCCGAATACAAATACATGCGCGAGCGCCGCATGGAACTCGGCGGCTTCCTGCCCAGTCGCCGCACCAAGGCCGAGCCGTTGCCGGTCCCGGCACTCGACACCTTTGCCGCACTGCTTAAGGCATCCGGTGCAGGTCGCGAACTTTCGACCACCATGGTCATGGTGCGCATCATGAACACCCTGCTCAAGGACAAGCAGATCGGCAAGAACATCGTGCCGATCGTGCCCGACGAGAGCCGCACCTTCGGCATGGAAGGCATGTTCCGCCAGTACGGCATCTGGAACCAGCAAGGCCAGAAGTACGTCCCGGAAGACCATGACCAGCTGATGTTCTACAAGGAATCGGTCACTGGTCAGGTACTTCAGGAAGGGATCAACGAGGCCGGCTCGATGGCTGACTGGATCGCGGCTGCCACCGCCTACTCTGTGCATGGCGTGCAGATGATTCCGTTCTACATCTGCTACTCGATGTTCGGTTTGCAGCGCACCATGGACCTGTGCTGGGCGGCGGCGGACCAGCGTTCGCGCGGCTTCCTGATCGGCGGCACTGCCGGTCGCACCACGCTCAACGGCGAAGGCCTGCAGCACGAAGACGGGCACAGCCAGATTCTGGCCAACGTCATTCCCAACTGCGTCAGCTATGACCCCACCTTCCAGTACGAGCTGGCAGTCATCGTGCAGGACGGCATGCGCCGCATGTTCGCCGAGCAGGAAGATGTGTACTACTACATCACGGTGATGAACGAGAACTACGAGCACCCGGAACTGCCCGCCGGTGCCGAGGCCGACATCGTCAAGGGGATGTACGCATTCAAGAAGGGCGGCGACGGCACCGGCCCGCGTGTGCAACTGCTGGGCTCCGGCACCATCTTCAACGAAGTCATCGCTGCTGCCGACCTGCTCAAGAATGACTGGGGTGTCGACGCCGATCTCTGGGGCTGCCCGAGCTTCAATGAGCTGGCACGCGACGGTCAGGACGCCGCGCGATGGAACCTTCTCCACCCGCTGGAGGCGCCGAAGCTGTCGCACGTCGAGCAGAAACTGGCCAATACCAAGGGCCCGGTCATCGCCGCCACCGACTACATCAAGCTGTTCGCCGAGCAGATCCGCCCCTTCGTGAATCGCCCGTACGTCACGCTGGGTACCAACGGTTTCGGTCGATCCGACACTCGCGAGAAGCTGCGTCATTTCTTCGAGGTGGATCGCCACTGGGTCACACTGGCTGCGCTGAAGGCACTGGCAGACGAAGGCAGCATCGAACGCGACAAGGTCGCTGCGGCACTGGTCAAGTACAACCTTGACCCGTCCAAGCCGAACCCGATGTCCGTCTAAGCGCCGAAGGAGACAAGAAGATGAGCCAACTGATTGAAGTCAAGGTTCCGGATATCGGCGATTTCACCGATGTGCCGGTGATTGAACTGTTCGTCAAGGTCGGTGACACCATCAAGGTGGACGACTCGATCGCAACGCTGGAATCCGACAAGGCAACGATGGATGTGCCATCGTCGGCCGCCGGCGTGGTCAAGGAAGTGCTGATCAACCTCGGCGACAAGGTGTCGCAGGGCACGCTGATGATCAAGGTCGAAGCAGCTGACGCGGCAACTGCCGCTCCCGCTGCTGCAGCCCCTGCCGCTGCGCCGGCACCCGCAGCTGCGCCCGCTCCGGCGGCTGCAGCCGCCGCCCCCGCAGCCGGCGGAGGCCTTGTCGAAGTGAAAGTGCCGGATATCGGTGATTTCGACGAAGTGCCCGTGATCGAGCTCTACGTGAAGGCTGGCGACACCATCAAGGTCGACGACGCAATCGCCACGCTCGAATCCGACAAGGCCACGATGGACGTCCCGTCGTCGGTTGCCGGCGTGATCAAGGAGGTCCTGGTCAAGCTCGGCGACAAAGTGTCGGAAGGCTCCGTGCTGATCAAGGTAGAGGCTGCAGGTGCCGCTGCCACAGCTGCGCCAGCCCCGGCACCGAGCGCGCCAGCGCCCGCAGCGGCCCCCGCACCCGTGGCAGCAACACCCGTCTCAGCTGCACCGGTGCCGGCAGCCGTGGCTGCGCCAAGCGCGGTCAAGCTTGGCGGCAAAATACACGCCAGCCCATCGGTACGTGCCTATAGTCGCGAGCTCGGTGTAGACCTCTCGGCCGTAAAGGGGACTGGTCCGAAGAACCGTATCCTCAAGGAAGACGTTGTCGCCTTCATCAAGGGCGCAATGAGCACGGGAGTGGTCCCGGGCAAGACGCAGGCAGCTGCGGCGGTCGGCAGTCTGGGCGGCGGTCTCGACCTGTTGCCGTGGCCGAAGGTCGATTTCGCCAAGTTCGGCGAGGTCGAGGTCAAGCCGCTGTCGCGCATCAAGAAGATTTCCGGCCAGAACCTCGCCCGCAACTGGGTCATGATTCCTGCCGTCACCTACCACGAAGACGCCGACATCACCGATCTCGAAGCCTTCCGTGTGCAGATGAACAAGGAATACGAGAAGTCTGGCAAGAAGCTCACCATGCTCGCCTTCATCATCAAGGCTTCGGTGCGGGCCCTGCAGGAGTTCCCGGAATTCAACACCAGCCTCGACGGCGACAACCTGGTGTACAAGAAGTACTTCAACATCGCCTTCGCCGCCGATACACCGAATGGTCTGATGGTGCCGGTGGTGAAGAACGCAGACAAGAAGAGCGTGTTCGAGATCGCAGCCGAAACCGGTTCGCTGGCCAAGAAGGCACGCGACGGCAAGCTCGGCCCCGCCGACATGACCGGCGCCTGCTTCACCATCTCGTCGCTGGGCGGCATTGGTGGCACCTACTTCGCGCCCATCGTCAATGCACCTGAAGTCGCCATCCTCGGCGTCAACAAGTCGGCGATGAAACCAGTGTGGGATGGCAAGCAATTCGTGCCGCGCCTTACCCTGCCGATGTCGCTGACGGCCGACCACCGCGTCATCGACGGCGCGCTGGCGACCCGCTTCAACGTTTATCTCGCGCAAATGCTGGCCGACTTCCGTCGGGTCATGCTCTAAGGAGGCCAGATCATGAGTCAGATCGTTGAAGTAAAGGTCCCCGATATCGGTGACTTCGATACCGTTCCGGTCATCGAACTGTTCGTCAAGGCCGGCGACAGCATCCAGGTGGACGATGCCATCTGCACGCTCGAATCGGACAAGGCCACGATGGACGTTCCCTCCGAGGTGGCTGGCGTGGTCAAGGAAGTCCTCGTCGCCCTTGGTGACAAGGTCGGCGAAGGCACCGTGCTGCTGAAGGTTGAGACGGCGGGCGCAAGTGCAGGCGCACCGGCCGCAGCCCAAGCGCCCCCAGCACCCGCCGCCACGCCTGCTGCCGCGCCGGCACCAGCAGCCGTTGCAGCACCGACTGCCGCCAGCCACGGCGGCACTGCCGACATCGAATGCGACATGCTCGTGCTCGGTGCAGGTCCTGGTGGATATTCTGCGGCCTTCCGCGCAGCGGATCTCGGCCTGAAGACCGTCATCGTCGAGCGCTATCCGAGCCTGGGCGGTGTCTGTCTGAATGTAGGCTGCATTCCCTCCAAGGCACTGCTGCATGTGGCAGCAGTCATGGACGAGGCAGCACATGTCGGCACCGCAGGTATCAGCTTTGCCAAACCCACGGTCGACGTCGACGCCCTGCGCAAGCATAAGGATGGCGTGATCGGCAAACTCACCGGCGGTCTCGGCGGCATGGCCAAGGCCCGCAAAGTAGAGATCGTACGCGGCTACGGCAGCTTCCTCGACCCCAATCATGTTGAAGTCGAACTCACCACCGGCACCGCGCAGGACAAGACAGGAGAGAAGAAGACCATCCGCTTCAAGCAATGCATCATTGCCGCCGGTTCGGCTGCCGTGCATCTGCCCTTCATCCCGCGCGACCCGCGCATCGTCGACTCCACCGGTGCACTTGAGCTGCGTTCCGTACCCAAGAAGATGCTCGTCATCGGCGGCGGCATCATTGGCCTGGAAATGGCCACGGTGTACTCATCGCTTGGCAGTCGCATCGATGTCGTCGAGATGCTCGACGGCCTGATGCAGGGCCCTGATCGCGATGCCGTCAAGGTGTGGGAAAAGCAGAACACTCACCGTTTCGACAAGGTCATGCTGAACACCAAGACGGTCGGCGTAGAAGCGAAGGATGACGGCCTTTACGTCACGTTTGAAGGCGAAGGTGCCCCCACTGAGCCGGTCAAGTACGACATGATCCTGCAATCGGCCGGTCGCTCACCCAACGGCAAAAAGATCGCGGCAGACAAGGCGGGCGTTATCGTTGGCGAACGCGGTTTCATTCCCGTCGACGCACAGATGCGTACCAACGTGCCACATATTTTCGCCATCGGCGACATCGTCGGCCAGCCCATGCTTGCTCACAAGGCGGTGCATGAGGCTCATGTCGCGGCAGAAGTCGCGGCAGGCCAAAAGTCGGCCTTCGATGCCACCGTGATTCCAGGTGTCGCCTATACCCACCCCGAGGTCGCCTGGGTCGGATACACCGAGGCACAGGCCAAGGCCGAAGGCAGGAAGGTCGAAACCGCCAAGTTCCCTTGGGCAGCAAGCGGCCGTGCGATCGCAAACGGTGCCGAATACGGCTTCACAAAGCTGATCTTCGATGCCGAGACCCACCGTGTGATCGGCGGGACCATCGTCGGCCCGAGTGCGGGCGACATGATCAGCGAAGTGTGCCTCGCGATCGAAATGGGCGCAGACGCGGTCGACATTGGCAAGACCATCCACCCCCACCCGACCCTGGGAGAAACGGTGGGTATGGCAGCCGAAGTTGCACACGGCAGCTGCACCGACCTGCCACCGATGCGCAAGAAGTAAGCTCATCGGACAGAAGCAGACGGAGAAACAGAAAATGGCGGCCTGCGGGTCGCCATTTTTTTGCTCGGATTTCGAGAGCCGTTTCAGATCGAGTCGGAATGCCGCTTGGCCGTTTGCGCACACGCTGAGACGAATCCGGCGCACGCACCGGGCTGACGCCTTGCCTCACTTTACAATCCAGCGCCCACGGGACGGATAGACCAAACCCGCGAGCGTATTCAGCCCAACACAAGACTGCAGCCTCACTCCGAGAACCCCTGTGGGTAGCCGCTCCAGTCCGCATCGCGCCTCAGCCCCCACCACGGCAGATAGGTATTGCCTTCGCCGCGAGCACGAAACCAGTCGCGCGCGGAATCAATCTCACGGGCCCGGCCCGGCTGGGCGACGACAAGTGCTGTGACAATCCCCGCCTCCGTAATACCTGCAACCAGCACGGGCTCTCCTTTGTGATATGCACGGGCAATGCCGAGCGCGACATTGGTCAGCGCAGTGCCCGCTCCCATCTCTCTGAAGCCCCCCCCTCCGGACACCGATCGTCAGGTGATCACTATGCAGAGGGGAAGACGGTGCTGGGCGGATGCTTGCCTATCTTCACGGTCTTGGATCTCAAATCTGTCGCCGGGGCGCCTTCACCAAATTAGCGTACATGTGTCCACCTAAGTTACGTGGACACGATCCTCGCCAACTCAGCGGCGCTCAGCAATGTGGTCGGGCTGGACGCTTACCTTACACCTGAATGCGACCGGGCGCGGGGATGGTGCTCGAGATGCTGTAGACGCAACAAACCCCGCTGACACGAAGTATCAGCGGGGTTCAGCGTAGGGTTAGTCTGACGATGACCTACTTTCACGAGAACGAATCTCACTATCATCGGCGCGATCTTGTTTCACGGTCCTGTTCGGGATGGGAAGGGGTGGGGCCAAGACGCTATGGTCGTC
>JALNWS010000201.1 GCA_023230755.1 Azoarcus sp.
GCCCCGCCGCAATCGCCCGCGTCAGCGCCGGTCCCCATTCATCGAAGCTCCCGGCGATGGGCAACAGCTTCTGGCCCTCGCCGACGAGCGCCCAGAATGGCGCACCGCCATTCACTCCGGGAGCACACGCACGGGCGAGCTTCATGCCGTCACCAAAGACTTGGCGACCGCGCCAACGCTTGCCGGATCAAGGTGCAAGAGTTCGCAGGCATTCTTCCAGCGAATACGTTGCAGATCATCGTCGGACAGACGCAAGCCCTCGGTCAGATCATGCCGAACAGCATCGCTGCCACCGAAGTTCGAGCCGTAGAGAATGCGATCCGCACCGATCACGTCAATCAAGGCCTGACGCATCGGCAGTTCGTGGAGTTCGACGTCGAAATAGAAATTGCGCAGGTAGTCGAGGACCGGTTTCTTGTTGTGATGGGTATCAAGGTTGGGGTTCGTTTGCGCGAGACGTCCAAGCTGATAGGGTACAAAGCCACCACCATGCGTGATGTAGACCTTCAGGTTCGGAAAGCGGTCAAACACGCCACCATTGACGAGATACCAGAACGCCTTGGTCTCGTCGTAGTTCATGCCGACAATCGCGGTCGTTTCGTAGCGGTCGGTATTGGCCTTCTTGCCCCAGGTCACTGACTGGTTATAGCCATGAATGAACATGGGCAGGTCGAGATCGCACAGCGCCTCCCAAACCGGATCCATCTCGGGCGAATCGAACTCAAGCCCGCCAAAGTTTGAGCCGCCCGCTCCGAGCCCCTTGGCACCAAGCTGCGTACATGCGCGACGAATTTCGGCTGCTGCCACTTTCGGGTCTTGAAGCGGTGCCTGCGCCCAGAACATCAGACGGTCCGGCGCGCCCGAGCAGTATTCCGCGAGAACGTCATTGGCCTTGCGCGAGAATCGAGTCGCGTACTCGAGTTCCGTCCAGTACATGTAGCAGTGCGAAGGTACGGACAGCACCTGCGCATTCTGACCCGCGGCATCCATGCCTGCGAGGCGCACCTTCGGATCGCGCCAGCGTGCCATGTATTCCTGAACGTTCAGCGCGTTGCCGTCGGCCTTGGCCTTGCGCAAAGCAGCTTTGCGTTCAGGCGCCCCAAGCGTGAGCACCCAGTCGCCGACACGCAGCTTGATGTCGCCATCCGGCTGCGATTCAAATGCGGGGCCCCAGTAGGGATCTTGGTCGTAGTAATCGGGATGGGGTGCATGTGCGTGAAGATCGATCAGCATTGGAGTCTCCTTGTGCCGTGTTGTGGGCCCGGCGAGCGCCGCATTCGCGGACAAGGGACAGCCGTTGTCTCAGCGGGTGGCCGCTAGACGCTGTTAGTTGTCTCCTGCCTGCGACACTCGTGCGGTGTCTGTGAATCGATGAAAGTCATCATGCCAAACATAAACAGTTTTTGCAATTCTGTTTAATGTTTTTATTCACTAGTCAGGAAAATCACTCCAGTCACAACTGCAGAGATTACTTCGGGGCGACGCCGGCGCTCTCGATCGATGGCATCACCAGAGAACGTACAAGACGCTCGATCCGATCTGTTCCCTCACTGACTCGGTTGTGAGGCACAAGTTGTTCGCTCAGGACGTAGCGGATCAGCATCTCGCAGACCAGTTCGCGATCGATGCGAACTCCGAGTTGCACGTCCCAAGAATCGAAGACCACGCGAAGAACATCCTGAAGACGGACGAGAGAATCATTGAAAATGCGCTGGAAGAAACGCAGGGTATATTCGGGCGCAGCCAGTAGCAGTTGACGTGCCTGCCCGTGAGCCACGTAGTTCTCAAGGTAGGCAATCAGAGCTCGAAAGCGCTCATCGGGGTCATTCAGATGCTCTGTTGCGGCCAGCATGGACTGATGAAAACCCTCACGCTTGTGACGCGAAAAGGCATCCAGGAGGTCGTCCTGTGACGAGAAGTAGCGGTAAAACGTACCGCGAGATACACCAGCACGTTCACACACCTCAATAATTGAAATGCGCTCCGCGCCTCCACTCAGCACAACCGCTTCGGTCGCTGCCAGTATTCGGCTGACAGTTGCATCCGAGCGCCGATTACGGGTGATTCGCTCTCCATCCCGTCGAACGGGCTCATTCATGGTCTTACCTCCCGGAACTTCAGGTCGCACGTCACGCTGCCGGTGATGGTTTGAATCAGGTCTCGCGGACAGGCACGTCTGCGGGTCTCGAGTTGTACCCGGGCAAGTGCAAGCCACCGTCGACGTGGATTGCTTCACCAGTGACATAGCGGGAGAGATTCGACGAAAGAAAAACCACGACCGGGCCGATATCGTCTTCGGGGTCACCGCAGCGACCTAGCGGACGCATTGCAGCAGCGCGCTCGGCGAAGCCTGGATTCTCGGCAGCCAGCTTGTGGAATGTCGCCCCCATTGCGGTTGGTGCGATGGCATTCACGGTGATGTTAAAGCGCCCCCATTCAGATGCGGCACTCCTGGTAAGGCCGAGAATTCCCGCCTTTGCAGTGTTGTAATCGGCATGGAGCCAGGCACCGATCTCTGTATCGATCGAATAGAAATTCACGATCTTGCCGCCACCGCGATTGCGCATGTGCGGCATGGCCGCCTGCATTGCCCACCATGACGCCTTGATCGTTGAGGTCAAGGTCTGCTCAAGCATCTCGTCAGTCTTGTCCTCAAAGCGGACATTGGGCGTCGGCACAAATGCATTATTGATCAGGATATCAAGGCCACCGAAATGCCGCACCGCGGCGTCCACTGCAGCCAGAACCGATGCCTTCTCCATCACGTCCGTCCGAACGAACAATGACCGCCCGCCAAGTGACTCAAGCTCCAGCGCCACCTCGGCACCGCTTTTCTCGTCAATCTCGGCAATCACCACGGCTGCGCCTTCCCGCGCGAAACGGCGGGCAACGCCGCGTCCAATGCCGCCGCCTGCGCCGGTGATCAGCGCAACCTTGTTCGTCAGCAAGCCCATTGCCGCCTCCAATTTTTGTTAAACACTATTGATGTTATTGTACACATTAAAAAAACAAACACACCCCCAACAGGAACCGAGAACATGCTCTGCTTCAGACGACGCATACAGATCAATGCTCGCCGCTCGCCCAAAGGTGGAGAGGTGCGCGCGGTGCTCGAAGATGACTTCCATCACTTCCGGGTCGCCCTGATCCACCACAACGGCATCGTCGAGAAAATCAGCGCGGAAGCACCACGTCATCCGTTCAGCGCCTGTCCAGAAGCGTCTGCCGCGCTTGCCGGACTCGTCGGCATGGTGCTGAACCCGATAGCGAACTCAGTCAGCCGCCATACCGACGCCAGCCTGCAGTGCACGCACATGTTCGACTTGGCCGGGCTTGCGATCGCACTGGCCGCGCGCGGCCATGACTACAGGGGTTACGAGATTGAGGTTCCGCGTTACAAGAACGGCGAAACCCAGGCCAGGCTTGCGCGCGACGACGGCTTACAGCTCAAGTGGGACATTCACAATTCATGCATCCTCAGCCCCGCCCCCTACACTGGGGTGAACATTCGCGAAGGGATGGCTCGCTGGGCACTCAGCACACTTCCAGCCGACGAATCTGAAGCAGCGCTGGTACTTCGCCGCTGTGCAATCATCTCGCTTGGGCGAAACAAGGACATTGATCAGGAAGTGCATGCACGACCGAGCGGCCGCTGTTACGCCCAACAGCCTGAACGCGCCCAACAGGCAATCCGCATCGTGGGCTCGACTTGGGACTTCAGTGAGCGGCGATGGGCACTTTGCCAAGACGACAGCGAATGGCTTCAACGCTTTTCCGGATGAATGAGGCCACTCACATCACCTAAATCGCATGTCGCACATGTCCGACAAGCAATGCTTCCGGGCACTTCTGTCCGCTGACCGTGCCCTCTGATCAAGAGCTGACCAACCGACATTGCAATCAGTGGCCAACCCACCCCTGGAGATGACGTGAGCGCCGCAGTCAGATCCCGCACTCACGCCGCCACGACGCTACATTGCGAGAATCCAGTCAATCAGCGCCTTAGCCTCATCTGCACTGACGCTCTGGCGTACGCTGGGGGGTGGCATCTTCTTGGTACCCCAGTGATATCCACCGGCACTGGGCGATCCTTTCAATACCGTGCTCACCAGCATGGCCTCGGCTCTTTTGTTACCCTTGTACTTGTTCGCGATGCTGGCGAAAGCAGGACCGATCGCATCCTTGTCGAGCGCATGACAACTCATGCACTCCTTCTCTTTTGCAAGTGTTTCAACGTCCCCGGCCCACGCCGGCATTGCCAGCACTCCGAAGAATGCAGCGGACACAATTACTTTCTTCATGACAATCTCCTCAATTGGTACATACACGCGGTCAGGACGGCGGCACTCCACGAACCGCCTCGGCCGCTTGATGACGGCTTGCCGCTGGAGTAAGCCGTCGAATCCGAACTTCAGCGGCGGTTCTCCGCCTCCCACGTTTTCAGGTCGAAGCCCTGAGCCGCCGCAACAAGGGGCGTGAGCGCCGGTGGCCGCGCGAGGATCTTGCGGGCATAAATGTGATCGCCTGGACGATTGCAGGACTCGACAGCGATCAACTCTTCGCCGCGAAAACAAAGCACGGACATCTGCTGCGCACCGGCATCACCGAGCACCACATAGTTGTCGGCACCGATCGACAAACCCGCTATCTGCAGTTTCAGTGCGCCCTGGTCAGTCCAGAACCATGGCAGCGCGACATACAGCGCGGCCTTCCCCATCAGACGGGCTGCGATCGACTTGCCCTGGTCAACAGCGTTCTGTACCGACTCCAGGCGGGTATATCGCTCGCCGTTCTGCACGCACGGAAAGGCGGCCACATCACCCAGGGCCGAGATCGCCGGATCAGAAGTCAGCAGTACCGAATTCACCCGGATTCCGTTATCGACATCCAGACCTGCCTCAAGCGCGAGCTGTACGTTCGGAATAACGCCGATGCCATAAACCACCAAATCGGCCACCAGGCGGCGACCATCCGTGATCGTGACAGAAGTGACCTGCCCCGCTTCACCTTCGAGTGCAACAACACCGCAGCGGAAATTGAAATGAACGCCCCACGATTCATGGGCGGAGCGGAAAAGATCTGACATCTGTGGAGACACCGCACGCGCCATTGGGCGGTCACCGAGTTCCAGCACCTCTACTGCCGCGCCGCCAGCAGCAGCGACAGCTGCAAACTCAAGGCCGATAAACCCAGCACCGATCACGACGACATGCTTCGCAGCTTTCACCAGCGGTGAGAGTGCGTCGGCGTCAGCCTTTGTTTTTACACCATACACACCCGCAAGTTCTGCACCAGGAATGTTCAGAGGGCGGTTGTGAGCCCCCGTTGCCAGCACCAGGTGATCGTAGTCAAGCACGCCCCCCGAGGTAAGCAGAACGCGCCGGTTCGTGCGATCGATCGCATGTGCATGGTCATGAATGAGCTCGACTCGCTGCTCCGCATAGAAAGTCGCGGGGCGGAAAAGCATCGCACTCTCACCAATCTTGCCAAGCAGATAGGCTTTTGACAGCGGCGGTCGCTGATAAGGAAGGCCTTCCTCGTCATTGAGTAGCACGATGCGACCGGTGAATCCCTCCTGACGAAGGGATATGGCAACCTGCACACCGCCATGGCCAGCCCCCACAATCACGACTGATTTAATTGACATGTTCCTGCCTCCAGTTCTTTGTTCTTGTTCGACCGCCAACTCAGAACTGCGCTGCTGGAAGATGTAATGTCAGTCCATCCATTCCTTCGGTCAGTACCAGCTGACAACTCAGACGGCTGTTTGGACGACGTTCCGGAACGATGTCGAGCATCGCATCCTCGGTTTCCTGAACTGGCGGGAAGCGGTCCATCCACGCTTCGTCGAGGTAGGCATGGCAGGTTGCACAGGCGCAGGCACCGCCGCAATCAGCCGACATGCTGGATATTCCGGCAAAGGTCACTGCTTGCATGACCGACTGACCGACGTCTGCAGAAAGTTGATGTGCAATCCCGTTGTGTTCAATCACATTGATGGTAGGCATCGTGGTTCTCCGATTTGGTGACAGGAATGAGTTCAGGCCTTCGCCGCTTCGGGTTGAAGCTCGTACAGAGGGCTACGCCCGAGCGCTAGCAACAACACGGCACCCAATAGCGAGGCGGCAGTGCAATAAACCAGCATCGCCGAATAGGTGCTGGTGAGGTTGAGCATCGCTGCAAACAGCAAAGGGGCTGCTGCCGACGCCACGGTAATCAGGCCCTGATGCAGGCCGAACAGACGACCGTACTCTCTGAGACCGAAGTATCGTGCGATGAGGAATGCGGCAATATCGAACTCGGCACCTGCACCAAGTCCGATGAGCGCTGCGGCAACGCTCAGCATCCCAAGTTCGGTTTGTCCCGACAGAAAGATCAGACAGCCGACAGCAGGCAGCGACAGACTGATCGCTGCCACACCGGGCGGCCACAAGCGGTCGAGCAGATAGCCCACCACGAGCCGGCCCAATATGAGCGACACGCCGAAATAGCCGAACACGACTGCGGCATCTGCAGCAGAGAGCCCTTTATCGCGCAGCATCGGGACGGTACTGGTAACCAGGCCGACCACTGCCGACACGACCAGCGAGAGCGCCACGTTGCAGATCCAGAAGCGCGGCGATGCCAAGCCTTCCGCAAAGCTCATGCCGGTGATCAGAAGCCGCGGGCCAGCGTCGGACAATGGCTCTTGATCCCTGCCGTGTGCCGCCTTGTCCACCACGGCCGGCAATCGAAACCACTACAGCGTCAGCGGAATCCCGACGAATACGTTGAGCAACGCGAGAATCACGAAGGCTGCACGCCAATCCCAGGCGTCCACGCCCCAACTAAGCAGCCGCGGCACCAAGGCAGCGGTGATACCCGTGCCAGAGAGGCCGATCGCCAGCGCCAGACCCCGGTTGCGGTGGAACCACAGATTGAGCAGCTGCGTCCAGGTCACTGCCAGCGCCCCCATGCCAATGATCGGTAACATGAAGAACGCGAAATAGAGCGACCAGATAGACCCTCCAATCAAGGTCGTCGCCAGGTAGCCCAGCGCCATCGACAGCAGCGAAAGCACCGTGACGCGCTTCATACCGAAACGCATGTTGAGCCAGCCCACCAGTTGCAAACCAATGACTGCGCCGCCAAAA
>JALNWS010000202.1 GCA_023230755.1 Azoarcus sp.
GCGCCCATATGGGGCGGCTGTTTGGGTAGGACCTTCAGTTTACCCCGGTCGCCAGCTTCTCTCATTTCGTCAATGGTTTGCCTGGGTTTCTAGTACCCATTTCGCCTAAGTAAGCACCATTCGGGTCAGAGTCGTTTGAAACTTTCAAACGACTCTGACCCCTTTGGTTCTCAAAGAACGATTGGTTATATACAGCTGCCCTCACTGTGCTTCAGTTGCGCGTTCGTCTTTCGTAAGATCCATGCATCAAAACGCGCCACGAAACGCCGGCTGTTTAAGCCTCGCGTCATGGCGCGTTTTCCGTCTGACTTTCATGGATCGATCTCGTCATGCTCAAGACCCTTGTTGTTTCTCTCGCCCTTGCCAGCGGCAGCCTGCTGGTTGCCGCCCCTGCAGCAGCCAACCCGGTTGCACCCGCAGCAAACGTCGCCGCGCCGAGCGTGGCTGCTGCACCGTCGCCGCTGCTGACGCCCGCCGAGCTCAAGGCCTTGGTCACGCAACCCGGCGTGCGGGTGCTCGACATTCGTGCCGACAAGGACTACGCCGCTGGCCATATCCCCGGTGCGGTCAACACGCCCTACGGCAAGTACCGCGGCCCGAAGGAAAACCCCGGCCAGTTGCCCACCGAAGCTGCACTCAGCACCCTGCTGCAGAGCGCTGGCGTGAGCGCCGACACCCATGTCGTGGTCGTTCACGGCGGCACTGATCACACCGATTTCGGCGCAGCCGCGCGTGTTTACTGGACGCTGAAAGTCGGCGGACTGACCCGCCTGTCCATCCTCGACGGTGGCACCAAGGCCTGGAAAGTGGCCGGCGGCGCGCTCGAAACCGCAGCACCGGCCGTGAGCCCCAGCCAGTTCAGCTATCGCTACGATCAGGATCAGATCGTGACCCGTGAAGAGCTTGCTGCGGCGATCAAGTCGGGCTCTGCTCCGCTGCTGGTCGACGCCCGTCCGCAGAAGTTCTTTGGTGGCGAAGCGCGTGCCGATGCGTCCGCTCGCTACGGCACGCTGCCGGGCGCGTCCTCCTTCGACAACGCACAGTTCTTCCCCAAGGACGGCACCACGCTGAAGTCGGGTAGCGAGCTCAAGGCGCTGGTGCAGCGTTCCGGTGCGGCCGATGCGCCTGCCGTGTCCTTCTGCAATACCGGGCACTGGGCTGCGACCAACTGGTTCGTGATGTCCGAGATCGCCGGCAACAAGAAGGTCAAGCTCTATCCGGAATCGATCGTCGAATGGAGCAAGGCCGAGCTGCCGATGGACAACCAGCCCTCGCGCATTTCCGCGCTGGTGCAGGACGTGAAGCGCACCTTCAGCAACTGATACGGATACGCAGATGCGCTGGATTACTCGTTTGGTATTGGTTCTGATCGGGCTCAGCGGTGTGCTGGCGGTAACGCTGGCTACCGGCATCCGTCAAGGTCTGCTCACGCTCGTTGGCATCGGCTTCGGGGCGGTGCTGCAGGGCGCACGCTTCGGTTTCACTACCGGCTGGCGTGATTTCATCGAGCACCGCAATCCTCAGGGATTGTGGGCACAGATGCTGCTGCTGGTGCTCGCGGCTGCCCTGACCCTGCCGCTGATTGCGGGCAGCGGGGGCGAGCTGGTGGGCGCGGTTGCGCCGCTCACCTTCAGCCTTGTGCTGGGTGCTTTCCTGTTCGGTGCGGCCATGCAACTGGCCGACGGCTGTGGCTCGGGCACGCTGTACAAGGCCGGGGCCGGCGCGCCCTTGTCCTTTGCCGTGCTGCCCACCTTCGCCATCGGCAGTTTCGTCGGCGCCTCCCATCAGCCGGGCTGGATCGCGCTGGGCGGACTTCCCGCCATCGACCTGCTGCAGTACGGCTGGCCAACGGCGCTGGCGGTCACGGTGATTGGCTGCTGCACGGTTGCGGCCTTGGCCGGGCGGGCTGCCCGTCGCCCCGAGCCCGCCAATCCTGTGGCGAAGATGCAGCAGCTGGCGCGCTCCGCGGTGGCGAGCTTCGTTGCCCAGCCGGTCTCGTCGTCCGCAGATGCTACGGGCGGATGGGCGCGACGCTGGTGGATCGGTGCGGTGCTGCTCGCGGTGCTCTATCTCATCCACATGGTGGTGGCCGGCCAACCCTGGGGCATCGTCTACGGCATCGGCATCTGGGGCGCAAAACTGTTTTCCGTGTTTGGCTGGAGCCCTGTAGGTGATCCATTCTGGGGCGTCGCACCGCATGCAGCCCGGCTGGCGGAACCGCTGCTCGCCGACGTTACCTCGGTCACCAACCTTGGCCTGATCTTTGGCGCACTGGCCGCCTCACGCTGGAACGGCACGGCTACCTTCAAAACGCCTTCGGGCAAAAGGCTGCTCGCCGCCTGCGTAGCCGGTCTGATCATGGGTTACAGCTCGCGCATGGCTTTCGGATGCAACGTTGGGGCCTATCTGGGCGGCATCGCCTCCGCCAGTGTGCATGGCTGGGTGTGGTTTGCGCTCGCTTTTGCGGGCTCGATCCTGGGTGTGCGCATCCGTAATCGCATTGCGGCCTGAGGAGACGGACATGGACAGCAAAAAACTCTTTCGTGCCGGCACGGCGGTGTTCTGGCTGGCGGTGCTGGTGCTAGTTGCACTGGATACGATGGGTACCGGTGGCATTCGTGTCGAACCGCCGCCGATCGCGCTCGGCAGCGGGCAGGCCGCTTCAGGTGGGCACTGCTCCGGGCGCTGAGCTGTGCATTGAGGCTGCAAGTCAGACCCCGCTCCTGTCCTTGGGCAGGGGCGGGGTTTTCTTTTGGTAAGGGGAAAGCCGCAGGGAGTTGCTTGCCGACCATACCCGATCAGCGGTTTTCACTGACCCCTTTGGTCAAATTTTCAAACGACTCTGACCCCTTTGGTTCTGATCAGCGGTTTTCACTGACCCCTTTGGTCAGGTTTTCAAACGACTCTGACCCCTTTGGTTTTCTTTGGTTTTTTAAGCGGGTGTCAGGGGCCAGAAGATCGGGATCAGCACCGTTGCGCTTAGCCATACGATCAGGTTGAGCGGGACGCCGAGGCGGGCGAAGTCGGTGAAGCGGTAGTTGCCGGCGTTGTACACCAGGGTGTTGGTCTGGTAGCCGATCGGGGTGGCGAAGCTCGCGCTGGCTGCGAACATCACCCCCACCACAAAGGGGCGCGGGTCGATGCCGATGTGCTCCGCGATGCCGATCACGATCGGCGTAAACAGCACCGCCACCGCGTTGTTGCTGATGAACTCGGTTGCGATCGAGGTGATCAGGACTACCAGCGACAGCATCATCCACGGCGGCAGGTCGCCGCCGATGCCCACCAGACCGCTGGCGAGCAGCTTGTCCAGGCCCGAGTCGTGCATCGCGATGCTCATCGCCAGCATGCCGAAGATCAGCACCAGGATCGGCCATTCGATCGACTTGTAGGCCTCGTCGGCACGCAGGCAGCCGGTCGCGACCACGATCACCGCGCCGATGATGGCCAGGCCCTCGATCGGCATCACGTTCAGGGCCGCGAGCGCCATTACGCCCACGATGGTGGCGAGCGCGATCGGTGCCTTGCGATGGTTGTTGACCGGGGCCTTGCCGTCGGTGATTGCGAACAGGTCGCCGTTCTCGCAGAAGCGCTTGAGCTGGGCCGGTGTGCCCTCCACCAGCAGCACGTCGCCGAACTGCAGTTGGAAGTCGTCGCCGATGTCGGCAATCGAGGCATTCTTGCGATGGACCGCGATCAGGTGGATGCCGTAGCGCGCGGCGAGGTCGAGGTCACGGATCGGGCGCAGCACGTAACGCGAGGTCTGGCCCACGATCGCCTCCACCATCACCACGCCGCGCCGACGCAGGGTTTCGAGGTCGTTGGGGTCGGCGGCCTGTGCCTGCAGGCCGATCAGGTCGGTGCTGCTGCGCAGATCCATCATCGCGCTGCTGCGGCTATGGACGACCACCCGGTCGCCCGCCATCAGCGTGGTGTCGGGCGAAGGTGCAGAGATCTCTTCGTCGCCGCGAAACAGGTTGAGCACCTTGATCACGCCGTTGGACAGCCGCGCATCCTTGAGCGTGCGTCCCACCAGGCGCGAGCCCTCGGGCACGAACAGTTCGGTCATGAACAGGCGGTCGCCGCTGCCGGTGAATTGCTGCGTCAGAGTTTCGCGAACCGGCAGCAGGCGGGGCGCAAACCACAGCATGAAGGCGCAGCCGAGCACGGCCAGAATGATCGCCGCCGGGCTGATCTCGAACATGCGGAAGGGCGCCAGCCCGTGGCTGCGCGCCACGCCGTCGACCAGGATGTTGGTCGAGGTGCCGACCATGGTGATCATGCCGCCCAGAATGGTTGCGTACGAAAGCGGAATCAGCAGGCGCGAGGGTGCCACCCCGTAGCGGGTGCCCATCCCGATCACCGCCGGAATCATCACCATCACCACCGGCGTGTTGTTGATGAAGGGCGACACGACCAGCCCCACCGCCAGCATCGCCAGCAGCAGCCGGCGTTCGCTGTTTCCCGCCATCGAGCCGATCCACTCGCCCATGCGGTCCACACAGCCGGTTTTGCTCAACGCGCCGCTGATGATGAACAGGCACGCGATCGTGATGGGCGCGCTGTTGCTGAACACGCCCAGCACCTGCTTGGGGTCGAGCAGCCCGATCGCCATCAGCAAGGCCACCGCGCCCATCACCGCTACGTCAGGCTTGAGCCATTCGCGTGCGAAGGAGGCGAACAGGGCAATCAGCACGAGGCCGACAATCAGGGCGTGGTAAGTCTCGGGGACCAGCATGGTGCGATCATTTGCGCGACGGATTTTTGATCGCGCTAAATTACCGCACTGCGGAAAGACTTCAAAAGAATAAAAAGTTTAGTTTATATGCCTGTGCGGGCTATAGACCGTCGGAACGCCGCGGCTATCCGTCAATCAGCACCCTGGCCATGCGGTTGTGCATCCCGGTCAGGCGGTGTGTATCCACGGTCAGCAATTCGCCGTCGCGCACGATCTGGCGCCCGTTGATGATGCTGTGCCGGACGCCGGCGGGGGCGGCAAAGAGCAGGGCGGCAAGCGGGTCGTGCAGGGCGCCGGCGTGGGCGATGCCGCCGACATCGAATATCGCGAGGTCTGCGCACATGCCTGGCGCAAGGTGGCCGATGTCACGGCGTCCAAGCGCGGCCGCGCCTCCTCGGGTGGCGATCTCCAGTGCCTGGCGGGCGCTGAGCGCGGCGGGGTTGCCGCTGCCGTCGCCGGTGTCGCGCACCCTGGCCAGCAGCATGGCCATGCGCGCTTCCAGCAGCAGGTGGCCGGCGTCGTTCGAGGCCGAACCATCCACCCCCAGGCCTACGGGCACCCCGGCGTCGAGCATCTTGCGGATGGGCGCAATGCCCGAGCCCAGACGCATGTTGGACGACGGGCAGTGCGCCACGCCGGTGCGGGTGCGAGCGAAGAGGTCGATGCCGTGGTCGTCCAGGCACACGCAGTGCGCATGCCACACGCCCTCACCGGTCCAGCCCAGGTCTTCGGCGTACTGTGCCGGCGTGCGGCCGAAACGCTCGCGGCTGTAGGCAACGTCGCCCACGGTCTCGGCCAGGTGGGTGTGCAGGCCCACGCCGTAGTGGCGGGCCATGAGCGCGGACTCACGCATCAGATCCTGCGACACTGAAAACGGCGAACATGGTGCCAGCGCAATCCTGAGCATCGAGCCGTCGTCCGGGTCATGCCAGGTTTCGATCAGACGCTGCGAATCGCTCAGGATGGCCGCTTCCCGCTCCACCACGTGATCAGGCGGCAGCCCGCCGCTGGACTCGCCCACGCTCATCGAACCCCGGCAGGCATGAAAGCGCATGCCGATCTCCGCCGCGGCCTCGATCGAGTCTTCGAGTCTGCAACCGTTCGGGTAAATGTAGAGGTGATCCGATGCGGTCGTGCACCCCGACATGATCAGCTCGGCCATGGCCGTATGCGTCGACACCCGGATCATCGCCGGCGTGAGCCTGGCCCAGATCGGATACAGGCGCTTGAGCCAGGCGAACAGCTCGCAATCCTGTGCGCCGGGCACGGCCCGGGTCAGGGTCTGGTACATGTGGTGGTGGGTGTTCACCAAGCCTGGCGTCACCACGCAACCCGTGGCGTCGATGATCTCGTCTGCGGCCCCGGGGGCTTCCCCGGCTTCGCCCAGCGCTTCGATCCGGTTGCCGCGAACCAGCACCCAGCCGCCCTCGATTTCGCGGCGCCGGTCGTCCATGGTGGCAAGGAGAAGGGCGTTTCGAATCAGCAGGCTGCGGCTCATTGTAGGACTCCATATCGGGTTGCGATCAAAGGGTCCCGATCAAAGGGGTCAGAGTCGTTTGAATTTCAAACGACTCTGACCCCTTTGATTGTCTTTGATCGACAATGCATGCTTTTACCGCGTTGGCCGCTGCGTCGCAACAAACGCCGCGGGCTTTCCGGTGCGCGTGGATAAGGATTATTGTGGATGGCGTATATGACCCCGCCGATACACGCAGGGTGCTTTACGGTCTGGAGGTGTTGAGCTTGTGCAAGTCGTTCGTTCGTGCGGGACTGGTCAGGGTGCTGGCACTGCTTGCGTCTGGCCTGTTGGCTGCAGGCACGCACGCGCAGACCGTCGCGGTGGATATCGGCCACACGCTGGCCGCGGGCGGGGCGACCAGCGCCAGGGGGCGCAGCGAGTTCGAGTTCAACCGTGATCTGGCCTGGCAGCTGGTGAGCGCGCTGCGCGAACGCGGGCTGACGGTGCATGTCATCAACGCAGACGGTGCGATCGCGAGCCTGCGCGCGCGGCCTGCGCAGGCCGCAGCCGAGGGCGCCGACCTGTTCATCTCGATTCATCACGACTCGGTGTCTGCGAACACGCTCCAACCGTGGACCTGGAACGGGCGCGCGCTAGATTTCAACGACGACTTCGCCGGCCATTCGCTGTTTGTCTCGCGCGACAATCCCGACTTGCCACGCAGCCTGCTGTGTGCGCGCGTAGCGGGCGCGCGCCTGCAGCGCCTCGGCTTCGCCCCCACGCACAAGAATGCACGCAGTCGCCCGTATGCGGACGCCTCCCTTGCCGTGCATTACTACGACGGGCTTGCCGTCCTGCGTCACGCCACCATGCCCGCGCTGTTGTTCGAGGCCGGCGTGATCAAGCACCGGGATGAA
>JALNWS010000203.1 GCA_023230755.1 Azoarcus sp.
AAAGCATTCGGCCCCCACCGCGAGGAACTTGTAGAGCGCGTGAAGCGCGAGCACATGCCGGCAGAAGAGATCGAAGCCATGAGCATCATGGAGTTCAGCGCACCCGACGGCTCGCGCTACTCCGGACTGGTGCGGGAAATCGATGCCGAATCAGCACTGATCGACTTCAATCATCCGCTCGCTGGCAAGAAGATCCGCTTCGAGGTGAAGATCATCGGCACCTCTTGATGCCGGCGTCAGCCACAGAGAGAACATATGAACGACAAGGAAATCATGCTCGCCACCCCGCGCGGCTTCTGTGCCGGAGTGGAGCGCGCCATCGAGATCGTCGAGCGAGCCTTGCAGCGGTTCGGTGCGCCGATTTATGTTCGCCATGAAGTGGTGCATAACAAGTTCGTCGTTGATGACCTGCGCAACAAGGGTGCGATCTTCATCGAAGAACTGGAAGAAGTCCCTTCCGGCAACACCGTCATTTTCAGTGCGCACGGCGTGTCGCAGGCGGTACGCGACGAAGCCGAGAAGCGTGGCCTGCGCGTGTTCGATGCCACCTGCCCACTGGTCACAAAGGTGCACATCGAAGTTGCCCGCATGCGTGAACAGGGGCGTGAGCTGGTCATGATCGGCCACAAGGGACACCCCGAAGTCGAAGGTACAATGGGTCAGGTCAAGGACGGTATCCATCTCGTCGAGACCGCCGATGACGTCGCCGGCCTCACGGTTTCCGACCCGGACAAGCTCGCCTATGTCACCCAGACCACGCTGTCGGTGGATGATGCGGCTGCGATTGTTACTGCGCTTCGAGAGCGCTTCCCGAACATCGTCGGACCGAAAAAGGACGACATCTGCTACGCCACCCAGAACCGGCAGGACGCAGTGAAGTTCATGACGCCGTTTGCCGACGTGGTGTTCGTGGTGGGCTCGAAGAACAGCTCGAACTCCAACCGTCTGCGCGAAGTTGCTGAACTGCGTGGCGTGCCCGCCTACCTGGTGGACAACGCTGACGGCATCGATCCGGCCTGGCTGGAGGGCAAACGTCGAATCGGAGTCACGGCCGGCGCATCCGCACCAGAGGTGCTCGTGGAGGACGTCATCGGCCGACTCAGGACACTTAGCGGCGGCGCCGTGCGCAATCTGGACGGCGTTCCCGAGAAGGTCACCTTCCCGCTCCCCAGAGAGTTGCAGGACGTACAGTAAGCACAATGCACGGCGGGTGCGGCAGACCTGCCGCACCCAGAACCGCCCGAGGCATCGCGCCCCGACCGATCACGCCAGCCACATCAGATATGCGGCTCCATGATGCGTCGATAGAACTCATGGAAGTGCTGCATGCCGTCCTCGAACGGTGACTGGTACGGCCCAACCTCGCAGCAGCCTTCCTTCAGCAGCGCCCGACGGCCACGGTCCATGCGCTCACCAATCTCGTCATCTTCGATCGCGGTCTCCATGTAGGCGGCCTGTTCGGCCTCGACGAACTCGCGCTCAAACTCGACGATATCTTCTGGATAGTAGAACTCGACCACATTGGTGGTCTTGTCGACATCGACCGGAATCAGCGTGCTCACCACCAGCACGTGGGGATACCACTCCACCATCACGTTCGGGTAGTAAGTCAGCCAGATCGCACCATGTGGAGGCTTCTTCTCCCCATAGTAATCCTGCACGGCCTGATGCCACTTGCCATAGGTTGCCGAACCTGGCTTGGCAAGCGACGTGATACCGACGCGCTGCACCGAGTACCAGTCACCAAATTGCCACGACAGGTCGTCACAGGTAACGAATTTGCCAAGGCCAGGATGAAAGGGCGCAACGTGGTAGTCCTCGAGGTATACCTCGATGAAGGTCTTCCAGTTGTAATTGCACTCGTGAAT
Organism: Azoarcus sp.; assembly: GCA_023230755.1. Taxonomy (GTDB): domain Bacteria; phylum Pseudomonadota; class Gammaproteobacteria; order Burkholderiales; family Rhodocyclaceae; genus Parazoarcus. The sequence goes on from JALNWS010000203.1 coordinate 1,869, forward strand.
CTCGACGCGGTCGAGCTTGTAACCGGTGAAGTCGAGTTCGGGCGCCACCTGCATGCCTGCGAGGTCGGCATTTGCCGAACGCGGCCCCTTGAACAGCAGACCTTGCCAGTCCTCAAGCGCATCGCGTCTGAGATTGAGGCAGGGTTTATCCGGAAAATGGGGAGCCCCCAGCAGCGCGCCCTGTTGGTCGTAAGTCCAGCGATGAATCGGGCAGACGATGTGTTCGGTCGATCCCGCGCCTTCCAGCATGATCGCCTGCCGATGCCGACAGACGTTGGACAACTGGTGAACACCCGCACCGGTGCGAAACAGCAGTTTGGAATGATCAAGCCATTCAAGCGAACGATAGTTGCCGACTTCCGGTACCATTAGCGCATGGCCAACGTACCCCGGCCCGGCATCGAAGAGGAGTTTCTTCTCCATTTCGAAAACCTTCTCGTCGAAGTACCATGAAACCGGCAGCTGAGATGCTGCTGGTGCCAGTTGCGACTTGGCCGCGATATCGGACATTACCGAGCCCCTTGATCTGGACAAAAATCCGGACAAATAAACCCAATATCTTAAGCGAAGCCCTGTTTGACCGCCAGACGCCCGATCGGTTATTTTTCCGTCTTTACCCGCGCCACGTCCTGATCCATGCCAAAGTCGGCGTCAGCTCCAAAATCCTTCGAAGCCGCAGTCTCCGAACTCGAGGCCATCGTCCAGCAAATGGAATCCGGCAGTCTGACGCTCGAGGATGCCCTCGATCGTTACCAGCGGGGCGCCAGCCTGCTCAAGTACTGCCAGGAAACCCTGAGCAATGCCGAGCAGCGCATCCGGATGCTCGAAGGCGACTCACTGGTCGACCTCAATCCGGCTTCGACGCGGAGCGATGCATGATTCAGAATGACTTTGCCGGCTGGATGCGCCAGATTCAGGCGCGGACCGAAACCGCACTGGCGAAAGCCCTGCCCGACCCGGACCTTGCCCCGACCCGCCTTCACGAAGCGATGCGCTACGCAGTACTCGGCGGCGGCAAACGCGTTCGCCCGCTGCTTGTTCATGCCGCCGGCCAGCTCGTCGGGGCGCAGCCTTCACACCTCGACCATGCGGCCTGTGCAGTTGAACTGATTCACGCCTATTCGCTGGTACATGACGACATGCCATGCATGGACAACGATGTCCTGCGCCGCGGCAAACCGACCGTGCATGTAGAGTTTGACGAGGCCACTGCCCTGCTGGTCGGCGACGCCTTGCAAACCCTTGCGTTTCAGGCCCTTGCCGACAACATGGTCAGCACCACGCCTGCCGGACAGATTGCCATGATCCGCCAGTTGGCCACTGCATCGGGTTCGCGCGGAATGGCCGGCGGCCAGGCCATCGACCTGGCGGCGGTGGGCAAACAGCTGTCGCGCGAAGAGCTCGAGTTCATGCATGTCCACAAGACCGGCGCACTCATCCGTGCTTCCGTGCTTCTGGGCGCCCAGGCCGGTGTGCCAGCCGATGAAGCAGAGCTCCAGCGTCTGGACCATTATGCCAAGCTGGTCGGCCTGCTGTTCCAGGTTGTCGACGACATTCTGGATGCCGAAGCTGACACCGCGACCCTGGGCAAGACCGCCGGCAAGGATGCCGATAACGACAAGCCCACCTATGTCAGCCTGATCGGCCTTGACGAAGCCAAGCGTCTGTCGCTGGAGATGCTGACCGAAGCCCATGACGCGCTCGCCCCACTCGGTGAACGCGCCGCCCGCCTGCGTGCTCTGGCCGATTACATCGTGCATCGCCCATTCTGACCTTCACCCTCTTCTGCCGGCCCGACACATGTCTCCGTACAAAAATCTAGAACGTATCGCCTCACCCGCCGATCTGCGTGCCCTCGAGCGCCGCGAACTGGCTCTCATCGCCGATGAGCTGCGTGCGTTCCTGATTGAGTCCGTCTCGAAAACCGGGGGGCATCTGTCTTCGAACCTGGGTACGGTCGAACTGACGATCGCCCTGCACTACGTGTTCAACACCCCGGAAGATCGCATCGTCTGGGACGTCGGGCATCAAACCTACGGCCACAAGATTCTGACCGGCCGCCGCGAAGCGATGAGCACACTGCGGCGCTGGGGCGGCATCTCGGGCTTTCCCCGCCGCTGCGAAAGCGAATACGACACCTTCGGCACCGCACACTCCTCGACCTCCATCTCGGCGGCGCTCGGCATGGCTGCAGCGGCCCGCGTCCGCGGCGAAGACCGACAGTCGATTGCGGTCATCGGTGACGGCGCAATGTCGGCAGGCATGGCCTTTGAGGCGCTGAACAACGCCGGCGACATGGAAGGCGTGAACCTGCTGGTGATCCTGAACGACAACGAAATGTCGATCTCGCCACCGGTCGGTGCGCTCACCAAGATTCTTGCCCGCCTGATGTCCGGCTCTACCTACAACACCGCCCGCCGCGTCGGCGAGAAAGTGCTGGGGATGGCACCATCGGTTGCGGAACTGGCACGCAAGGTCGAAGAACACGTAAAAGGCATGATCACCCCGGGCACGCTGTTCGAGGAGTTCGGATTTCATTACTACGGCCCGATCGACGGCCACGATCTCGACGCCCTCGTACCCACGCTGCAGAACCTGCGCAAGCTCAAGGGCCCGCAGTTCCTGCACGTAATCACCCGCAAGGGACAGGGTTACAAGCTCGCCGAAGCCGACCCCATCCTCTACCACGGCGTGTCCAAATTCGATCGGAATGCCGGCATCCAGAGCAACAAGACCGGTGGCAAGCTCACCTATACCCAGGTATTTGGCGACTGGCTGTGCGACATGGCCGCAACCGATCCCCGTATCGTCGGCATTACGCCAGCCATGCGCGAAGGCTCGGGGCTGGTTCGTTTTCAACAGGAATTCCCGGACCGCTACTACGATGTCGGCATCGCCGAACAACATGCACTGACCTTCGCCGCAGGCATGGCCTGCGAGGGGTATCGCCCGGTCGTGGCAATCTACTCGACTTTCCTGCAACGCGCTTACGACCAACTGGTGCATGACATCGCGCTGCAGAACCTGCCGGTCGTGCTGGCCGTTGACCGCGGCGGCCTGGTCGGTGCCGACGGTGCAACTCATCACGGCGCATTCGATCTGTCCTTCCTGTCCTGTATTCCGAACATGGTCGTAATGGCACCGGCCGACGAGAACGAATGCCGGCAGATGCTCTACACCGCGGTCTGTCACGATGGCCCCACCGCCGTGCGCTACCCCCGCGGCAGTGGAACCGGTCTGGCTCCGGAAACGGCCATGACGGCGCTGCCCATCGGCAAGGCAGAGACAAAACGACAGGGCAAGCGCATCGCCCTGCTCGCCTTCGGCAGCATGGTCAATACGGCCGTCGCCGTTGGCGATGTGCTCGACGCAACCGTCGTGAACATGCGCTTCATCAAGCCGCTTGATGACGCACTGATCGTCGACCTTGCCAGCAAGCATGACCTGCTCGTTACCATCGAGGAGAACACGGTCATCGGAGGCGCAGGCTCGGAGGTTGCGCGCATTATCGAAGCGCTTGCCGAGCGTCCACGCATGCTGCGCCTTGGCCTTCCCGACCATTTCATCGACCACGGTGAACAAGGCCAGCTTCTGGCCTCCGTCGGTCTCGACAAGGACGGCATTCTCGCCAGTATTGCGAAAGCCTATCCGATCAATAGTTGAGTACGCCTGTCGGGATTGTTAACATCTTCGCTCAGAGAAGGGCGCAGACCCCGACCACAACAGAGAACACACATGAACACCCAGGCAGCACAGGCCATTCCCGACGTCCAGAGCAGCATTGACCGGCGTGAAATCGCAATCAACAAGGTCGGGATCAAGGCGATTCGTCACCCGATCATGGTCATCGACAAGTCGGGCGGCGTGCAGCACACCGTTGCGACGTTCAACATGTATGTCGGCTTGCCCCATAATTTCAAGGGCACGCACATGTCTCGCTTCGTCGAGATCCTCAACGGCAACGAACGCGAGCTCTCGGTCGAATCTTTCGAGCCGATGCTGCGCGAAATGGTGAAACGCCTCGAGGCCGAAACCGGTCATGTCGAGATGAGCTTCCCCTACTTCATCAACAAGGCCGCACCGGTATCTGGCGTGCAGAGCCTGATGGACTATGAAGTGACCTTCATCGGCACCATCCATGAAGGCGGTCGCTACGAGTTCACGATGCGCATCATGGTGCCCGTCACCAGCCTGTGCCCCTGCTCGAAGAAGATTTCCGAGTACGGTGCGCACAACCAGCGCTCTCATGTCACGGTCACTGCAACGCTGAACGACCACCTCTGGATTGAAGACGTCGTGCAGCTGGTGGAAGGTCAGGCCTCGTGTGAAGTCTACGGGCTGCTCAAACGCCCCGACGAAAAATACGTCACCGAGCGTGCCTACGACAATCCGAAGTTTGTCGAAGACATGGTGCGTGACGTCGCCGGCCTGCTTAACAGCGAGCAGCGCATCGATGCCTACGCGGTCGAGTCGGAAAACTTCGAGTCAATCCACAACCACTCGGCCTACGCCCTTATCGAACGGGACAAGCGCAAGCCGGCATAACACTGATGACCACCTCCGCAATCCCGTTGTCGGTGCTCGACCTCGCACCGGTCCCGCAAGGCAGCACGCCCGCCGACGCATTGCGCAACACCACCGAGCTTGCGCGCCACACCGAGCGCCTCGGTTTCAACCGCTACTGGCTTGCCGAGCACCACAACATGACCGGCATCGCCAGTGCGGCGACGGCGGTCGTCATTGGTCACGTGGCCGCCGCAACCTCCAGCATTCGAGTCGGCGCTGGCGGCATCATGCTGCCGAATCATGCCCCACTCGTCATCGCAGAGCAGTTCGGCACACTCGAATCGCTCTTTCCCGGCCGTATCGATCTCGGCCTCGGCCGCGCCCCGGGCACCGACCAGCGCACGGCACGCGCATTGCGGCGAAACCTTGCCGGCAGTGACGACAACTTTCCGCAGGATGTGGCCGAACTGCAGTTCTACTTTGCACCGCCACAGGCCAACCAGGCCGTGCGTGCCGTTCCGGGTGCGGGCCTGAATGTGCCGATCTGGCTGCTCGGCTCCAGCCTCTACAGTGCTGAGCTTGCCGCCCATCTCGGC
>JALNWS010000204.1 GCA_023230755.1 Azoarcus sp.
AAGGTTGTTCAGCTTCTCGATAAATTCCATGGCTTGCCCCAGCATCAGATGAATCTCGTCATCGTATTGCCATACGCATACCCAAAGCAACTATGTTCAGCATCGATAAGTAAGAGCTTCTGATGTTGTCGCCGGCCGAAAACTGACCATGTAGGGGTGTGAATTCCGGCTGAAAATTGACCAGGGTGTTTAACCTATCTGCCTCATTTTGAGGCAGGGGATCAAAGGTGATCACCATGGAAATGCTGGGCAAGGTCAGAAGGATGCATTACCGCGACGGGCTGTCCCGGGCGGAGATCGCGCGACGCACGGGTTTGTCGCGCAATACGGTGAAGAAGTGGCTCAAGGCGAGCGAAGGTGTCGAGCCGCGCTATCGAAGGCCAACGGTAGCGGGCAAGCTGACCGCGTTTCATGCGGTATTGCTGCGCGCGCTAGAGGCCGACTTTCACCGTCCGAAGCGCGAGCGGCGCACCGCCAGGGCGCTGCACGCAGAGTTGCGGGCGCAGGGCTACACGGGCGGCTACACGGTCCTCACCGATTTCATCCGCAGCTGGCGCGAGCGGGCCGGCGCCAATGCGCCGACGCGCGCGTTCGTGCCACTGAAGTTCGAACTGGGCGAAGCCTTCCAGTTCGACTGGAGCGAAGAGCGGCTGGTCATTGGCGGGATCTGGCGCAAGCTCCTGGTGGCGCACCTCAAGCTGTGCGCCAGCCGCGCCTTTGTGCTGGTGGCCTACCCGAGCCAGAGCCACGAGATGTTGTTCGATGCGCACACGCGCAGCTTCCAGGCACTGGGCGGAATTCCGCGCCGCGGCATCTACGACAACATGAAGACCGCGGTGGACAAGGTCAAGAAGGGCAAGGGCCGCGTGGTCAATGCGCGCTTCTCGGCGCTGTGTTCGCACTACCTCTTCGATGCCGACTTCTGCAACGTTGCCTCCGGCTGGGAGAAAGGCGTCGTCGAGAAGAACGTGCAAGACAGCCGGCGGCGGATCTGGCAGAAGGCGGCGAGTTTGCGCTTCGCCAGCTTTAACGAACTCAACGTCTGGCTGCTGGCCCGCTGCGAGGCGCTATGGCAGGAGCTCACTCACCCCGAGTACGAACTGACGGTGGCCGAGATGCTTGAGCACGAGCAGCCAGCGCTGATGCCCATGGTCACCCCCTTCGACGGCTACGTCGAGGAGTCGGGCCGGGTCTCGAGCACTTGCCTCGTGGCGGCGACACGCAACCGCTACTCGGTGCCGTGCGAACTAGCAGGCAAGATGATCAGCAAGCGCTTCTATCCGGAGCGTATCGACGTCGTCTTCGACGAGGCGGTGGTGGCGAGCCACCACCGCCTGTTTGACCGCGGCCAGACGCGCTACGACTGGCAACATTACCTGCCTCTCATCGAGCGCAAGCCCGGCGCGCTGCGTAACGGCGCGCCCTTTGCCCAGATGCCGGAGCCGTTGCTGCGACTGCAACGCCTGCTGCTGCGCCGCGACGGCGGCGACCGGGTGATGAGTCAGGTGCTGGCCATGGTGCCCAGGGCGGGTCTGGAGGCGGTGCTGGTCGCGGTTGAACTGGTCCTTGAATCCGGCATGGTCAGCATCGAACATGTCCTGAACGTCATCGCGCGTCTGCAGCAGGAGCCGATGCCCGCCACGGTCGAGACCACTCTGAAGCTGCGCCAGGCGCCGCGGGCCGACACCGGCCGCTACGACGGCCTGCGCGGCGCGGAGAAGGACCATGCATGACATCCGCGCTGAGCTGAAGGCGTTGCGACTGTATGGCATGGCTGACGCGTGGGGCGAACTGGGCGCGGGCGACGGCGACGAGGCGTCAAGCGCACTGGTCGAGCAATTGCTCACCGCCGAGCGGACGGACCGCGCGATACGCTCGGTCCGTTACCAAATGAGTGCCGCGCGCTTTCCCGTCCATCGTGACTTGGCCGGCTTCGAGTTCGAGCAATCGTGCGTCGAGCGCAAGCTGATCACCGAGCTGTCCGACTTGGCCTTCACCGACGACGCCCACAACGTGGTGTTCATCGGCGGGCCCGGCACCGGAAAGACGCATCTGGCGACCGCACTCGGCGTATCGGGCATCACCCGCCACGCACGCAGGGTGCGCTTTTACTCGACGGTGGATCTGGTCAATGCGCTGGAACAGGAGAAGGTGGCCGGCAAGGCCGGCCGCTTGGCCCTGTCGATGCGAAACATCGACCTGGTCATCCTGGACGAACTCGGCTACCTCCCCTTCAGCCAGGCAGGAGGCGCCTTGCTCTTCCATCTGCTCTCAAAGCTCTACGAGCACACCAGCGTGATGATCACGACCAACCTGGCCTTCGGAGAATGGGCCCATGTGTTCGGTGACGCGAAGATGACCACGGCGCTGCTGGACCGCCTGACGCACCACTGTCATATCGTCGAGACCGGCAACGAATCGTGGCGCTTCCAGCACAGCAGTGCGGCGGCGAAGTCCCGGATCAAGGCGCGCGAGACTCGCAAGCGGGGCGCGGCGCAGGACCAAGAGGCGGCCGATCCGCCCTGACGCGGCGCCTGCGGGGGAATCCGCTTCGGGCTACGCCCTGCGCGGATACCCCCGCGCTGCAATGGTCCGCCCCGAGACACGGGCACAACAAATCAGAGGCGAAAACAAGACCGACAATCCGCTACACTTATCCACAGCCACGCACATGACGCGCGGCTAATGTCCCTGGTCAAAATTCAACCGGTACACCTGATCAGATTTGGACCGGCGCAGACAAAACATGGTTATCCCAAGCAGGCGAAAGCGAGCTGGGAGGAGCGTTGGAAGTGCTTTCGTGAGGCTTTCTGGGGGCTGACGCTGATCATCGTGGTCATGGGGGGGATCTACCTGGGCATCTTCACGCCGACCGAGGCCGCTGCGATGAGTGCGGTGTATGCATTCTTCATCGCCGTGTTTGTCTATAAGGATCTCACCTTCAAACAGATTCCTCGGGTGCTGCTCGATGCCACGAACATGAGTTCCATGCTCCTGTTCATTATTGCAGGGGCAATGCTTTTCTCATTTATTCTGACCTCCGAACAGATACCGCAGATGATGGCTTCGGCAATTGTCGAAAGCGGGTTGGGCCCGATCGGATTCCTGATCGCAGTGAATATCCTGCTGCTTCTGGCGGGAAACATCATGGAGCCGGCATCGATCATCCTGATCCTGGCGCCAATACTGTTTCCTGTGGCTGCAGCGCTCGGCATTGACCCGGTTCACTTCGGGATCATTGTTACGGTGAATATGGAGATTGGCATGATTACGCCACCCGTTGGGCTGAATCTGTTCGTGGCCAGCGGGATCACGAAGGCTGGCATGACGGAGATGACGATGGCAGTCCTTCCGTGGCTATACACCATGCTGGTCTTCCTCGTTCTCGTTACCTACATCCCCAGCATTTCACTGTTTCTTCCGAAAGCCCTTGGGATGATGTGATCGCGTGATCGCAGAAGAAGCCCACCCCGCGGGGTGGGCTTCTTCTGCGATCACGCGATCACATCATCCCAAGGGCTTTCGGAAGAAACAGTGAAATGCTGGGGATGTAGGTAACGAGAACGAGGAAGACCAGCATGGTGTATAGCCACGGAAGGACTGCCATCGTCATCTCCGTCATGCCAGCCTTCGTGATCCCGCTGGCCACGAACAGATTCAGCCCAACGGGTGGCGTAATCATGCCAATCTCCATATTCACCGTAACAATGATCCCGAAGTGAACCGGGTCAATGCCGAGCGCTGCAGCCACAGGAAACAGTATTGGCGCCAGGATCAGGATGATCGATGCCGGCTCCATGATGTTTCCCGCCAGAAGCAGCAGGATATTCACTGCGATCAGGAATCCGATCGGGCCCAACCCGCTTTCGACAATTGCCGAAGCCATCATCTGCGGTATCTGTTCGGAGGTCAGAATAAATGAGAAAAGCATTGCCCCTGCAATAATGAACAGGAGCATGGAACTCATGTTCGTGGCATCGAGCAGCACCCGAGGAATCTGTTTGAAGGTGAGATCCTTATAGACAAACACGGCGATGAAGAATGCATACACCGCACTCATCGCAGCGGCCTCGGTCGGCGTGAAGATGCCCAGGTAGATCCCCCCCATGACCACGATGATCAGCGTCAGCCCCCAGAAAGCCTCACGAAAGCACTTCCAACGCTCCTCCCAGCTCGCTTTCGCCTGCTTGGGATAACCATGTTTTGTCTGCGCCGGTCCAAATCTGATCAGGTGTACCGGTTGAATTTTGACCAGGGACATTAGCCGCGCGTCATGTGCGTGGCTGTGGATAAGTGTAGCGGATTGTCGGTCTTGTTTTCGCCTCTGATTTGTTGTGCCCGTGTCTCGGGGCGGACCATTGCAGCGCGGGGGTATCCGCGCAGGGCGTAGCCCGAAGCGGATTCCCCCGCAGGCGCCGCGTCAGGGCGGATCGGCCGCCTCTTGGTCCTGCGCCGCGCCCCGCTTGCGAGTCTCGCGCGCCTTGATCCGGGACTTCGCCGCCGCACTGCTGTGCTGGAAGCGCCACGATTCGTTGCCGGTCTCGACGATATGACAGTGGTGCGTCAGGCGGTCCAGCAGCGCCGTGGTCATCTTCGCGTCACCGAACACATGGGCCCATTCTCCGAAGGCCAGGTTGGTCGTGATCATCACGCTGGTGTGCTCGTAGAGCTTTGAGAGCAGATGGAAGAGCAAGGCGCCTCCTGCCTGGCTGAAGGGGAGGTAGCCGAGTTCGTCCAGGATGACCAGGTCGATGTTTCGCATCGACAGGGCCAAGCGGCCGGCCTTGCCGGCCACCTTCTCCTGTTCCAGCGCATTGACCAGATCCACCGTCGAGTAAAAGCGCACCCTGCGTGCGTGGCGGGTGATGCCCGATACGCCGAGTGCGGTCGCCAGATGCGTCTTTCCGGTGCCGGGCCCGCCGATGAACACCACGTTGTGGGCGTCGTCGGTGAAGGCCAAGTCGGACAGCTCGGTGATCAGCTTGCGCTCGACGCACGATTGCTCGAACTCGAAGCCGGCCAAGTCACGATGGACGGGAAAGCGCGCGGCACTCATTTGGTAACGGACCGAGCGTATCGCGCGGTCCGTCCGCTCGGCGGTGAGCAATTGCTCGACCAGTGCGCTTGACGCCTCGTCGCCGTCGCCCGCGCCCAGTTCGCCCCACGCGTCAGCCATGCCATACAGTCGCAACGCCTTCAGCTCAGCGCGGATGTCATGCATGGTCCTTCTCCGCGCCGCGCAGGCCGTCGTAGCGGCCGGTGTCGGCCCGCGGCGCCTGGCGCAGCTTCAGAGTGGTCTCGACCGTGGCGGGCATCGGCTCCTGCTGCAGACGCGCGATGACGTTCAGGACATGTTCGATGCTGACCATGCCGGATTCAAGGACCAGTTCAACCGCGACCAGCACCGCCTCCAGACCCGCCCTGGGCACCATGGCCAGCACCTGACTCATCACCCGGTCGCCGCCGTCGCGGCGCAGCAGCAGGCGTTGCAGTCGCAGCAACGGCTCCGGCATCTGGGCAAAGGGCGCGCCGTTACGCAGCGCGCCGGGCTTGCGCTCGATGAGAGGCAGGTAATGTTGCCAGTCGTAGCGCGTCTGGCCGCGGTCAAACAGGCGGTGGTGGCTCGCCACCACCGCCTCGTCGAAGACGACGTCGATACGCTCCGGATAGAAGCGCTTGCTGATCATCTTGCCTGCTAGTTCGCACGGCACCGAGTAGCGGTTGCGTGTCGCCGCCACGAGGCAAGTGCTCGAGACCCGGCCCGACTCCTCGACGTAGCCGTCGAAGGGGGTGACCATGGGCATCAGCGCTGGCTGCTCGTGCTCAAGCATCTCGGCCACCGTCAGTTCGTACTCGGGGTGAGTGAGCTCCTGCCATAGCGCCTCGCAGCGGGCCAGCAGCCAGACGTTGAGTTCGTTAAAGCTGGCGAAGCGCAAACTCGCCGCCTTCTGCCAGATCCGCCGCCGGCTGTCTTGCACGTTCTTCTCGACGACGCCTTTCTCCCAGCCGGAGGCAACGTTGCAGAAGTCGGCATCGAAGAGGTAGTGCGAACACAGCGCCGAGAAGCGCGCATTGACCACGCGGCCCTTGCCCTTCTTGACCTTGTCCACCGCGGTCTTCATGTTGTCGTAGATGCCGCGGCGCGGAATTCCGCCCAGTGCCTGGAAGCTGCGCGTGTGCGCATCGAACAACATCTCGTGGCTCTGGCTCGGGTAGGCCACCAGCACAAAGGCGCGGCTGGCGCACAGCTTGAGGTGCGCCACCAGGAGCTTGCGCCAGATCCCGCCAATGACCAGCCGCTCTTCGCTCCAGTCGAACTGGAAGGCTTCGCCCAGTTCGAACTTCAGTGGCACGAACGCGCGCGTCGGCGCATTGGCGCCGGCCCGCTCGCGCCAGCTGCGGATGAAATCGGTGAGGACCGTGTAGCCGCCCGTGTAGCCCTGCGCCCGCAACTCTGCGTGCAGCGCCCTGGCGGTGCGCCGCTCGCGCTTCGGACGGTGAAAGTCGGCCTCTAGCGCGCGCAGCAATACCGCATGAAACGCGGTCAGCTTGCCCGCTACCGTTGGCCTTCGATAGCGCGGCTCGACACCTTCGCTCGCCTTGAGCCACTTCTTCACCGTATTGCGCGACAAACCCGTGCGTCGCGCGATCTCCGCCCGGGACAGCCCGTCGCGGTAATGCATCCTTCTGACCTTGCCCAGCATTTCCATGGTGATCACCTTTGATCCCCTGCCTCAAAATGAGGCAGATAGGTTAAACACCCTGGTCAATTTTCAGCCGGAATTCACACCCCTACATGGTCAGTTTTCGGCCGGCGACAACATCAGAAGCTCTTACTTATCGATGCTGAACATAGTTGCTTTGGGTATGCGTATGGCAATACGATGACGAGATTCATCTGATGCTGGGGCAAGCCATGGAATTTATCGAGAAGCTGAACAACCTT
>JALNWS010000205.1 GCA_023230755.1 Azoarcus sp.
CTCAATGGATACAAGATCGCCAACCCGACGGTGCTGGCGCGCATCACGCACGAGGAAATGGACCAGTTCTTCCGCGGCTGCGGGTGGACGCCGATCTTCGTCGAAGGGCATGACCCCGCGCACATGCACGCAGCGATGGCCGCAGCGCTGGATCAGGCGGTGCAGGCGATTCGACGATTTCAGTGCCAGGCACGCGAACACGGCCACACTGAGCGTCCGCGCTGGCCGATGATCGTGCTGAGTTCCCCCAAGGGCTGGACCGGGCCGAAAGAGGTGGACGGCGAACCCATCGAAGGCAACTTCCGTTCGCATCAGGTGCCACTGCACCCGGCCGAACACGCCGGGCACTTGAAGCTGCTGGAGGATTGGCTGCTCAGCTACCGCCCCGAAGAGCTGTTCGACGAGCACGGCGGGCTGCTGCCGGCGCTGGCCGCCCTGGCGCCGTGCGGAAACCGGCGCATGGGCGCCAATCCCCACGCCAACGGTGGCCAACTGTTGCGCGACCTGCATATGCCCGACTACCGCGAGTACGCCGCGCAAGTGCCTGCGCCGGGCGTACCCGGCGTCGGCGATACGCGCGTGCTTGGCCCCTTCCTGCGCGACGTGGCGCGCTTGAACGACGCCGAGCGCAATTTCCGCATCTTCGGGCCGGACGAGACCGTCTCCAATGGTCTGGGCGCGGTGTTCGAAACAACCAACCGCCAGTGGACCGCCACCACGGCACCGGGTGACAAATGGCTGGCGCCGCAGGGTCGGGTGATGGAGATGCTTAGCGAACACCAGTGCGAAGGCTGGCTCGAGGGCTATCTGCTCACGGGCCGGCACGGCCTGTTCAATTGCTACGAGGCCTTCATTCACATCGTTGACTCGATGTTCAATCAGCACGCCAAATGGTTGAATGTCAGCGTCGAGCTGCCGTGGCGGGCCAGGATCGCGTCGCTGAACTACCTGTTGTCGTCACACGTCTGGCGCCAGGACCACAACGGCTTCACCCACCAGGACCCCGGTTTCATCGACCTCGTCGTTAACAAGCGCGCCGAGGTCGTGCGGGTCTACCTCCCGCCCGATGCGAACTGCCTGCTGTCGGTGATGGACCATTGCCTGCGCAGCCGGCACTACGTCAACGTGGTGATCGCCGGCAAGCATCCGGCGCCGCAGTGGTTGACGATGGATGCGGCTGTCGCGCACTGCGCCGCGGGCATCGGCATCTGGGAATGGGCCGGCAACGAACCCGCCGATGGTGGCCCGGGTGCGTCTCCCGACGTCGTCATGGCCTGCTGCGGCGACGTGCCGACGCTGGAAACACTGGCCGCGGTGTCGATCCTGCGCGAGGCACTGCCCTCCTTGCGCATCCGGGTGGTCAACATCGTCGACCTGATGAAGCTGCAGCCGCCGAGTGAGCATCCACACGGGCTGTCCGACGACCACTTTGACGCCTTGTTCTCCCGCGACAAACCGGTCATCTTCGCATTCCACGGCTACCCCTGGCTGGTTCATCGGCTGACTTACCGCCGCACCAACCACGACAACATCCACGTCCGCGGGTACAAAGAAGAAGGCACCATCACCACTCCCTTCGATATGACCGTGCTCAACGATCTGGACCGCTTCCACCTCGTGATGGACGTCATCGACCGCCTGCCGCAAACCGGCGCTGAAGGCGCATGTTTGAAGGCACGGCTCGCGGACAAGCTCGAAGAACACAGGCAATATATTCGTGAGCGAGGACAGGACATGCCCGAAATCCGCAACTGGCGCTGGAAAGCCACGACATAGGCGAAAACAACGATGAAGAAAATTGAACAGCTGGAACTCGAGGCGCACCGCGCCCAACTGGAAACGGACGTAAAGAACCTGGTCGACAAATACCTGGCCATTTCGGAATGGGACGTACCCGACATTGATGAGCCGCTCGCGAACAGGCTCATCATCAAGGCGCTCAGGGAAGCGCTCGACCGCGTCGAACAGGCGCTGCCCCCTTCCGCAGCCTGATCAGACAGTCAATATCACCGCCCCTGCCCGGCTCCGCAACGCTCGCTCGAAACCCTTCGGGCAGAGCGGCGCAAAGACGCGCTCAAAGGCGTCGGGAAAGGCGACGCCGTACTCCAGCAACAGGAAGCCTGGCAGCCAGTTGGGCTCCGCCCGACCTCATTGCGGGACGTCCTCCTCCAGGCTCGGCCCCTGTACCAACACTAGTACATCCTGTGCCGGAACAGCCAGGCCGCAATCGTCAGCGCAATGACACCAATTGCTGCCATTGCGGCAAACGGGTGAATCAGCAGGTGGAACGGTGTGCCTTCGAGAAACACGCCGCGCAGCACCACCAGGAAATAGCGCATGGGATTGAGCAGGGTCAGATCCTGCACCAGCGGCGGCATGTTCGCGATCGGGGTCGCAAAGCCGGACAGGATGATGGCCGGCACCAGGAAGAAAAATGCCCCCAGCAGGCCCTGCTGCTGAGTGACGGCAAGCGAAGAAATCATCAGGCCCAGACCGATTGCGGACAGCAGGAACAGCACGATGCCGGTATACAGCGTCAGCAGGCTTCCCAGCAGCGGGACCTGAAACCAGAACACCGCGACCAGGATGATCACCGTGGCTTCGGCCATGCCTATTACAAAACTGGGCAAGGCTTTGCCCAGAAGAATCTCGCCCGGACGCATGGGTGTGACGAGCAACTGGTCGAAGGTGCCCTGTTCGCGCTCGCGTGCCACCGACAGGGCCGTGACCAGCATGGTGACAACCAGGGTGAGCAGACCGACGATGCCGGGTATGAAAAACCAGCGGCTTTCGAGGTTGGGATTGAACCACGCCCGTGTTTCGATCAATGCCGGCGGCGTACTGCCGCCATGGCTTGCAATCCAGCCGGTGTTGAACTGCTTGACGATCTGTTGTGCATAATTGGCGACCAGCTGCGCGGTATTGGAGTTGCGTCCGTCGACAATGATCTGGACAGGCGCGGGGTTGCCGCTCAGCACCTCCGCGCTGAAACGCGGCCCGATGCGGATGACCATGAGCGCCTGCTGGCTGTTGACCATGGGCGCAATCTCCCGGTCCTGCGTCAGGCGCGCGACTTGCTCAAAGCTGGGCGAGCCGTGAAATGCAGCGACCAGGTCACGCGAGACGGTGCCGCGATCTTCATTGAAGACAGCAAACGGTACATGCTTCAGATCGAAGGTAGCGGCATAGCCAAACACCATCAACTGAATCAGCGGCGGCACGATGATGACCATGCGGCTGCGTTTGTCCTTCAGCAGCGTCAGGAACTCCTTGATCGTCAGGGCGAGAATGCGTCTCCACATGGGGCCTACTCCAGGCGCTTGCGCGATTTACGGTAGGTCAGGCCAAGAAAGATCAGCGTCAACACGCCCAGACCCAAGAGGTTCGGCAGAATCACGCTCCACACGTTGCCGGCAAGAAACACGGTTTGCAGGATGGCCACGTAGTAGCGGGCCGCAACGACATGAGTGATGGTTTGCACGACGGCGGGCATGCTGCCGATATCAAAAATGAAACCGGACAGCAGGAATGCGGGCAGAAAAGTCGTGATGATGGCGATCTGTCCGGCGACGAACTGGCTTTTCCCGAGGGTGGAAATGAACAGGCCCATGCCCAGCGAGGTCAGCATAAAAAGCGCCGATGCGCCGAACAGCATCCAGGACGAGCCGCGCAGTGGCACATTGAACAGCCACAGTGCCATGGCTACCGACAGCGCCAACCCACCCATACCCAGAATGAAGTAGGGAATCAGTTTGCCCAGGATCACTTCGCTCATGGTCACCGGCGTCACCATCAACGCCTCCATGGTGCCGCGCTCCCACTCGCGTGCCATCACCATCGCCGTCAGCAAGGCGCCGATCAGCGTCATGATGATTGCGATCAGTCCCGGCACCAGAAAATTGCGGCTGCGCAACTCGCTGTTGAACCAGACGCGCTGCTCGATCTGCACCGGCGTCGCCAGCGACTCACCGCGCGCAAGGGCGACATGTTCCAGCCACGTCCCCCAGACACCCTCGACATAGCCGGAGATGATGCGGGCCGTGTTGGCATCAACCCCGTTCACGATCAGTTGAATCGGCGCGCTGTCCGGCCGGTACAGGCGTTGCGCGAAATCCTGTCGTAACACGACGATGGCGTTGACCTTGCCGGCCATCATGTCGGTCTCTGCAGCCCGGGTGGTGGCGTAGGAAGTCGGTACAAAATAACGCGACTTGTGGAACGCAGCGGTGAAGCTGGTGGTATCCGCACTCGGCTGTTCGACCACCAGGGCCACCGGGATCGATTCCGAATCCAGCGACACGCCGTAGCCGAACAGCAGCAGCAACACCACGGGCATCAAAAAGGCGATGGCAATGCTGCTGGGGTCGCGGAAGATCTGCAGGAACTCCTTGCGGATCAGGCCGCGCAGGCGCATGCCGAATGTGCCGGGGGCGGCTGAGTCATGCCTGGGTTCAGGTTCGGTCATGGGCTGGGCACCGTTTGATTATCTGCCCGGGTCTGCGCTTCGATCAGTCCAATGAAGGCATCTTCCATGCTCGGGTCAGACACGGCCTCGGTACGGGCCTCGCGCTTGATCGCGGTCGGGGTGCCGGTCGTCAGGATCTCGCCGGCCACCATGATGGCCAGACGGTCGCAATATTCGGCTTCTTCCATGAAATGCGTGGTCACCATGATGGTGACGCCCTGCTCGGCCAGCGTATTGATGCGCTGCCAAAATTCGCGCCGCGCGAGCGGATCGACGCCCGAAGTCGGTTCATCCAGAAACAGGATGTCCGGTTCATGCATCAGGGCGCAGGCCAGTGCCAGACGCTGCTTGTACCCAAGCGACAGGTCGCCGCTGGCTGCATCCGCCAGCTCCGCCAGGGCGAACTCCGCCATCGCCCACTGCATACGCTGTTCAGCCCGCTTGCGCGACAAACCGTAGGCGCTGCTGAAGAAGCGCAGGTTCTCGATGACGCTGATATGACCATACAGCGAAAATTTCTGCGACATGTAGCCGATCCGTGCGCGCGCCGCAGCCGGCGCATGCCGAAGGTCGACACCAGCCACCTTGAGGCTGCCGCCGCTGGCCGGCAACAGGCCGCACAGCATGCGGAAGGTGGTGGTCTTGCCGGCGCCATTGGCGCCCAGCAGACCAAATACTTCGCCGCGCGATACGGCAAAGCTCACGTTCTTGACAGCGCGGAAGCTGCCGAACCGACGCTCCAGTTGATCAACCTTGATGATCGCTTCGCCCTGAGCGGTCCGTGCAGATGACAGTACCCGGGAAAGCGCAGGTTTAACCGCAGGGGCGCCATCCGGTTGCGGCTGGCTTTTCAACAAGGCGATGAAATTGTCCTCGTAGCGCGGCGGCACTGCGGTGATGCGGGCGTTCTCAATCCCTGGCAGCAGCGCGTCCAGACGGGGCGTCGTCGCCTCTGCCATGACCAGCCGCACGTGCTCGCCCTGAATCAGGGCGTCCACCACGCCGGGCGCCTGTGACACATGCGCCTGCAACGAACGCTTCGACAGACTCTCGGTGGTGACGGCAAAGGTTCGGCCCTGCATGCGGTCGCGCAACACTTTCGGATCACCCTGATCCAGAAGCCGCCCGTCGTGCAGCAGGAACACCTCGTCACAGCGTTCAGCTTCGTCGAGATAGGCAGTGCTCAGCACCACGGTGGTGTGTTCATTGCGCACCAGCCGGTTGACGATGGCCCACAGCTCACGCCGCGACAGCGGATCGACGCCGACGGTGGGCTCGTCCAGCAGCAGCAAGGCGGGCTGGCGCACCAGGCTGCAGGCCAGCCCCAGCTTCTGCTTCATGCCGCCCGAGAGTTGCCCGGCCAAGCGCCGGGTAAAGGGTTCGAGCCCCGCCATCTGCAGCAGTTCTCGATAGCGATCAGCACGCCGGGCGACCGCGACGCCTTGCAGGTCGGCGTAGAGATCGAGGTTCTCCTGCACCGTCAGATCTTCATACAGACCGAACCGTTGCGGCATGTAGCCGATGCTGCCCTGAACCGCCAACGACTCGGTAGCGGCATTCTTGCCGAGCACGGTGATGCTGCCACTATCGGGTACCAGCAAACCGGCGGCCAGGCGCATGAGCGTGGTCTTGCCGGCGCTGTCCGGGCCGATGAGGCCAGTCACTCTGCCATGCCGAACACTGAAGCTCACCTTGTCGAGCGCCTGAACCACGCGCCCGTTGGCGTGAAAGGACTTGGAGAGCTGATCGACGGCCAGCGCGATATCACTCCCCTGCCCCACTGGGGAATGCGGACTTGTCGACGAACCGGCTGCGCCTGTCGGCATCACTGGTCCTGGCAAGGCGGTGTATCAGTAACAGCGGTCTGGGATTGGTCCAGCGCAATGCTCACCGTTGCTGGCATGCCGAGGCGCAGTTCATTCTGCGGGTTGCAGACAAACACCCGCACCTGATAGACCAGATTGGAGCGGACTTCAGTGGTCTCTACCGATTTCGGGGTGAACTCGGCGCTGGGCGAAATGTAGCCCAGCCATGCCCGATAGCGCTTGCCGGGATAGCTGTCGGTGCTCACTTCGGCCCCCATGCCGGGGTGGATCTTGCCCATGTCCGGGCCCTGCACGTATGCGCGCACCCACATCGGGTCGGTCAGCGCCAGGGTATAGACGGATCGCAGAGGCGACGCCATGTCACCCGGTTCCAGAATCCGGTCCTGGATGACGCCGTCGGCGGGTGCGACCAGCGACGCATCTGCCAGCTGCTTGCGGGCGAGTGCAAGCGCCGCCTCGTTGGCCTTGAGCGTATACTCGGCGGCGGCGATATCCTCGGCGCGCGGGCCCAGCACTTGCAGACGGCTTGTTGCCTGCGCCGCCTCGAATCGGGACTGGGCAGCATCTGCCGCAGCCTTGGCGTCATCCGCCTGCTGTCTTGCGACGAATTTCTGAGC
>JALNWS010000206.1 GCA_023230755.1 Azoarcus sp.
GATCTACCTGCAGGCACGCGCCGACACACTGGTCGAGCGTATCCGCAAGCGGGGAATGGAGGCCGAAAGGCGTATCACCGAGGCCTACCTCGAACGCGTGGCCGACCATTACGCACGGTTTTTCTATCAGTATGAGGCTGCGCCCTTGTTCGTCGTCGACGCTGGCATACTCAATCCGGTTGATAACGAAGCAGACTTCGAACTGCTGGTAGACCGCCTGCGTAACATGCGCAGCTACCGCGAGTTTTTCGCCTACGCAGGCTGAGCGACCGGACTGCACGTTCAATTCCTGCTTGTGCATTGCACCAGTTTGGTGAAAACTGCGCCCTCCTTTCAGGAGCGAACGATGAGCTACCTCCAGGACAATAAACCGATCAATCTGTTCGAGTTGGGCAAGATGCGTGCCGAAGGCCGCAAAATTGCCATGCTCACCTGTTATGACGCCAGCTTTGCCACGCTGGTGGAGCGTTGTGGCGTGGACATGGTGCTCGTGGGTGACTCCCTCGGTAACGTGCTCCAGGGCCAGAAATCGACCTTGCCGGTTACCATGGACCACATGGTGTATCACACCGAATGTGTCGCACGCGGGTGCAGCCGACCTTTTCTCGTTGCGGACATGCCTTTTGGCAGTTACCACGAGAGCCCGGCGCAGGCCATGCGCAATGCTGCACGGCTGATGGCCGCCGGCGCGCAAATGGTCAAGCTCGAGGGTGGCGAGTTCATGGCCGAAACCGTGCATTTTCTGGTCGAACGCGGTGTACCGGTATGCGCCCACATCGGCCTCACGCCGCAATCGGTCCATCAGCTCGGAGGCTATCGGGTTCAAGGTCGCAACGAAGCTGGCGCAGAACGCCTCAAGGCCGACGCGCTTGCGCTTGAGGATGCCGGCGCCGGCCTGATGGTCATGGAAATGGTGCCGGCGACGGTGGCCACCGAAATCACCTCCATCCTCAAATCAATGGCCACCATTGGCATTGGCGCCGGTCCGTCGTGCGACGGTCAGGTGCTGGTGCTGCATGACCTGCTCGGCGTCTACCCGGGCAAGACGGCGCGTTTCGTGCGCAACTTCATGAACGGCTCGAGCAGTATCGACGAGGCCGTCAGCAGTTATGTCGCTGCAGTCAAGGATGGCAGCTTCCCGGCGGCGGAGCATTGTTACTGAAGCACTCCGCACGCGGATATCAAGAGGTTTCATACATGCAGATTCACACCACGATAGCATCGCTGCGTGCCGCACGGGCCAAGGCTGGCCGCGTAGCCCTTGTGCCGACAATGGGCAATCTTCACGAGGGGCACATCGCGCTGATGCGTCAGGCCGGCGCGCAAACCGACTCGGTGATCGCGAGTATTTTCGTCAATCGCCTTCAGTTCGGCCCCAGCGAGGACTTTGACAAGTATCCCCGCACACTCGAATCCGACTGCGAGAAGCTGGAGGCCGCCGGAGTCCGACACCTGTTCGCACCCGACGAGAAGGAAATGTATCCGCAGGTGCAGCACTATCACGTTGATCCGGCGCCAGCCCAGGTCTCGATTCTCGACGGTGAATTTCGCCCGGGGCACTTCCGTGGTGTCGCCACCGTGGTGCTGAAGCTGCTCAATATCGTGCAACCTGACGTTGCCGTGTTCGGCAAAAAGGACTATCAGCAACTGATCGTGCTGTCGAACATGGTCCACGAACTGGCGCTTCCGATCGAAGTTATTCCGGGCGAGACTGTGCGCGCCGAAGACGGTCTCGCGCTGTCCTCCCGCAACGGCTACCTGACCACTGCGCAACGCGCAGAAGCACCAGCCCTTCACCAGCTGCTGACACGTATCAGCGCGGCGGTACGCAACGGCGACCATGACTTTCTGAAGCTCGAAACCGAGGCCATGAGCGAACTTGCAGCGCGTGGCTGGAGCCCCGACTACATCGCCATTCGTCACCGTGCAGACCTCCAGCCGCCAGTACACGCGAACGACCCACTGGTCGTACTCGCAGCCGCAAGGCTGGGCGCGACCCGGCTGATCGACAACCTCGAAATCTGAACAGCGATGGCATATCAGGGTTCGCCCTGCCTTGCATCCTCGCGCAGAACCTCTCAAGCTATGACGAATCAGAATCGCCCACGAAGGCGAGTGGCAGTAACGACCAAGAGGAGGAACCCCGGAGATGACGACTACCGTAGGACAGATTCTTGCCCAGAAGGGCAACAAGGCCATGGCAGTGCTACCCGACAGCTCCGTGCTCGATGCGCTGCAGATCATGGCAGAACACGATATCGGCGCAGTGCTCGTCATTGAGGGCGAGCGGCTGATGGGCATCTTCACCGAGCGCGACTACGCACGCAAGGTCGTGCTCAAGGGGCTTGTATCGCGCGACGTGAAAATCCGCGAACTCATGACCCCAAACCCGTGCACCGTTTCGCCGTCAAGCACGGTCGATGAAGTCATGCACACCATGACGGAAAACCGCTTTCGCCACCTGCCTGTCGTCGATCACGGCAAAATCGCCGGCATCGTGACCATCGGCGACATGGTGAAGTGCATCGTCAGTCAGCAGCAGGCCACGATCGACCAGCTCTCGAGCTACATCGCCGGCGACCTCGCCACCTGAACCTCTGCTGGCGGACGTCCCCCAGAGGGCACATCCGCCAGCAGACAGCCCAGCAGCCTCAGCTCAGGGCCTTGCCCACAACTTCTGCCACATCAGGTGACAGCCCTTTCGAGCCCAGTACCCGCTCGAGCTGCGGCCGGATGCTGGCCTGCAGCGCCGGGGTGTAACGCCGCCAGTTCTCCAGCGCCCGAGCCATCCTCGAAGCTACCTGCGGATTGCTTGCATTGAGCGCAATCACCTGATCGGCCCAGAACACATGCCCGCTGCCGTCGGCGGCGTGGAACTCCCCCGCGTTGGCACGGAAGAAGGTGCCGAGCAAGGCGTAGACCTTGTTCGGGTTCGACAGGCTGAAAGCCGGATCGGCCATCAAGGCACGCACCCGTTCCACGGTCGGTTCCGCAGCATCGCTCCAGCGCCACGCCCCTGCCTGCAGCGCAAACCACTTGTCGAGCACCAGAGGGTCGTCGCGATAGCGCTCATGGAAGGCCCGCAGCGCAGCCTCGCGCGCAGGGCCGGACACCTGCGCGAGCGCAGCCAGCGCCCCGAAACGCTCGGTCATGTTGGTGGCAGTGTCGAAGCGGGCCTGTGCCAGCGCCAAGCCTGCGGTGTCACCTGCAGCCGCCAGATAGCGCAGGGCCAGGTTGGCCAGCGCACGTCGGCCGGCATCGGCAGGATGATAGCGATATTCGCCGGGCACCTGCATCGCGGTGTACAGCGCCTGCCACTCGGCGGCCAGGGTCGAACCCAGATGTTGCGTGAGCCCGATCAGCGCGGTTCTCAGCGCATGCGGGTCGGCGACCCGCATGCGCTCGAGCAGGAAGCCCTCGGCCGGCATGGCCAGGGCTTGCGCCCGGAAGGCCGGGTCAAGCGCTTCGTCTTCGAGCAGGCTGCGGAAGGCCGTGACAAAGGCTTCGGGGACGGCCTGCATCGCACCGTCGGCAAACGCCAGAATGATGCGCTCGCTGTAGCGCTGCGCGGCGTCCCAGCGGTTGAAGGGGTCGCTGTCGTGCGCCATGCGGAAGGCCAGGCGAGCGTCGTCTTCGTCCAGCTCAAGAATGACGGGCGCCGAGAAGCCGCGCAGCAGCGAGGGCACGGGCTCCGCGGCGAGGCCGATGAAACGGAAGCGCTGCTCGACCGTGTTCAGCGCCAGCACCCGCGTTTTCGCACCAGGCTGCGCCTCACCTTCCAGCTGTAACGGGCAGTCCTGCCCGTCCGGGCCGATCAGGCCAAGGGCAACCGGAATCACCAGCGGCTGCTTTTCGGCCTCGCCCGGCGTAGGCGGCGTGTGCTGGCTCAGGGCCAGCGTGTAGGTGCCGGAATCGGCGTCCCATGTTCCTGTGGCACGCAGGCGCGGCGTGCCGGACTGGCTGTACCAGTGCATGAACTGGTCAAGATCGCGACCGTTGGCCTCTGCCATCGCATCGACAAAATCGTCGCAGGTCACGGCGCAGCCATCGTGGTAGCTGAAGTACAGATCCATGCCGTTGCGAAAACCCTCGGTTCCGAGCAGGGTGTGCAGCATGCGGATCACTTCCGCCCCTTTCTCGTACACCGTGGCGGTGTAGAAATTGTTGATTTCCTGATAGCTGTCGGGGCGTATCGGGTGCGCCATCGGCCCGCCGTCTTCCGGGAACTGTGCCGCGCGCAGCACCCGGACATCGTCGATACGCTTCACCGCCCGTGCCGAGGCCGCGCCTTCCGGGCCCGCCGCACGGGCGAGCATGTCGGCCGAGAACTGCTGGTCGCGGAACACGGTGAGGCCTTCCTTGAGCGTGAGCTGAAACCAGTCACGGCAGGTGACACGGTTGCCGGTCCAGTTGTGGAAATACTCATGTGCCACGACGCTCTCGACATTCTCGTAATCGATGTCGGTGGCGGTGTCCGGCTTGGCCAGCACGAACTTGGTATTGAAGATGTTGAGACCCTTGTTCTCCATTGCCCCCATGTTGAAATCGGCCACTGCAACGATCATGAAACGGTCAAGATCGAGTTCGAGGCCGAATGTGGTCTCGTCCCAGCGCATCGCATGGATGAGCGAATCCATCGCATGCCCGCAGCGGTCGAGGTTGCTTTCCTCTACCCATACCTGAAGCAGCACCTTGCGTCCGGACGCGGTTTCCACCTCGCGCTCGAGCGCGACCAGCTTTGCCGCCACCAGTGCAAACAGATAGGACGGTTTGAGGAAGGGGTCTTCCCATTTCGCGTAATGGCGCCCGCCCGGCAGCTCGCCCTGCTCGAGCAGGTTACCGTTCGACAACAGCACTGGACAGGCTTCGCGGTCGGCATCGAGGGTGACGGTAAAGCGCGCCATGACATCCGGACGGTCGGGGAAGCAGGTAATGCGACGAAAACCTTCCGCTTCGCACTGCGTAAAGAAACCGCCGTTCGACAGGTAGAGGCCCGAGAGCGTGGTATTGGCTTGCGGGTTGACCCGGGTAACCACCTCGAGCATCACGCTTTGCGCATCGCCCTTTACATCGATCTCGAGCAGGGATCCGTTTTCGCGCAGCGCACCGGCAAGCGGCGCCACACCGTCGATGTTCAGCGCAAGGCGCTCGAGCGCCTCACCCCACAGCCGGATCGGTCCGTCGCCGGCAGCGGCCGGATTGCGCACGCAGACCATGCGGTTGGTGACAATGGTGGCCGTGGGCTCGAGCCGGAAATGGAGATCGATGGTTTCGACACGCCAGGCCAGGGGCTGGTAATCGACACGTTGAATGGTGGGGGCTTGTTCTGTTCTCATTCTGACTCCAGCTGGGGCAGCCTCTTGCGGCGAAAGCTGAAGTGTAAGGCGCCCGGGCTCACATGCCCAACCACAAGACGAAGGTGTGTAATGGCGCGAGGCCGGAAAACCGCCCCACCACCCCGAAGGGCTCAGTCGAACCCGCGGTCCGTCACCAGCACGTCGCCGTTGGACTGGGCGAGGATGTGTTTGGTGACACTCCCCAGCAGCAACTCTTCGAGCAGGCCAAGTCCGCGCTTGCCGATCACGATCAGGTCGCAATCCTGTTCCTGCTCCTGCGTCAGAATCGTGGCGGCCGCGTCCCCGTGCAACACAATGCGACGAACACCCGCATCACCCAGCCCCGCGGCATCGACGAGTTCATTCATTTTCTCCACGGCCTCGCGCTTGGCGGTGACCCGCAAGGCCGCCAGGGCGTCGTCCTCGACACCGGCGTAACGGAGCTTGCCCTCGAAAGGCACTTCAAAGGCGTGCAGCAGGATCAGATCCGCCTGCGGCGCCACTGCGCGCGCAAATCGCAACGCGTCAGCCGAGCGCGGGGAAAAATCGACAGGTATGAGCACGCGCTGATAGTTCTCGTGCGGCATCTGCTTCACCGCCAGCATGGCGCGCGTGGTCTTGCTCAGCATGCGCTCGGTGGTGGTCCCGAGCAGCCACTCGCGAACGACGCTCGTTCCGCGAGCGCCCAGCACCAACAGATCGGCGTCGATGGTTTCCGCGTATGTGCTCAACTCCGACAGCACCGAACCGGTTGCCAGATGCATCTCGGCCTTGCTGCCATAACGCTGGTCGATCTCATCGACGAGCTCACGGACTTCGCCACGCACCTCGTCGATGAGACGTTCGGCGACATCGCCGGTACCGACATCGACCAGGTGGCGCAAAGCGTTGAGTCCACCGCCATTCACCACATGGGTAATCGATAGCCGCGCGCCAACCGCGCTCGCCACCATTGCGGCCCGTCCTGCCGCATGCCGCGCAAAGGCGGAAAGATCGGTCGCGGCAAGCACGGTGCGAATCGAATGCATGGTTGTCCTCCGTCATTTCACCCGGTCGTGTTACCGGGCTCAGTCCACTCTTGAATTGATCCCACTCAGGACCGCGTCGATGTCAGCGCATCCGCAGCAAGACTTTCTCTACTTCGATCACGAACAGCACGAACACGCCAAACGCGGAAATCCGCAACCACTCGTCCAGCCCCAGCGCCTCGGTGCCAAAAAGGGCTTGCATCGCAGGCAGGTAGGTAAACAGCATCTGGCAGATCAGCAACAAACCGATGGCATACAACACATAGCGATTACCGAAGAACCCCTCGCGATTGAGGATGGAACCGGAGAAACTGCGCACGTTGAACAGATAGAACACTTCCCCGATCAGGATCGCGTTCACGGTCACCGTCCTTGCCGCCTCCAGCCCGGCACCGCGTTCGAGCTCCCACAGGAACAAGCCCATTCCGCCCGCGACCAGCAATGCGCCGACGAACACGATACGCCATACCAGAAAGCGGGTCAGCAACGGCTCCATCGGGTCACGCGGCGGGCGTTGCATGATGTCCCGCTCGGGC
>JALNWS010000207.1 GCA_023230755.1 Azoarcus sp.
TCATCCTGAGCTCGCCGCTGCCCTCTACCGCCAGCGGTGCCGGCATGGTCTATACGTCGGCGATCTCGGGCAACCCCCTGCACCTGGTGGTGAGTTACGAGTATGTGCCGGGGATGGAAAAGGTCGACAGCCTTGCGGCCGGCGTGCGGGCCAGCTACTGGGCGAACGACTACCTGCGGCTCGGCCTGACCGCCTTCCGTCAGGGCGAGGACGATACGCGTCAGACCTTGAAGGGGGCCGATATCCTCGTTCGAGTCGCACCAGGAACCACGGTACGTGCCGAGTTTGCGCGTTCCACCGGCGCAGCCGATTCGCTGGTCTCGTCGGTCGATGGCGGCTATGGCTTCGCACAGAGCACAACCAGCAGTACCGATGCGAATGCAAAACGCATCGAAGCGACGGTCGATCTGGCCGAAGTGACCGATGCGACGCGCGGTACCGTGTCGGCATACTGGCAGGATCGTGAAGCAGGCTTCACTTCCCCGGGCCAGATCTCGATTGCCGGCGAAGCTGTGACTCAGAGTGGTGCGCGTGCCGAGGTCGATGTGACCGAGCGTGACCGCGTAACCCTGAAGGCCGACGTGCGTGACGGGGACATTCAGGATCGCAACAATATCGAGGCCGGCTGGCGGCATCAGCTGGCCGATGAGTGGGCGCTGTCTGCGGGCGTGCGCCAGGACGAGCGGCGCAATACTGCTCCGGGTCTGATTGCCAGCCCGACGCTGGCACAGGAGGGGCGTCGGACCGACGTCATCGGTCGTGTCGACTACCTCCCGCAGCGCGAAGAGGGTGGAGCCGACGACTGGACTGTCTATGGCTACGTGCAGGGAACGGCCGAACGCTCTGGCGAACGTGACGACAACAATCGCGTGGGGGCGGGTGGCAGCATGCAGGTCACCAATCGACTGCGGATGAAGGCCGAAGCCTCTGGCGGAAACGGTGGCCCGGGCGGGCTGCTCGGCGGCGAGTACCGTATCAGCGACCGCAGCAATGCCTATCTCAACTACGTGATCGAAACTGAGGATCCTGAATACGCGTGGCGCGGACGTCACGGTACCTGGGTGAGCGGTGCCGATTATCGCGTCAGCGAAACAGCGCGCGTATTCGGTGAGAACCGGCTTACGCACGGCGCCGGCCCCGAAGGCCTGACCCATGCCTTCGGTGTCGACCTGGCGCCGTTCGATCACTGGACCTTTGGCGCAAAGGCCGAGGTCGGGCGTATCAGTGACCCGCTCGGCGGCGACTTCAAGCGCAATGCGGTAGGCCTTTCGGTCGGCTACAAACGTGACAAGACGCGCTATGCGGGTAGTCTCGAATACCGCCGCGATGAGTCTGATTCCGGGACCGGACGTACCTGGCTGACGCGCAACTCGCTCGGCTATCAGGCCGACCCGTCGTGGCGTCTGATCAGCAAGCTCAACCTCTCGCGCAGCAGCAATAGTGGTGGCAGCTTCTGGGACGGTGACTTCCACGAGTTCGTTCTGGGCGCAGCCTATCGGCCGGTGAATAACGATCGCTGGAACACCCTGATCAAGTACACGAACTATCACAACGTACCGTCGTCGGGACAGTTGTCGGCCAGCGGGCTGGCGGCTGACTACGCCCAGCGCAGCCAGGTGTTCTCGGTCGATACGATCTGGGACGCGTTGCCGTGGTTGTCGCTTGGTGCCAAGTACGGTCTGCGGATTGGTGAGTTGAAGTTCACCAATCCGGATAGCGAGTGGTTCTCCAGCCGCGCAGATCTCGTCGTGTTGCGCGCCGACTGGCATTTCGTGCGCGAATGGGATGCGGTGGTCGAATGGCGCAAGCTGACCGCAACCGAGGCCGAGGATGCGAAGGCCGGTGCGCTGCTCGCGGTCTATCGCCATGTCGGGCAGCACGTGAAGATGGGCGTGGGTTACAACTTCACCGAGTACTCGGACGATCTCACTGACCTGTCCTACAACAGCAAAGGCTGGTTCCTGAACGTACTGGCCACATTCTGACCTTGAGCGGCGGGTTGATGACAGCCCGCTGCACCGTTTTTAATAACCCGATAGTGGAATAGCAAGATGAACAAACTGTATGCGGAGTTCTTCGGAACATTCTGGCTTGTGTTGGGAGGGTGTGGAAGTGCGGTGCTTGCCGCAGCGTTCCCGGAACTCGGAATCGGTTTTGTTGGCGTCGCGCTGGCGTTCGGCTTGACCGTGCTGACGATGGCCTATGCGGTCGGCCATATTTCGGGCGGGCATTTCAATCCGGCCGTGTCGATCGGGCTGTGGCTGGGCGGACGTTTTCCTGCTGTGGGCCTGCTGCCTTACATCCTTGCGCAGGTGCTCGGTGGAATCGCAGCGGGTGGTGTGCTGTACGTCATTGCCAGTGGTCACGCTGGCTTTGATGTCGCTGCCGGCTTTGCCTCCAATGGATATGGAGCGCACTCGCCTGGCGGCTTCTCGATGCAGGCCGCGCTTGTGTGCGAAGTGGTGACGACCGCGATGTTTCTGGTGGTGATTCTGGGCGCAACCGACGGGCGCGTACCGGCAGGGTTTGCGCCGATTGCCATCGGGCTGTGTCTGACCCTGATTCATCTGATCAGCATCCCGGTGACCAACACCTCGGTCAACCCTGCCCGAAGCGCCGCCGTTGCGTTCTATGCCGGCGGGTGGGCGGTGGAGCAGCTCTGGTTGTTCTGGCTTGCACCGATTGTCGGAGCGGGGCTGGGGGCGGGAATCTATCGCGTGATTGGTGGGCGCGAACCGGCGAAGGCATGACCGAAGTCACGAGCGCGCGCTGAGCGTTCAGTTTCATGCAAAGGGAAAGGGCCGCAATGCGGCCCTTTCCCTTTGTGCGACTTGCGTCAAGACTCAGTCGTTGTAGCGTGCTTCAAGGGCAGCAATGGCCGGGAGCGTCCTGCCTTCGAGGAACTCGAGGAAGGCGCCGCCGCCGGTGGAGATGTAGCCGACGTCGTCTGCGATATGGAACTTGGCAATGGCTGCCAGGGTGTCACCGCCGCCGGCGATCGAGAAGGCTTCGGAGTGGGCGATGGCGGAGGCCATCATCTTCGTGCCGCCAGCGAACTGAGCGTGCTCGAAGACGCCAACGGGGCCATTCCAGACGATGGTGCCGGCATTAGCGATGATTTCGGCGAGTTTCGCCGAACTCTTGGGGCCGAAATCGAGGATGCGGTCGTGCGGTCCGACCTCATCCACCGGGATGCGGTTGGCGCGCGCCAGCGCCGAAACTTCGTCTGCGACGACGACGTCGATTGGCAGCGGGACTTCCGCTCCACGCGCCTTCATGATGTCCATGACCTGATGAGCCTCGCGCACCATCTCCGGCTCGGCCAGAGACTCGCCGATGCGCTTGCCTGCGGCGAGCAGGAAGGTGTTGGCAATGCCACCGCCGACGATCAGCTGATCGACCTTCTCGGCCAGCGTCTTGAGGATGGTGAGCTTGGTCGACACCTTGGCGCCGCCGACAATTGCTACCAGCGGGCGTTTCGGGGCATGCAGGGCCTTGGACAGGGCGTCGATTTCCGCACCCATCAGCATGCCGGCGCAGGCCACCGGGGCAAAGCGGGCGATGCCGTGGGTGGTGGCTTCGGCCCGATGGGCCGTACCGAACGCGTCGTTGACGTAGATGTCGCACAGCGCGGCCATCTTCTTCGACAGCGCTTCGTCGTCCTTCTTCTCGCCCTTGTTGCAGCGGCAGTTCTCGAGCAGAACAATCTGGCCGGGTTCGACCACAAAGCCGCCATCGACCCAGTCGGACACCAGCTTGACCGGCTTGTTGAGCAGTTGGCCGAGGCGGACCGCGACCGGTGCAAGGGTGTCGTCATGGGCGACAGTGCCTTCGGTGGGGCGACCGAGGTGGGAGGTGATCATCACCGCTGCGCCATTGTCCAGACAGTACTGGATGGACGGAATGGAGGCGCGGATGCGGGTGTCTTCGGTGATGTTGCCGGCTTCGTCCTGAGGAACGTTGAGATCGGCGCGAATGAAGACCTTTTTGCCGCGCACGTCGAGTTCGGCGAGTTTCTTTACTTGCAGGGGCATGTTGTGACTTCCGGAGTAAGCAGGGCCGGGCGCTGACCCGGCCCTGCTGGATGATTACTGGTAACCGTCTTCGCTTGCGTCGTGATTGATGCCGATCAGCACCCCACGACCGCCGCCGATGCCGCCACCGGTGTAGATCAGGCTACCCTGGCCTTTGTAGTAAGTCTCAAAGCGATGGCCGTCAGTGCCGAAGTAGAAAGGAATCCAGGCCTTGCCTGTGACATAGCTCTTCATGTCGGAGCTGCGGCCGATCTTGTCTTCGACTTCGCTCTGCGACATGCCGATCTGCAGCGACGTGAACTTGCTGTTGCGGGCGGGCTTGCCCCAGATCTCTCCGTCGAAGCTGCCGTCGCGCGACTTGACCGTGCGGTAATCCTTGCCGTCTGCGGTGGTGCTGGCAGCTGCGGGTTCCTTTGCAGACTGTTCGGCAGGCTTCAACGGGTTGGATACGCAGCCGCCAGCGAGCAGCGCCGCGGCCGCAAGGAGAGCGATGAGAGAACGGTTCATTGCAGTGGTCACTCCTTCTGAGCTCAGGCCAGGGCCACGGCTTTCGCCGCGTCGAGCATGCGGCAGGAATAACCCCATTCGTTGTCGTACCAGGCCAGTACCTTGACCAGCGTGCCGTCCATGACGCGCGTCTGGGTGGCGTCGAAGGTGGACGAGTGCGGGTCGTGGTTGAAGTCCATCGACACCAGCGGCGCCTCGTTGACAGCGAGTACGCCCTTGAGCGCGCCCTTGGAGGCTTCGGTCATGAGCTGGTTGATTTCTTCCTTCGACGTCGGGCGGCTTGCGGTGAAGGTCAGGTCGACCAGCGACACGTTCATGGTCGGTACGCGCAGTGCGAAGCCATCGAACTTGCCCTTGAGCGCCGGCAGCACCAGGCCGACGGCCTTGGCCGCACCGGTCTTGGTCGGGATGATGTTCTGTGCGGCGGCGCGTGCGCGGCGCAGATCCTTGTGACGGACATCCACCAGCACCTGGTCGTTGGTGTAGGCGTGGATGGTGGTCATCAGGCCTTGCTCGATGCCGATGTTGTCCTGCAGGACCTTGGCGACCGGTGCCAGGCAATTGGTGGTGCACGAGGCGTTGGAGACCACGGTCATGGCGCTGGTGAGCACGTTGTCGTTGACGCCATAGACGATGGTGGCATCGACGTCGTCCCCGCCCGGCGCCGAGATCAGCACTTTCTTCGCGCCCTGCTTGAGGTGGACTTCGGCCTTGGCCTTGGTGGTGTAGGCACCGGTGCACTCGAGCAGCACATCCACGCCAAGATCGCCCCAGTTGATGTCGAGCGGGTTCTTGGTGGAGAAGAAGGGGATGCGGTCACCGTTGATGATGATCATGTTCTCGCCTTCGGTTTCAACCGGGAAGGCGAAGCGGCCATGGGTGGTGTCGTACTTGGTCAGGTGAGCGTTGGTGGCCAGGTCGCCCGAGGCATTGATGGCGACAATTTCGAACTGGTCGCGCAGACCGAGCTCGTAGAGGGCGCGGACTGTGCAGCGGCCGATGCGGCCGTAGCCGTTGATGGCGATCTTGATGGTCATCGAAAAGTCTCCCTGACTGGAATGGCTGAAAAATGAGTACCGACGCCCCCGGCGCCGGCACCTCTCGCGCCGGCCCGGGTGTGACGGCGTGCTTAACTGATGCGTTGCTTGACCGACTGAACCACGTGTTCGGTGGTGATGCCGAAGTGTTTGAAAAGCTCGCTGGCCGGTGCCGACTCACCGAAGCTGTCGATGCCGATGACGTCGCCTTCGAGTCCGACATATTTGCGCCAGCCGTCGGTGACACCCGCCTCCACTGCGACACGAGGCAGGCCTGCCGGCAGCACCGAAGCCTTGTAGGCGGCGTCCTGACGGTCGAAAACATTGGTCGACGGCATGGATACCACGCGGACCGTGATGCCGTCTTCCAGCAGGGCTTTCTGTGCCGCAACGGCGAGCGCGACTTCGGACCCGGTGGCAATGATGACGGCCTGTGCCTTGTCGCCTGCCGCCTCGGACAGGACGTAGCCGCCGCGGCGGATCTCGGCGATCTGCTCACCCGTGCGGGTCTGGAAGGGCAGGTTCTGGCGCGAGAAGCACAGCGACGAGGGGCCGGTCTTGCGCTCGATTGCGCACGCCCAGGCGACAGCGGATTCGGTGGTGTCGCAAGGACGCCATACATCCATGTTCGGGATCAGGCGCAGTGTCGCGATCTGTTCCACGGGTTGGTGGGTTGGGCCGTCTTCGCCCAGGCCGATCGAGTCGTGGGTGAAGACGAAAACCTGACGCAGCTTCATCAGCGCAGCCATGCGCAGGGCATTGCGGGCGTATTCGCTGAACACCAGGAAGGTGGCGGTGTAGGGGATCAGGCCGCCATGCAGGCTGAGGCCGTTGGCGATGGCCGCCATGCCGAACTCGCGCACACCGTAGTACACATAGTTGCCACCGGTCTCGCGGCTGACGCCCTTGGCGCCGGACCACAGCGTGAGGTTGGAGCCGGCCAGGTCGGCGGAGCCGCCGATCAGTTCGGGCAGTTTGGGCGCAAAGGCTTCGATGCTGTTCTGGCTTGCCTTGCGGGTGGCGATGGTCTCGGCTTTCTCGGTGATCCTGGCGATCACGGATTCGACGTGCGAGGACCAGTCAGCCGGCAGCTTTTTGTCGATCACGCGGCGGCGGAATTCGGCCGCCTGCTCAGGGAAGGCCACCGCATAGGCTGCAAACCTGTCGTTCCAGGCCGACTCCGCGGCGGCGCCAGCGGGACGGGCGTCCCAGGCTGCGTAGACATCAGCAGGCACTTCGAACGGGGCGTGGTGCCAACCGATCA
>JALNWS010000208.1 GCA_023230755.1 Azoarcus sp.
GCTCCTGCTGGCCGTCGCATTGTGGATGCTGATGCCGGTGCTGCCCGCGCTGGCCAGCATGCTGGCGTGGGCGGCACTGCTGCTGTTCTCCGGCATTTTCCTCCACGCCATCGACCCCCTTCCCCCCGGCGCCAAGGGCTGGCAGCGTTTCTGGAAAGGCGTGGGCGTGATGCTGCTGATCAGCGGCGCAGCGATGCTGGTAGGTGCCATGGCCGGTTCGCGTGATCCGCTGCAGCCGCTGGCCGTGCTCCGCGCCGAAGCGGCGGCGACGACACCCGCACCTGCGTTCGAGAAGGTCGGTTCGGTTGCCGAACTCGACGCACGCCTCGCGGCCACCGACCGCCCGGTGATGCTCGATTTCTACGCTGACTGGTGCGTCTCGTGCAAGGAGATGGAGCGCTACACCTTCTCCGATCCGCAGGTCGCCGGACGCATGAGCCAGATGCTGTTGCTCAAGGCCGACGTCACCGACAACAACGACGAACACAAGGCGCTGCTCAAGCGCTTCGGCCTGTTCGGGCCACCCGGCATTATTTTTTTCGACCCTGCGGGCAAGGAGCGCGACGGCCTGCGCGTAGTCGGTTTCATGCCGGCACCTGACTTTGCCAATGTCCTCGATCGCTCCCGCTGATGCCCATGCACAAGCCGTTTTTGCCGGCAACGCTAACCTTGCACGCAGACCCGGACCACGCTTGCACGACGGCCTGTTCAGGTTGCGGCAGGGAGGCAAAGGCCGGTCCGAACCGCGCCGAAGCCGCCGGTTTCGCCTACAATCCCGCTTTTCCCCTTTTCCTTCAGTCCCTTCATGTTCTCAGGCATCGTGGCGGCAGTCGGCCGCATTGAACACATTGAAGCCCTCGCCGATGGCGTGCGGCTGACCGTCAACACCCACGGACTCGATCTTGACGACGTGATCGTCGGTGACAGCATCGCCAACAGTGGCGTGTGCCTCACCGTGATTGAGCGCGATGGCGCCAAGGTCAGGTTCGACGTCTCGCGCGAAACGCTGAACTGCACCGTTGGCCTGGATCAGCCCGGTGGCGAGGTGAACCTGGAAAAGGCGCTGCGCATGGCCGACCGTCTCGGCGGTCACCTGGTAACCGGACACGTCGATGGCGTGGGCGAAGTGGTGAAGTTCGAGCCGATCGGCGAAAGCCATGAACTCGTGATCCGCGCCCCGGCCGCGATTGCCGGATACATCGCAAAAAAAGGCTCGGTCACGGTCAATGGCGTCAGCCTGACGGTCAACCGGGTTGAACACCGTGATTTCTCGATCAACCTGATTCCGCACACGGTCGAGGTCACCAACCTCAAGCACCTGCAAGCCGGAAGCCGTGTGAATCTGGAGATCGACCTCATTGCCCGCTACGTCGAGCGCATGCTCGCCTGGCGCACCGACGAAGAGCAGGCGCAACAAGCCTGACACTGGAAAGGACCCAAAAATGAGCGCACTCGCTCCGATTTCAGACATCATCGCCGACATCAAGGCCGGCAAGATGGTGATCCTCGTCGACGAAGAGGACCGCGAGAACGAGGGTGACCTCGTGATGGCAGCCGAATTCGTCACCCCCGAAGCCATCAACTTCATGGCCCGTTACGGCCGTGGCCTGATCTGCCTGACGCTCACCGAAGAGCGCTGCCGCCAGCTTGGCCTGCAACAGATGGTGCGCGACAACCGCACCCCGCACGGCACTGCCTTCACCACGTCGATCGAAGCCGCCACCGGTGTCACCACGGGTATTTCGGCCCACGACCGCGCCCGTACCGTGCAGGTTGCCGTCGCCCGCCACGCCACCCCTGACGATATCGTGATGCCGGGCCATGTCTTCCCGCTCACCGCACAGAAAGGCGGCGTGCTGATTCGTGCCGGCCACACCGAAGCCGGTTGCGATCTCGCACACCTCGCCGGCGTCGAGCCGGCGTCGGTCATCTGCGAAGTCCTCAAGGACGACGGCACCATGGCGCGCCTGCCGGATCTGATCGAGTTCGCCAGCGAACACGGCCTCAAGATCGGTGCGATCCGCGACCTGATCGAATACCGCGCGGCACACGAACATCTGGTGGAGAAAGTCACCGAGAAGGAAGTCGAAACCGTACACGGCACCTTCCTGCTGTCCGCGTTCGAAGACAAGACCTCGGGCGACGTTCATTTCGCCCTGTCGCGCGGCGACATCCGCCCCGAGAACGAAACCCTGGTGCGGGTGCACGAGCCAATCTCGGTGGTCGATTTTCTCGACCCGGAAAGCAATCGTCACAGCTTTCCGGTCAACCAGTCGCTGGCCCGGCTCGCCGCGGCCGAGGCCGGCGTGATCGTGCTGCTCTACCGGCCTCAGTCCGGTCGCGAACTGCTGGCAGGCCTGACCGGCACTTCCGATCGTCCGGTGAAATGGGATGCCCGCCTGTTCGGTGTCGGCGCGCAGATTCTGCGCGCGCTCAATGTCGGCAAGATGCGACTGCTCTCCAACCCGCGCAAGATTCCAAGCATGGCCGGCTTTGGCCTTGAGATCACCGGTTTCGTCGACCAGGACTGAGCGCGCTTGAAGCGGTCGCGGCACAAGCACCATGACCTCTTTCTCCCGCGCGGGGTGTCATTCGTGACACCGCCCACAAACCCACACACTATTGAATCGAAACCATGCCCCGTTACGAAAACATCCATGAGTACGAAAACGACCTGAACGGCAAGGGCTTGCGTATCGCAGTCGTCATGAGCCGTTTCAATCAGGACGTTTGCGAGGGCCTGCTGTCAGCCTGTACCGCGGAATTGCTCAAGCTTGGCGTCGCACCCGACCTGATCCGCATCGCAACCGTTCCCGGCGCACTCGAAATCCCGCTGGTACTGCAGAAGCTCGCCAACAGCGGCAAGTTCGATGCCCTGATCGCACTCGGTGCGGTCATCCGCGGTGAGACCTACCACTTCGAACTGGTTTCGAATGAAATGGGTGCCGCCATCACTCGCGTCGGCCTCGATACCGGCATCCCGATCGCCAACGGCGTGCTCACCACCGAAGACGATGACCAGGCTATCGCCCGCACGCACGAGAAGGGCAGCGACTGCGCCCGTGCCGCGGTCGAGATGGCCAATCTGCTGAAGGAATTGCCATGAGCAAGATGACCCGTCGTCGCGCACGCGAGCTTGCTCTTCAAGGCGTGTACCAATGGTTGCTGTCGGGAAACTCGATGACGTCGGTGCAGAAACACCTTGAGGCTGATACCGAGAATCTGGACAAGGTCGACCGCGAGCTCTTTGTCAGCCTGCTGCACGGCACCCTGGAAAACGTCGAGTCGCTGCAGGCCTCGTTCGCCAGGCTCATTCACCGCCCGGTGAATGAGCTGTCGCCGATCGAACACGCCATCCTGTTGATGGGTGCCCACGAACTGCGGCACAACCTCGACACGCCTTACCGGGTTGTGATCAACGAAGCCATCGAACTGGCCAAGGGCTTTGGCGGCACCGACGGTCATCGCTTCGTCAACGGTGTGCTCGACAAGCTGGCAGCCAACGTCCGTCCGGAAGAAGTCGAAGCCGCACGCGCAGCCAAGGGCTGACCCCCGGTCAGGCCCGGAACACCAGCCGGGCAGCCGGCCCGGGTCTCGACCGCCGCCCACAAGCAAAAAAAATCCCGCCGAAGCGGGATTTTTTACATCTGCTGCACCAAGCCTGAAGGCTTAGCCGCGCGAGGTGCGGTCACGGCGATCGCCATGGCTGCGCTCGCGGCTTGTCGGATGTCCATCACGGCTGGCGTAACCGCCGGCACCGCGATGATCGCCGTTACCGCCGGACGGGCGGCCATAGCCACCGCCGTTGCCGAAGCGACGACCGTTACCGGCAGGACGGGGACCCGACGGCTTGCGCGGCGAGGGCTCCATACCCGGAATGGTATGCACTTCAAGACGGTCACCGGTGAAACGCTCGATCGCACGGATCAGTCCGGTTTCACGCGGACCCGACAGGGTGATTGCGATACCGTCGCGACCGGCACGACCGGTACGGCCGATGCGGTGCACATAGTCCTCGGCCTGACGCGGGGGATCGAAGTTGATCACGTGGCTGATACCTGCCACGTCGATGCCGCGGGCGGCAACGTCGGTCGCCACCAGCACGCCGATACGGCCCTGACGCAGGCGGTCGAGAGTGCGGTTACGCTGGGTCTGGTGCATGTCGCCATGCAACGCCGCGGCAGAGAAGCCCTTTTCCTGGAGACTCAGCGACAGCTCGTCGGCGCTGCGCTTGGTCGCGGTAAACACCACGGCTTGCTGCAGACCTTCGTGACCCAGAAGGGCCTCGAGCAGACGGCTCTTGTGGCCCATGTCGTCGGCAAACATCAGACGCTGTTCGATCTGACCGCGGTCTTCCTTGGCCACTTCGATCTCGATGCGTTGCGGATTGCGCGTCATGCGCTCGGCCATGCGACCGACCACACCGTCGAGGGTGGCGGAGAACAGCAGAGTCTGGCGCTGGGCCGGCGTCGCAGCAACAATGGCGTCGATGTCTTCGGCGAAGCCCATGTCGAGCATGCGGTCGGCTTCGTCGAGGATCAGCACTTCAACGTCGGAGAGCTTGATCTTGCGACGGTTCAGGTGGTCGAGCAGGCGTCCCGGGGTGGCGACGACAACATCGACCGGGCGCTGCAGTTGCTTGACCTGGGCGAAGAAGGGCGCACCGCCGACGAGGCAGACGGTGTTGAGCCAGCGCAGTGCCTTACCATAGGTCTGCACGGCTTTCTCGACCTGCTGCGCGAGTTCACGTGTGGGCGTCAGTACCAGAACGCGCGGACCTGCACTAGGTGCCGAACGACGGTCGATGAGCTTGTTCAGCGAGGGCAGCGTGAACGCTGCGGTCTTGCCGCTACCAGTGTGACTGGACACCAGCAGGTCCGAACCGGCGATTGCGGCGGGAATCGCCTGCCTCTGCACCGGGGTCGGAATGGTGTAGCCGGTTTGCTCAACAGCTTTGATAAGTTCGTCGGCGAGGCCGAGGCTCTGAAATGTCATGGTTCTTCCTGTATTGCTGGCTGGCTTGTGGCCAGACGGATTCGGGTCCGAAAATTCGGACCACAAGGCATCGCGCCGCCACGCAACTGCGGGTAGGCAGTTCCGGAGCGTCGGGCGACAAGCGCGCGATGGGCGTGGGCCGGTCATCAGGCAAGCCTGAACGACCGCGCATCGGCACCAACCGGTTGTCGCGATGCCAATCGATCGGAAGAACGAAAGGAGTTCGGCGGGAGGTCGGGGGCGATGGGGCTGTGATAACAGTCCCTGGGGCCGGTCCGGCGGAACGAATTCCGCATCTCAACCTGAGAGGCCCTGCTGCTGCATTGCACAACGAGGCGGATTATAAAGGGTTTTTCTGCCGCTGTCGAAGAATCATTCGCCAGCGGCAGAAAAAAAGCGGCGGCGACCTTTCGGTCTGCCGCCGCTTTTCGATGAATCCCTGGGGTATTACTTGCCGTTGACGGCAGCCTTCAGCGTTGCGCCAGCGGTGAACTTCGGCACGCTGGAAGCGGCGATTTCGATGGCGGCACCAGTCTGCGGGTTACGACCGGTGCGTGCAGCGCGCTTGGACACTTCGAAAGAACCAAAGCCGGTGAAGGCAATCTTGTCGCCCTTGGAGAGTTGTTCGGCAACAATGTCGAGCACAGAGGACAGCGCGCGATCAGCCTGAGCGCGTGAAACATCCAGACGGTCGGCAAGGGCTTCGACGAATTCACCTTTGTTCATGCTTTTCCTCGATTTGATTGGTGTGTACGGAATGAAATATTGAATCTACCGGCGGATTCTAGCACTGTCCCACGCGCTGGCGCAGTCAGTAACAACCCGAAAGCACTACGTGGCGCCATCTTTGCGAAATTCCGCACACTCATGGCATTCAGCACCCACCGCTGCAGCCGGAGATGTTACCCCGAAGCGCCCACCCGTGTGCTGCGTATGCGCCGAAATATGCATGGCAAGGACGTCAGTCTTCCTTGTACGGCCCACCGCCCAGTCCGATCGGTGCAGGCGCGGCCGCCACGAGTTTGGAGAAGATGCGCTGAAAGTCTTCATGCGTGGCGGGGTCCCCGGTGCCCGCCATCGGATCTGCGTTTTCACGGAAACCCGCCGCAGCCTCGGCCCAGTCCTCTGCGGTGAAGTATTTCTTCACCAGCGGCAGGATCGCATGCTCTTCGAGCAGCATGTGATTGCGATAGAACTCGGCAAAGCGCTCGAACGCCTGCGAGAAGGCATCGAAGCCGTTGCGCGCGCCGCTCGCATACTGATGGAGCGCGGCCTCGAGCGCCTTGATGCGATCGTCGCCCACCGCATGTTCCTGCTCCAGCCTGGCCATCGCCTCGGCCCCCTCACTGGTGCGCTTCTTCAGGATGGCGAAAAGGTACTGGTCTTCCTTGGGGTGATGTTTCTTTTCCGGGTAGGCATCGAGATAGTGCACCATGGCCTTCAGCAGACCGAAGTCGGGCTGCAACGTGCCCTCGCCGATCTCCTTGGTCATGTGACGGATGGCATGAAGGATGGCCGCCAGCGACTGGTGCTCATCCTGAATGATGCGAAGCGCTTCCATGATTTCTGTCCTTGTCCGACTGTCGTGTCCAACGACGGGATTGGCTGCTGCCCGCCCCCTCAGGTGGCCAGCATTTCCTGGTGCTTGCCGCCGAGGCCGAGGTAGGCCTCGATCACGCGCGGGTCGTCCTTGAGCTGCACCGCCGGGCCTTCCATGGCGATCGCGCCGGTCTCGAGCACGTA
>JALNWS010000209.1 GCA_023230755.1 Azoarcus sp.
CCGAGCGCAAAGATCTCATCGGCGTGACCCAGAATGCGCCGTCCGGCATCGGTAAGTTCGAGGCGCCGCCCGACGCGGCGGAACAGGCTGGCACCAAGGCTGGTTTCCAGGGTCGTGAGCTGGGCGCTGATCGAGTGCGGCGTCAGGTGCAGCAGCCTGGCGGCCTGCGCAATGCTGCCCGCGCGCGCTACGGTCCAGAAGTAGCGCAGATGTTTGTAGTTGAGCGTCATTGTGCGGATGCATCCAGAAAATCGATGTGTTGCGTCAATATATTCGACTTTATCGTGCATTGGACATCGCCTACTCTGGATCCGCAGTCAGTGCATTTCGCCTGACCGTCGATGAACCCGCAGCGCTCGGCAGCAATCGCAGCCGACTGCAAGGTCCGGTTCGATCATGGAGAAACAGACATGCGTCAATATGCAACCGACAGCGCCCAGGCCGCTGCACGAATCCTGGCCGTTACGATACTGGCCGATGGGGGGCTGGATCAGGCCGAGGTGAACTCGGCCACACGCTCCGAAGCCGCCAGACGGCTGCAGATCGTGGAGGCAGACTTCGGCTGCGTGCTGCAGGACTACTGTCAGGACCTGTTGCAGGGCGCTGACTATCTCGACGGTGTGGCCCTGCGCCTGGCGCCAGAGGTGCTGCGCCTGCTGCTCAATGAGATTCGCGACCCCGGCTTCCAGCAGCTGATCCTGCAGACCATGCACGACATCGTCGATGCAGACGGCATCAGCACCGAGGAGGAAATGGCCCTGCTGTCGCAAACGGCAAAGGCATGGAGCACTTCGGCGACTGCCGCACCGTTGGCCGGCGCGCGGACGGTGTGACGATGCTCGCAGGGTTGGCGTGTCAGCCGGAGATGTGCAGGAAGACCTTGTACAGCGACGGGGCGCCAAGGGTGAGCACCATCACCCGCAAGGCATGGCACACGGTGACCATTGGCACGCCGAGGTGCAGCACCTTGGCGGTGATGCACATCTCGGCCACGCCGCCCGGTGCGGCAGACAGCACCAGGGTGGCAAACGGAGTATCCGACACGCTGGTGGCGAGGCAGGCGAGCACGCAACCGAGGGCGACGGCGAACAGCGCCGAAAGGGTGGCTACGGCCAGAAAATGCGGTGCTGCACGGAAGAAAGATGGCGAGAAGCGGCAGCCGAGCGCGCAGCCAATCAACAGCTGGCCGCCGTTGATCACCCACCAGGGCAGCGCCGACAGACTGATGCCGAGCGCGGTCACCAGCCCCACTCCGAGCAGTGGTCCCAGCACCCATGCATTGCCGATGCGCAGTAGGGTCAGCAGCCCCACCCCGCACAGGCTGGCCCCCAGCAGCGCAGGCAGCTGTGCCGGCACGACGGCGATCGACAGCGGTTCGTAGAGGTCTGAGCCGTGTGCGCCGAACCAGCTCAAGCCGAAGGGCACCACGGCCACCACGACCATGACCCTGAGGGCGTGCGCGGCAGCAATGCGGTCGATGGCGCCGCCGAAACGTTCGGCCACGACGGCCATCTCGGACGCACCGCCGGGCAGCGAGGCGAAAAAAGCAGTGGGCAGGTCCACCGCAGCCAGACGGGCGGTGAGCAAGGCGCACAGCAAGCCCACTGCCAGCGCACCACCGGAAATGAGGCTGACGAGCAGGAGGTTGTCGAGCAGCAGACGGATGACCTCCGGCGTGAAGTACAGCCCGAGTGCGGTGCCAATGGCCCACTGGCCTGCGTGCCGTCCGCCGGGTGGCCCTTGCAGCGGGGCGCCGAGGATGCGCAGCAGTGCGACCGCGAACAGCGGCCCGATCATCCACGGCAGCGGGCTATGCACCGCCTGAGCGGTGGCGCCGGCGACGGCGGCGAGGAGCAGGGTCAGACAGATGAGGGAAAACGCACGGAAATTGCCGGCGAGCGGACGTAGTGACATGGAATGACTTTGGTTCGATGCGGTGCTTCATGGCGGTGGCGCGATGGTGTTGCGCCACTGGATCAGGAAGTTACGGCCCTTGAGTTGATCGAGGTAGGTGAGCAGGCCGGCGCCGATGCGAATCGGGCGGAATGTGCTGCCCAGTTCCCGATCGAGGCTGGTGCCGAAGGCTTCGTCTTTCCACACCGCCCACTTTGGCCGCGCCGTGGTCTCGTCGGAACGGTAGGCTTGGGAATAA
Source organism: Azoarcus sp. (assembly GCA_023230755.1). Lineage (GTDB taxonomy): Bacteria > Pseudomonadota > Gammaproteobacteria > Burkholderiales > Rhodocyclaceae > Parazoarcus. Next base: position 2,153 of record JALNWS010000209.1, read on the forward strand.
CCGTCGTTGACCAGTTTAACCATGCAGATCCATGGCCGAACTCCACACCAGATCGGCCGCCCCGCCTGCCTTGGATTCCGCAATGAACCGTTGGTAGAGCTCGGTGGAGCCCATGTCGCGATAGTCGACGCGGACCTCGGGGGAGAGCGTGCCGAAGTCCTCAATCAGGGGCCGGGCGACGCTGCTGTCGGTGGCAGCGTAGATCGCGACCACGCCCTCGCGCCTTGCGGCGGCATGAAGTTCGGACGTGGACTGGGCGCAAACAGGCTGCGCCGCACCGGGCAGCGCGCACGCAAGAAGGGTCAGCCGGGTCAGGGCTGATGACGTTCGGATCACACGCTTCCTCCGGTTGGGGTGGGTGAAGCTTTGCATGAAAGATTTCTTCCGGCAGGATAATCGGCTATCAACCTTTCGATCCACTTTCATCACCATGCGCCTGCTTCTCGTGGAAGACCATGCAGACTTGGCTGAGTGGGTATCGAAGGCCCTGATCTAGGCGGGTTTCGCGGTCGATGTGATGACCCGCGGCGACCATGCCGACCACGCCCTGGCGACTCAGCCCTGCGATGCGCTGATCCTCGATCTGTCCCTGCCCGGGCTCGATGGCCTCGAAGTGCTGCGGCGGATGCGCCAGCGCGAGACGACCGCGCAGATTCCGGTGGTGGTGCTGACCGCACGCAGCAGTACCGAGGACAAGGTGCGTGGCCTCAATCTCGGGGCAGGACGATTACCTGCCCAAACCCTTCGACCTTTCGGCGCTCGAGGCCCGCATCAAGGCCTTGTTGCGACGTGCGGGCAACCTGGTGCCGACGGTGCGCATCGTCCCGGCGGCTTTCGCGACCAGTGCCGACTTCATCCATTCCTGGCTGCCCACCGAACCGCCGGCACCGAAAACGACCTTGCTCGGGTCGGCCTTGATGGCGGCCATCAGCTCCCTGGGGTTGGTGAAGGGCGAGTTGGCGCGAACGATGATCGCGCCGTAGTCGGTGCCGGCCGAGCCGAGCTACTTCACGTCATCGACGGTGTAGCGGCCGAACTTGCCGATGGCCAGGTTGAGCCGCGAACCGCCGGAGAAGGCCACGATTGTGCCGCCCTCGTCAGGACGCTGCGCGATCAGGGTGTTGTAGGCCACTGCGCCGATGCCGCCCGGCATGTAGGTCACGCGCATCGGTGCTTCGATGAACTTGCCGTTCTGCAGTCCACCCTGTACGAGCTTGCAGGTCAGGTCGAAGCCGCCGCCGGGTGTGGCGGGCGCGATGCACTCGGGTTTCTCCGGTGCGGCGGCGTGGGCGCTGCCCAGGGCAAGGGTGGCGGCAATGGCAATAAGGGTCTTGTTCAACATCTCGGGTCTCCTCCGTTATGCAATCTCATCCAGTCGCTGCGCATGGGGCGCTGACGACGCGTGACGGAAGATACGAGGCACTGCTTTCGATCTGCTTTCAGTCTGAAAGAATCGGCGCCGACCCATCGCGCTGGCGGAGCAGGCGTCGCCGCTGCGGTCAGCGTTCCGTCATACGTGCCCCTGCCGCATTCGACTCCCGGATCTCGCGTAACTGCCGCGATGCGGCGCATTCGCGATCCATCGTGGTGCGGATTCAGGCCTCAGGCCGCATTCTTGTGCATGAATCAAATATTCCTACAGGTAAAACATTGATTTTTCTGGTGGCACGCACTTGGCACGGCTCCTGCTTTTCATGTGAGGAAACATTTTTTCTTCGTCCGTAATGCAGGGAGTTTCTAAAACATGAAAATGAACAGGACAGCAGCGGTGCCGATGCAGGCGCAAAGGCGTGCGCAATGAAATTCATCAGCGCAATCATCAAGCCGTTCAAGCTCGAAGAAGTGCGTATGGCGCTGGCCGAGGTGGGTGTGCAGGGGCTCACCGTCACCGACGTCAAGGGTTTCGGGCGCCAGAAGGGGCACACCGAGCTCTACCGCGGGGCCGAGTACGTGGTGGATTTTCTGCCCAAGACCAAGCTTGAGGTCGCGGTGGACGATGCTCAGGTCGATGCCGCCGTCACCGCGATCGAGAAGTCTGCCGTCACCGGAAAGATCGGCGACGGAAAGATATTCGTCTTCGATCTTCTGAATTCCGTCCGTATTCGCACCGGGGAATCCGGCGTGCAGGCCTTGTAAGGAGAGCATGATGCAAAGATTTCTCGCGCCTCTGGCGACGCTGTTCGCCATGCTGTTCATGTCGCCCGCCTGGGCGGATACGATTGCTGCACCGGTACCCGACAAGGGCGACGTCACCTGGCTGATCGTGTCGACCCTGCTCGTGGTGATGATGGCTGCGCCCGGCCTGGGGCTGTTCTACGGCGGCATGGTACGCGCCAAGAACATGCTCTCGGTGCTGATGCAGACCCTGGTGGTGTTCTGCATGCTCGGCATCCTGTGGGCGATCTACGGCTACTCGCTCGCCTTCACCGAAGGCAATGCCTTCATCGGCGGCTTCGACAAACTCTTTCTGCTGGGTGTGACGGCAGATTCGCTGACCGGCACCTTCAGCAAGGGTGTGGTCGTGCCCGAGTTCATCTACATCGCTTTCCAGCTCACCTTCGCCGCCATTACCCCGGCGCTGATCGTGGGCGCCTTCGCCGAGCGCATCAAGTTCTCGGCAGTGCTGGTGTTCATGGCGCTGTGGTTCACCTTCTCGTATCTGCCGCTGGCGCACATGGTCTGGTTCTGGGCCGGCCCCGACGCGTATACCAGCGCCGAGGCTGCCGATGCCGCAACGGCCACGGCAGGCTTCCTGTTCCAGAAAGGCGCGCTCGACTTCGCCGGTGGCACGGTGGTGCACATCAATGCCGGTATTGCCGCGCTGGTTGCCGCGATCATGGTGGGCAAGCGCATCGGCTACGGCCGCGAAACCATGGCTCCGCACAACCTGCCGATGACGATGGTCGGTGGTTCGCTGCTGTGGGTGGGCTGGTTCGGCTTCAACGTCGGTTCCAACATGGAAGCCACCGGTGTCGCCACGCTGGCGGTCATCAACACCATGCTCGCAACCTGCGCCGCCACCTTCGCGTGGACGCTGACCGAGTGGGCGCGCAAGGGCAAGCCTTCAATGCTCGGCGCGATCTCGGGTGCGATCGCCGGCCTGGTGGTCATCACCCCCGCGTGCGGCTTCGTTGGCCCGATGGGCAGCCTGATCATGGGCGGTCTGGTCGGCGTGATCTGCTACTGGGGCGTCAATGGCCTCAAGCATGCGCTTGGCGTGGATGACTCGCTCGACGTATTCGGCGTGCATGGTATCGGCGGCATCATCGGCGCCCTGCTGACCGGCGTGTTTGCCGCGCCTGCGCTCGGCGGTACCGGGGTGTGGGACTACGTGACGGATTCGGTCGCGGAGTACGACATGGTGTCGCAGGTGATCGCCCAGGCCTGGGGGGTGGGCACAGCCGTGGTGTGGTCTGCCGTGGTGTCCTTCATTGCCCTGAAGCTCGTCGATCTGACCATCGGGCTGCGCGTCTCCGAAGAAGAGGAACGCGAAGGTCTGGACATCAGCTCGCACGGCGAAACGGCCTATCACTCCTGAACGGAGCGCAGCACGGCCGTCGGGTCAGCCCGATGGCCGTGCCTTTCGTGGTCTGCCGCCGCCTTGGTGGCAGGCCACAAACATGCCGGTTCAGGCCGGGTTCGGGTACATCAGGATGCTCAGAAAGCGGATCGGGCACTGCATCATTTTTTCCGGCCCATGCGGAACCTCACCGTCGAAGGTGAGGGCATCGCCCGGGTTGAGCACGTAGGTGTGCTGGCCATGGCGGTACTCGATGCTGCCCTCGAGCATGTAGATGAACTCCGTTCCGGGGTGCTCGAAGATGGGAAAGGTTTCGGACTCGTGGTCGATCGTGATCAGGAAGGGCTCGAAGGTCTTCGTCGGCCCTTGGCCGTAGGACAGCAAATGGTAGGTGTGGCCGCGCTTCGTGCCGCGGCGCACCACCTCCATGCCTTCGCCCTTGGGCACCAGTTGGGCGCTGCCGGACGGGACGTCGTAGCTCTTGAACAGGGCTGCAAGCGAGACGCCAAGCGCATGCGCAAGGCGGGACAGGGTCTCCAGGCTGGTCGCCGTCTGTGCGTTCTCGATCTTGGACAGCATGCCGCGGCTGATGTTGGCGAGCGTGGCCACGTCGGCAATCGTGAGTCCGTGCTTGAGCCGGATTTCGCGCAGCGTGTTGCCCAGATAGCGTTCGAGACTCCCTGTCGTTGTCGAGTCGGACATCACTTCTCCTTTGCAAAACAGTCGTTTCCAGAATTATTGCATAAGCCCGGAAGATCTTTGTTTCTTGTGATGAAAATAAGTTGACTAGAAAAATGCTGCTGTGCAAAATGTGAATCATTAGTTCGTTACATGAAACTTCAGAGGGCTTGCATGTCACCACCGCGTCGCTACACCTTGTCGCTTTCCTGCCCGGACCGGGTGGGGGTCGTCGCCGCCGTCAGCGGATTCCTCGCCGGTCACCAGGGCTGGATCACCGAGGCGAGCCATCACGCGGACGTGGACGGCAAGCGCTTCTTCATGCGCCAGGAGATCCTGGCCGACTCACTGCCCTTCGACATCGATGTGCTGCGTGAGAAGTTCGCGC
>JALNWS010000210.1 GCA_023230755.1 Azoarcus sp.
GCGCCAGCGCTTCAACACCGATCACCTGTCGCGTTCTCGCGCACAGCTTGGGCTGATAGGCCACCCACAGACCGGTGCCATTGTGCTCGAGTGCCTGACGCAAGGCGGACTCGAGCCTGAGGTCCTGCCGCACCTTGCCGTCGATCGCCTCGGTGAAGAACTGGAAGCGGTTCTTGCCCTCCGCCTTGGCAACGTACATCGCCATGTCGGCATGGCGCAGCAAGGCCGCGGGATCGTCGCCATCGGCCGGCATCATGGCGATGCCCACACTGAGCCCGATGTGGGTCGGCGTGGGCTCAGTCGAGAACGGTGCGCCAATTGCCGCAATCAGGTTGCGCGCTACCGTTGCCGCATTGTCGGGGCCGCCGATGTCGAGCAGCACCACGGCAAACTCGTCGCCGCCAATGCGCGCAACAACATCATCGCCGCGCACGGTGTGCATCAGGCGCTGCCCGATCATGGTCAGCACCTGGTCACCGACCTCGTGACCGAACGAGTCATTGACCTTCTTGAAGTCGTCGACATCCAGAAACAGCAGCGCCGCCGTCGCACCGTCGCGCCCTACCCGGCCAACAGCCTTGCGCAGTTCCTGCTCGAACTGGCGTCTGTTGGGCAGGTTGGTTACGTGGTCGTACAGGGCGAGCCGCTCCAGGCGTCTTTCAGTGCTGGAGACCTGTTTGCGCAACCTGCTGGTGAGACGATAGGCGAGGCTCAGCGCCACCGACGCAATACCGAGCACCCCGCCCGCATACTCGAGCAGGCGCCAGTACAGGGAGCTGAAGTCCACATTCAGGATCAGGGTGCCGACCGTGTCACCATCTACCCGGACGGCCTCGCGCATCACCCCACCCGTCAGACCCAGCGTGGTTTCGCTCGGCACCGCATTGGCACCGAGCCAATCGCCGTCGATGGCCGGCTCCAGCGAGGGCGGAAAGGCCGGATCATTTGCCGGCCACGAGGCCAGAAATCTGGCGTCGGCACGGTACAGCGCAGCCGACAGGATGCGCGGCGTCAGGCGGATGGCCGCGACGATCTCACCGGCCGCCTCGCCGTCGTTGAACACCACTGCGGCACTGCTGTTCTCTGCAATGATGGCCGCTTCCGTCCTGAGTTCGTCGAGCAGAACCTGACGTCCGACGAAATACTGGTGCACGATCAGCAGGACGAACGCGATCAGCAGCGCCAGCCCGGTCGAGAGCAGGCTCAGTCGATGCGCGCGCGGAATGCTGTGGGCGAGGGCCATGACTACTCCCTCACCGAGCGCGCCAGACGCAGCGCCTTAGAGCTCAGGCTCAGCCCCGAGCGGCGCAGGGCTGGCAGATCGACATCGAACGTGACTTTGCCCGAGGTCAGCGCCAGATTGATCATGACCCCGCGATCAAGATAGCCCGGCGTGTCACCCGCAAGCAGCACGCCGTTCGGCAGCGCACCACGGCGCATCTGGCCCAGCAGGGCCTCGTCGCCCGGCGCGAGGTACGCGGCATGACACTGATCGAGCGCACTGGCATCGACGCGGATCACATTGAGCTGGCGGCCCCTGATCACCTTGTGATCCAGTGCCTCCAGCGCATCCGCAACCGGACTGCTTCTGAAGTAACACACTGACAGCAGATTGCCCGATGCCGGGTCAAGCGGGGGCCAGTCGACGAACAGCAGCATATTGATCAGGATCGCCGCCTTGAGGTCGGGTTCGGCCGCCCGCTGCTGGGCCATCGCATGACCGGGAAGGGCCACTGCGAGCGTCAGTGCGGCGGCACAGACGAGGATGAGGATACGCATGACAGGGTGGCTCACAGTGCCACCTGCCAGCGCACACGAAACTGTCGCCGGTCTTGGTCGATGCTGTCCTGCACGAAGGCGGACGAGGCCGGATCGGCGTAGCGCTGATCCGTAAGATTGTAGATGCCGAGACTCCACTCACCGTAAGCTGCCAGCGGCGCCGACGAGAGCACGACGTTGAGCACACCGTGGCCGGCAACCCGGTCCGCCTTCGACTGACGCGAAGTCATGCCCTGCCATTGCCCGGCGAGCATCCAGCGCGCATCCAGCGGCATCGAGAACACCACTTTCCCGAGGAAGGCAGGAGAGTTCTTCAGGCTGCTGCCGCCGCTCAGGCGCGAACGCTGCCACGCAAGACTGCCGCGGAGCCTGTAGCCGCCCGACCAGGTGTTCTCGGCGTCAAGCTCGACACCATGCGACTGCACGCGCGGCAGGTTGGCATAGACCCACATGCCGTCATCGGGGTCGAGCTGCTCGCCGATCATGTCATCGATGTTGTTGCGATAGACGCTGACTCCTGCCCTGCCACTGCGACCGAGGCGGAAGTCGGCGGTGAGTTCAGCGCTGCGGATCCGTTCGGGGTTGAGGTCCGGATTGGCTTTCTGGGTGCTTCCATCGGTGTAGAAGCGCTCATAGGCGTTGGGCGCCCGGTACGAGCGCACTAAGGCCGCCCTCAGGGTCAGATCCGGGTTGGGCTGGTAGATGAGCGCAATCCGCGGCGATGCGATAGCCGCATAGTCGCTGTGTTTGTCGTGACGCAGGCTCAGGTTGAGCAGCCATTGCGGATGAAAGCGCCACTCGTCCTGCACGAAGAAGCCGGCCGTGCTCGAAGGGTCGTTCGTGCGCGTGAACTCGACATAGGGTGCACGATCGAAATAGCGCTGCTCCAGCTTCGTGTTCCACTGCGCCTCGGTGCCGAGCATCCAGTGATGATCCGGCCCTGCGGCTCCACTCAACCGGTAGTTGAGCCCGCTCCAGTTGGCTATGCCCTCGTCGCGACTGGCGACACCGCCCGCGTAACGGTAGTCGCCCTGATAAAGGTAGGCGCCGTTGAAGATGGAGAAGTGCTGCTGCCACGCGTTGCCCAGCGTGCCGTCGTAGGACAGCGCGATCAGCGAACCGCGATCCAGGATGTCACTGCCGGACTCACCGAATGCAGTGCCGAATGGCGCGCCCGGCATCGCCTTCTCTCGTTCCGAGAAACTCCCCACCAGGCGCCAGTTGCCGAGGCTCAGCTTGCCGTAGGCCTTGCGGTAATGCTCGCCATCGATGCCGCGCGCCCAGCCATCGCCCGTGCCGCCGTCGTAATCCCGATAGTAGTGATCCTTGCCCTCAGCACCGTAGGTGGAGAGGCCGAAAAACCAGTCGCCGCCGCCCTCGAGGCGCTGCCCCGCCACCAGTCCGATGCGCCGGCCCTGCCCGCTGCCCGCGTCGACGCTGACTCGCGTGCCATTGACGTCTCCACCATCGAGCATCACGAGGTTGATGATCCCGAACAGTGCATTGCCGCCGTACACCGCCGACGACGGGCCAGAGACGAACTCGAGCCGCTTGACCCAGTCCATCTCAACCGGTGACTCGTTTCCGATCAGAGCCTGATCGAACAGCGCGTCGTTGCGACGGGCGCCGTCGGTGAGCAGCAGCATCCGGGAGTTGTAGTCCCCCGAGCGGTTGAAGCCCCTGACGCCGAGATAGGTGTAATTGCGATCGCTGGACGTAAACACGCCACGCACGGTGGACAGGGCCTCACCAAGGTTGCGATAAGCCTGGTTCTGCAGCTCTTCGCGCCCGATGACGGTAACCGAGGCGGGCGTGTCGGACAGGGGTTGTGCATAGCGCGTCGCGCCGATGACCTCGATGCGCAGCAGGTCGTCGAGCGACAGTTCGGCAAGCTCAAACTCGTCCGCCGATGCGGCAGCCAGCGCGCTGTCATGGCAGGCAAAGCAAAAACCGGCGACAAGCGCGAGAACCAGCGATCGCCTCTGCCAGTCCTGCCGCGGTCGTGTTCTGGAGTCAGGGTTCATCGTTCACAGCCGGGTTCGGTTTTCATTCACAGGCCGAATGCGCGGCACACGCGTGCAGGGGATCGTCGGAAGCCGCCTGCAGCGCGAAAGACAGGGCCTACTTCAGGCCGCCGGGATTGTACAGGGTTACTTCAGGCCGGAGAGGTAGTCGGCCACCGCATCGATGTTGCCCTTGCCAAGCTGGGTCACGGCCGCCGTCATCGGGGCGTAGAAGCGCTCTCCCGACTGCGTCAGGTAGCGCGTCAGGCTGATGCGGATATATTCGCGCTGTTGTCCGGCCAGGCGCGGAAAGGTGTCTCCTCCGCGCGCATCCTCCCGATGGCAGCGCGCACACAGCTTGGCAAAATACGCTTCACCTTCCCGTGCACGCGGTCCGGGCGTACTCACGGGCTGCACCGGAGATGCCGCATAAAAGAGCGCAATTGCCGCCTTGTCACGGTCGCTGAGTACCTTCATCAGCCCTTCCATGAACTCATCCTTGCGCTTGCCGGACAGAAAGGCATCAATCTGTCTGAGCAGATAGTCGGGGTGCTGGCCGGCCAGATTGGGAACTTCAGGATAGCGACTCATCCCACTCTCACCATGGCAGTTGGCACAGAAAAACGAGGACTTCCTGCCTTCGGCCTGCGCCACCTGCAGATCAGCCGGGTTGCCTTGCAATTGCGCAACAAGTTTTGCCGCCGGCACCGCGTCTGCGGCACTGGCCGCTGAAAACGGCAGCCCGCCGAGCACTGAAAAACAGCAAACCGAGAGCAGAAATCGCCTGGCTTTCGCATGGAACATCAACATTCTCCCGACAATCAACAGACCCGGACCCCGGCATGGGACTCTTCGTTCCGGCATGGAGGGCGGACATCACACTGCGGCAGGCGGTTTCGTTCCACGCGTCCGCCGCGCCTCGGGGATTCTACCCACGCAAGATGAAAAGGGGCTTGATCACGCGCAAACCCGCTGCCGGCCAGACAAGCTTGCGACAGCGGGCTTGTGTACGATGCGCCAGACGAAAGGTGAGCGCAAAGACGCCGGGAAAAACGCTTATGGCCCGTGTGCTGCATGTGTTCGCCACGGCGGCGATCTCAAGCCACTTGACTGAAGGCAAACCGTAAGCACCCCGACTCCGCGATAATGTCGATCACGCTCATGCACGATCCACGAGATGACTCAAAACCTGATCGTCCTTACCAACCTCCCTGACCTGCCTGCGGCCAATGCGCTTGCCGAGCACCTGGTCGCGCAGCAGCTGGCTGCCTGCGTAAACATCCTCGCACCCTGCACCTCGGTGTATCGCTGGCAGGGTGGCATCGAGCACAGCACCGAGGTGCCGATGCTGATCAAAACGACTTCCGCACGCTATCCGGCGCTTGAGGCGGCAATCGTCGACGCGCATCCTTACGAACTTCCCGAGATTGTTGCAGTCCCTATCGAGCTTGGCCTTGCCGCATACCTCGGCTGGATCGACAACCAAACCGCGCCCGGCGCCCCCGCCCTCTGACACGATAAGAACACGATGCAACGTCTGCTGATTCTGCTTGCCTTGCTGGCAAGCCTGTTTTCCTTGCCCGGCCAGGCGGCCGACCCCATCGAGCCAGAGAAGGCGTTTGCGATGACGGCCCGCGCGCTCGACCCGCAAACGGTCGAGATCGTGTTCGACGTGGCACCCGACTATTACCTGTACGGCAGCAAGTTCCGTTTCGACGCCGAGCCGACGAGCGTGGTGCTGGGCGAAGCCGACCGTCCGCCCGGCAAGATCAAGCAGGACGAGTTTTTCGGCGAAGTCGAAACCTATCGCGGTGAGCTGCGCATCCTGCTGCCGGTCACCGCTCCGGCCGACGTCAAGCGCTTCGTTCTCCATGTGAGCAGTCAGGGCTGCTGGGACGGCGGCATCTGCTATCCGCCCACCCCGCAATCAGCCGACATCGACCTCACCACGAGCGCCGCACCGGCCGGCAACAGCCTGCTGCAACGTGCGCTCGACCAGGCGTCGACGGCTGCTCCGGCACCTGCCGCAACGGCGTCCGGTACAAGGTCTGCAGTCAGTGGTGACGAGAGCGGTCGCATCGCCGGCCTGCTCAGGAATGCCAGCATCCCGCTGGTGCTGGCAAGCTTCTTCGGCTTCGGGCTGCTGCTCGCCTTCACTCCCTGCACCTTCCCGATGATCCCCATCCTGTCGGGCATCATCGTGGGGCACGGCCACAACATCTCGCGCAGCCGTGCCTTCATGCTGTCGCTCGCCTACGTACTGGGCATGGCGGCCACCTACGCCGCCGCCGGCGTGGCAGCCGGCCTCACCGGCACCCTGCTGTCGGCCGCACTGCAGAACGTCTGGGTGCTGTCGGGATTTGCGCTGGTGTTCGTGGCGCTGTCGCTGTCGATGTTCGGCTTCTACGAGCTGCAGCTGCCGTCGTCGCTGCAGAGCCGGCTGGCCGATACCGCCAGTCACAACAAGGGCGGCCACCTCGGCGGCGTGGCCGTCATGGGCGTACTCTCGGCGCTGATCGTCGGCCCCTGCGTCGCCGCCCCCCTGGCTGGCGCGCTGCTCTACATCGCGCAGACGGGTGATGCGGTGCTCGGCGGCTTCGCACTGTTCATCATGGCGCTCGGCATGGGCATGCCGCTGCTCGCCGTGGGACTCGCTGCACGTTCGGTCCTGCCCAGGACCGGGCCGTGGATGGAAGGCGTCAAGAAAGCCTTCGGCGTGCTCCTGCTGGCCGTCGCATTGTGGATGCTGATGCCGGTGCTGCCCGCGCTGGCCAGCATGCTGGCGTGGGCGGCACTGCTGCTGTTCTCCGGCATTTTCCTCCACGCCATCGACCCCCTTCC